>CAXMUH010000089.1:0-16292 GCA_964196565.1 uncultured Legionellaceae bacterium | reverse complement strand
ATATTCCTCGAATAATTAAAAAGATTTTTGATCATTATTCGATATTCTGCATGCAACTTAACCCGGAGCGCTTCAATTAATTTTTGGTCAGGAAGGACGCTCAATGGATGCATCATGCTTAAATTAGCTAATAGCATTAACTCACAGCTATAAGTTAACTCACGAATTTGATCTATCTGAGCACCATTGTAAAGCTCTTGATCAATACAATATTGAATAGAGGTCCTGGCCCTATTAATTAATTGAGACTGCTGATAAATATCATTTTTCATTATCGATAAATGTTTGCTGTTCACAGCAGTTTTTTCTAAGCGCCTTAATAATAAACCTTGACCAATTAAACAGAGCTCTAATCTTTTTTGCATTATTTTTTTATATTTAATCGGAAAGATAACACGACTAACCACTGAGCTTATCACTGCAGTCATAAATATCGCCAACATTAATACAATTGAAATATCTAGATTAGTGCGCTCAGCCGGCATTTCAGTCATCACGTAAACCAAAACCAAAGCAAAATAAATAGAAAAGATCAAAAATGACCTTCCTTGTAATTTGGTGATCACAATAAAATACGATGCAATCACTGCACCAACAAATAGACACATGAGCACCGTTGCATAACCCGGATAATAATTTAAAAACACGAGCGAGAAATAAGTATATAAAGCTCCCAGCGCCGCCCCCACAATGCCAAGACCGATATTCCCTGCGATAGGCAATACCATTGATACAGCAATAAACATGCTGGTGATCGTCGCTACCATACCAAGCAAAGGCGACCAACGAAAATACTCTTGCAACGTAATCATAATCGCTGCAGCAACAGCGCCGTGCAATGCAAGCCGCACCCGAATAGAATTAAACATTGTGTCGCGATGCTCTTCCCCCTTAACCGAACGTAACTCTTCATCTAATTGTTCTTTTAATTTTACATTTACTTTATCTGAATTCATCAACACGGTGACCCGACGCATCAGCGATGTTACCAAAAGTATACGCTGAACTAAACTAAACCAGGCTATACGATTTAATTCTTTTTTTGTATTCTCACCCTTTTTTTTCACAAAATCCGCAAGCGTTTCATCCATTAATTTTACAAACCCCGACTCCAATTCATCTATTTTCTGATCATATGAGGTTGACACCTCTTCCGTGAGCATCATAATATTTGCGAGTGAATTTGTAACAACACCCCCTAATCGATGGAGGTATTGTTGAACCTCCTCATTAAAATCACTGGATTTCACATAACGAGAGGCCTCATTAATTGCAGCAAATATCGCCAGTAAGCGTTTCAATAGATTAATCAACGCCAAACATTGCCCTGCGTTAAAATTCTTTTTCCAGACCTCATAGCGTGCAAATCCAAGAAGCGTCAGCATCGCATTAAGCTCAACGCTTATTTCTCTAACAGATTCTTGAATATTATCTGAAGACTTTCCCGAAATATAATTCTGAATCACCAACTCCCAAAGCGACTGATATTTACCTAACACAACTTTAATTTTTTCTCTTAGTATACGATGTGCATATTGCCCTTTTAAAATTAACAAGGTAAACGTAACCACGACGATCGCAAATGAAATCTGTAAACAACGCTCAACTGCATAATGAAATATACCAACACTGTATTTTGGCCCGACCAAAGTGACCACCACCCCTGTTACCAAACATAGAATGCCTGCCCACGACACCGCAGGTTTAACAATATAATATAAACAGACGAAAATGAAAATAAATATCAAGAAATAATAAACCCAAGGATATTGATAAAATAATGCAATAATAACCGCAAAAAATGCGCCGACGAACGTCCCTGTAAAACGCGCAATCATCATCATAATCGATGAGCCAATATCGGGCGCGATAGATAAAAAGGCCACAAAGATAGCCCACCAAAATAGCGACCAATGATAATAGTAAGCAATGCTTGCAGCAATGGTAAGTGCAATACCCGCTTTTATTGCCGTTTTAAATGCCAATTTATTAAAAAAAGTTCTATCTAACATGAATCATCACTATTGCTGTTGCCCCCACTCTCAAAGGATATGCTTTATCGGTGTCAGTGATATGAATAAAAACGGGAAATCGACTAAAAAGCCGTAACCAATTAATGCTTTCTTTAACGATCGGTAATGTGTTTTGCTTGGAGATATTTCGACCCCGACTAATTCCAGCACCAACGGAGGTGACTGACCCTTTAAAAACATGACCGGGATACATTGAAACGATAACATCTGCACTTTGATTAGGTTTAATTCGTCGCAACTCATATTCCAAATAGTTTGCTTGCACCCACCAATATTCATTTTCCACAATTGAGAATAAGGGTTCACCCACTTTAATGTAATCACCTACGCGCACATAAAAATTTGAAAGTTTACCACTCGCACGAGCGATGATTGTTGTGTAGGACAATTTTTTTCGAGCGAGGTTGAGCTCGGCTGTAGCTTGTGCTCTTCGGCCATTGGTTTCTATGCTTCCCAATTGCTGCTCTAATTTGTTTAGCGTATAAATGGCTTGCTGACGCTCGGCTCGCAAAGCCCGCAGTTGCTCTTGCGCTGCGTCATATCGCGCAATGGAAACTGCACCCTCTCTTTGTAGACGAATAAATCGTTTATATTGGATTTGTGCAAACTTCAACTGAGCTTCTCTTTCTCTCACCATGTAAGATGCAGCTTTAATTTCTTGTTCCAAGGCGCTTAAACTTTGATTGATGGCGTGAAGCTTAGCCGCTGCTGAATTCATCCGTAATCGATAAAGCGTGGGGTCGATCTGAAACAACACCTGGCCCTTATGGACCTCTTGGTTATTAACAACATTCAGTTTAACCACAGGACCATCAACTCGGGCTGCGACTTTTAGCCAATGCCCTTGTACAAATGCGTCGGTGGTATAAGGGTTTCGAATAAACAGAATGTAATAGCCATACACGAGTAATAGCACAATAATGAACGCTACGATCCATCGCGCGCTGCGCTTAGTTAGATTTAACAATCCCTTAAGTGTCCTCATCTATACATTGTACAACAATTCTCGCTAATGCCGGTAGCAAGAATTGATGGCTGCGGCGTATGCCCAAGCCACTTAAAAACTAGGTGTTTTTCTGACAGCTTTTGAAGTAGCCCGGACGACTTGTCGGCCGGGAAGCATCATGCAAAGCATGATTCCAGCTTTTTGAGTCGCGCTTCGCGCAACATTCCCGGCCAAAAATAAATTTTTGTCCGGGCTACACCTAAAACTAATCCGCGCTGGGTATAACATTTCACAGAGACAGTTCATTTTCCCGTATACTATCAACATGTCACCAAAAATAGCCATTAGCGTCCAAGCAATCGATCTCAAACCCGAGGCACAAAAGCTGGCTAAGCAGTTACAGCTACCGCTTGTTGATTTAAGTACAACATCTTATCCTTTATTGTTGGTTTTAACCGATAAGCACTTAGAATTACAATTTCGCGGCAAAGATAAACTTAATCCAATTTACGTTGATTTTACCAGCGGCAAGTCTGCACACCGTCACCAATTTGGTGGCGGCCGCGGTCAATTGATCGCTCGCGCTGTTGGCATTAAAAAAAACAGGATCCCTAGTGTGCTTGATCTTACCGCTGGCCTCGGCAGCGACGCTTTTGTGCTGGCCACATTGGGCTGTGATCTCACCATGATCGAACGCTCCCCCATCATTACCGCCTTACTGCGTGATGGACTTAATCGCGCCCAAACTTATGAGTGGTTTGCAGAATTAAAACTTCACCTAATTGAAGCTGAGGCCGCTTCGTACTTAGAGACATTAACAATAAAACCTGATGTGATTTACCTTGATCCCATGTTTCCAGATTCAAAAAAATCTGCTCTAGTAAAAAAGGAAATGCGTATCTTACGTTTATTGATCGGGGATGACCTTGACGCCAAAGAAATTCTTAAATCTGCATTAAATCATGCCGCGCGACGCGTCGTGGTTAAGCGTGCTCGTCTCGCACCCACCTTATCGGATCAACCACCAGATTTGATTTTTGAAGGCAAAAGCAGTCGCTATGATGTTTATTTAATCTAGAATCCGCAGTTGATTTTTCTATCACTTGCCGATACATTATAAGCTATGGATATACATCATCACATTGGTACGCTTTATCAACAGCTATTAGATTTTGTCCCGCAGCTAATTCTTGGCGTCGTGGTGTTTCTATTATTTTGGCTGGCGGCCTTGATTGTAAAATCCTTTGTTATTCGTTTAGCCAATCACAGCAAGCGGCGCAAATATTTACTGCGCCTTTTAGGACAAGCCTCCAAAGTTGCTATTATCCTAATTGGACTGGTCAGCGGGCTTGGCACCATGGGTATTAATGTCACCGCTTTGGTAACCGGCCTCGGATTGGTTGGTTTTGCACTCGGTTTTGCGTTAAAGGATTCTTTATCAAATATCATCGCCGGGTTTATGATTATATTCTATCATCCCTTTCAAGTTAATGATTTCATTTCGGTTAGCACAATCAATGGCACTGTCGTGGATATTAATCTGCGCTACACCACAATCCATACTGATACAGAAACTCATGTGGTGCCAAATTCAACCTTGATTAGTAGTATTGTCACCATTCAAAACCCCAATACCGCTAGCTAATTAAATATTATCATCACACCTTGGAAACCATTCCGTGCTCACTGGCTGAATTATCATTAGCTGCATTAACCGGCTTTTTTGCAAAAAGCGTTGGGCTATTATTCAAGCTCCGATCTGGTTTATCCAGGTCCACCTTATATTGATAGCGCAATTTGGCGAAGGTATCCCGATTCATTTTATCTAATCGTGTGTGCACCGTTTGGGTTAATTTTTCCCAATCTGTTAACGCCTTTTCTTTTTGTGGACCTTCTTCAGCCTGAATATATCGCGCTCTAGCAAGCATCACTTCATTCATCATTTTAAATGTTTTAGAGCCAAAACTAATGGAAAAAGGCAGCCAACTGATCGCGCGCTTAAATTCAAGATAGGCAAAACATTCTTTTGGAATCATTGAAACTTCATGCATTGTTGTTGCATTTTCCAGAATAGCCAAAATCTTATAACCCAATTTATGTTTAATATAACGGTCAAATAAATGACGCGAACCATCATCTGGAAGCGCATTATGAATGCTATTAATTGACACGTTAATCTCCGACCATTCGGTTAAAATCTTATAAGTCTGTATTCTTTTTAACTGTGACTTTATAAACTTTTTAGTGTCTGTGGATAGCTTCACATCCCAGTGCGCACTTGTATGTCGAACTTGCTCATCTACTTGACCACCAATAAATATTGCTAAACACACCGAAAAACTAACCACCATCACATCAACCACACCGCCAATAACTCCACCGATGATTACATTCAACCCGATGTGCTCGATCAAAGCCCACACCACGCCTTCAGAATATGCGCGCGCCAACATTTTCCACGCTTTGTTAATATCTTTATTAGGATCAGGAAGCACCTCCGTAATTAAAGTGGCAACAAATAATGACAGTGCTGTAATACCACCCACCACTAATAAACCCGCTAATACTGGACTTGCAAAATAAGCAATGGCAGCCAGCGCTGCAAACACACAGCTCAGCATAAAAATATCTAAAAAATTTTCAATTTTTTTAGAGCCACCAAATTTCCTATTAATGCATTTTAAAATTGATAAAAGCATCGCAGCACCAACACAAGATGCGGCGACAATCACCGCGGTTAATACCATCGGTGTTGCAAACCATCCCATCGCAGTCACAAAAGCTATCGCACACACCCAGCCCATATATACAATAAAAAACTTAATCGCCGTTTTTAGAAAATAGGTCAGGGCTATTTTTAATGCATCGACTCTGGATTTACCTTGCTTACGCTGATCGAAATAATGATAAGTTGCCACAACCAAACCTGCAATAAAAGCAATTTCAGGTGCTGCATACATAAGGTTTTTTAAAATAAATGTCGAAACGTTAGTGAACACGATTACTTTGGTAACCATCAGCGTGCGACCAAAAGTTTTGGTAAACACTGATGGCATTATCATACTCAGCCAATCTAACCTCGCGGTTGAAGCGAGACGCCTCCACAGCGTTGCGCAAACAACTAAGCAGCCAAACTCGACTGAATGTTTTTTAATTTCCTTCTCATTTTCTGATCCAGTAATTTTACCTTCCGGGTCAGAACTTGCAGCTATTCCCATTGAGTTAACCTTTTGTCACATGGTATAGCTGCCATTGTAAGCTTTACCAAGACAAAATGGTTTTATGCTTTGTAACACTGTGTAACATTAAATCGAAATTATTTAATTTATTTTTATTTAATTAAAAGATGATTTAAAAAGTAAATTTACTTGGCGGCTTCCATATTTATCATTGCTTCTGAAAAACAAGCACCATATTATTCACCGGCATTTCAATAACGCGTTCAAGCGCTAATCCATATTTATTTGCTTCTACTTCTATTGCTGAAAAATCACGTATTCCCATTTTATTATCTTGCGCTTTTAAATAAGCATCGAATTGTTTATTGCTATCACTGGTGAACTGGTAATTTTTATTAAAAGGACCATAGAGAACAAAATAGCCCTGAGGTTTTAAGACGACACTGGCAAGCTCTATCATCAACTGTACTTCTTGCCATGACATAATATGCGCGGTGTTTGCTGTGTAAATAATATCATATTTAATGCTTGGCCAAGCGGCGCGATCATTAACATCTAAAAGTAATGGCGGTAAAATATTCGACTGTTTGGATGATTTAATCCATGCGTTAATGCTATTGTGATTATTTGATCGGTCTGAAGTTTGCCATACAGTATTTGCAAACTGCTCTGCAAAAAATACCGCATGTTGGCCAGTGCCGCTGCCAATTTCTAATATGTGTTCTTTGCCTTTGAGGTATTGCTGCAGAACCTCTAGAATTGGGAGCTTATTGTTCGCTGGTGCTTGTGAAAAATCTTTGTCATTCATTTTTGATCAACTTGCTTTAAGTCTATATCACGTAAGGATAGTTTAACTTAGTACATGCTTATTCCACAGGTTTATACACAGATTCTGTGGATAATTTGAATGATTGGTAATAAAGAGTTAAGCTCCGTCGTCAGACTTATCTTCGACAGAAAAAGAAGAGCCACAACCACAGGTGGTCTTGGCATTCGGATTACGAATAATAAATTGTGCGCCATTGATATCTTCACGATAATCAATTTCTGCACCTTGTAGATACATATAGCTCATCGGATCAATTAATAAGCGCACGGTTTTATTTTCAACAATATAGTCATCGCTATTAATTTCTTCATCAAAGGTAAAGCCGTATTGAAAACCAGAGCATCCACCTCCGGTAATATAAACCCTGAGGCTTAACTTCGGATTACCTTCTTCGTCAATTAACGTCTTTACCTTATGCGCCGCACTATCGGTAAAAATCACATCGACGCTCTGTTGTGCTACTGCGCTCATTTTAAGTTCAACCTGTTACAACCTATTGATCTTTTTGACCCTACTATAGAAATTATAGCCATTATCGGCAACAAATGCCCCTTCGTCAACTGCTTGCTACCTGATTAATTCAGTGGTAGCTTATTCCTTGTAACTACAAGGAAAAACTATGTTGATGCTGTTTATACTTAGCTTCCATATCATCACGATGGTCGCCTGGTTTGCGGGACTCTTCTACCTACCACGGTTATTTGTTTACCATACCAACGCTACCGATTCCATCAGTATTGAGCGTTTTAAAGTGATGGAGCACAAGCTCTACTATTATATTATGACGCCAGCTGGCATTCTAACGACCCTGTTGGGTATCTGGCTACTTAGCTATAACTTTGCAATTTACCTGCAGTTCAGCTGGATGCATGTGAAACTGGTCTTGGTTTTATTATTGTGGGTCTATCATATTTATTGCGGAAGAATGCTGTCGAACTTTAAGCATGAGCGCAATCGACAATCGGCTAAGTTTTTTCGTATTTTTAACGAGTTTCCCACCGTTTTATTAATTGCGATTGTTATTATGGTGGTGGTAAAGCCGTAAGATGCTTTTGCGAGGAAATTTTGCATCCAAGGCTTGTCCTGAGCGTAGCCGAAGGATTTCCCGCAAATGGTCGCACCCCAACAAAAATACAATTATTAAACCTCGACCATCTCAAAGTCGGCTTTAGTAGCCCCACAATCCGGACACAACCAATCATCGGCTACATCTTCCCAGCGCGTACCTGCTTCGATTCCGTCTTCTGGCCAACCTAGGGCTTCGTCGTAAACGAACCCGCACATTAAACAGATATATTTTTTAAAGTCATCTTGCTGTGTCATAATCGCACCTACTATATTGTCACACTGGAGAGCGCCTTGAACGAAACTTTAACTCAATCACATTCTGAACAACTCTTCTCAAAAGCACTGCATTATATGCCAGGTGGCGTTAATTCACCAGTCCGCGCCTTTAAAGCTGTTGGCGGGCAGCCCATTTTTTTTACAAAAGCTTTTGGCGCCTATCTAACTGATGCCGACAACGATCGTTATATCGATTATGTTGGTTCATGGGGCCCGATGATCTTAGGACATGCGCATCCTAAAGTGATCGCTGCTGTTCAAAAAGCGGTCGAAAATGGCTTGAGCTTTGGCGCACCCTCTGAGCTTGAGGTTACACTCGCCGAAACCATCTGTAAATTAATGCCATCCATTGAAAAAGTGCGTATGGTCAGCTCAGGCACCGAAGCCACAATGACTGCAATTCGTTTGGCGCGCGGCATAACCGGTCGCGATAAAATTATTAAATTTGAAGGCTGCTATCATGGTCACTCTGATGCTTTACTCGTAAAAGCTGGCTCTGGCGCACTCACTTTAGGTGTACCCAGCTCCCCCGGCGTTCCGAAAAGTGTTGCCAATGACACCTTGGTTGCGACCTTTAATGATATTGATTCTGTGACTCAATTATTTCAACAACACAGCCAATCCATTGCGGCAATTATTATTGAACCTATTGCCGGCAATATGAATATGATTTTGCCACAAGCTAATTTTTTAACTGAGTTGCGCGATTTGTGTGACCAGTATGGTGCCTTATTAATTTTTGATGAAGTGATGACAGGATTTCGGGTTGCTTTAGGTGGCGCCCAATCACTTTATAAAGTAATACCTGATATCACCACGCTGGGCAAAGTGGTTGGCGGCGGTATGCCAGTCGGCGCCCTGGGTGGCAAAAAAGAAATTATGAATCATCTGGCGCCTGAAGGTCCGGTTTATCAAGCCGGCACCTTATCCGGCAATCCAATTGCGATGGCCGCTGGCATTGCCACCCTAAGTGAAATTCAACGCCCTGGCTTTTTTAATCAACTTGCGAGTATGACTAAATCTTTAACCGATGGACTGATAACCGTCGCTAAACAAAATAATATTGCTCTTGCTGCAAACGCAAAAGGCGGCATGTTTGGAATTTATTTTACAAATGAGGAAGCAATCAATTGTTACCAGCAAGCCACTCAGTGCGACCAAGAACGATTCAAACATTTTTTTCATGGCATGCTGCGTGAAGGCGTTTATTTTGCACCTTCCGCATTTGAAGCGGGTTTTGTTTCCAGTGCTCATGGTAAAAATGAAATTAATAAAACGCTAAATGCAGCTGAAAAAATATTTAAGTAAAAAAAAGCCGGTTAAAACACCGGCTTTTTCAGAGGAAAGTTAGCTTAGCTAAACATATAATAAATACCCGCATCAACCGTCCAGAAATCATTCAGATCTGTTACTAGGTTAGATGTTGGCATTGGCATATAATGGTACATAGCAGTCACACCCCAATTTGGTGTAAACCAGTAATCCAGACCCGCACCAAAACGCCAATTTAAGTGATTTCTTAAATTAACACCGTTGGTTACAGGTAATGGAAGCACACCGTTAAGAGCCGTTGCAAATGCAAGCGAGTTGCCACTAAGGGTAACATAAGGATCAAGTAGATTAGCGCCAATCGCAGCGATTAAATTAAATCCATCAGTAACTGGGTAGTAAAAGCGCCCTTCTAAGTAAAAATTAGTGAATTTAATATTTGCCCCAACCGTTCCAGTTACAGTAACAGGTGTGGGATTTGAAGCACTAACGTCAACAGTGGCCAATTTTTTAAAGTAATGTGCGATACCAAAAGCCAATCCAAAATAAGGACCGTATTTAGCGCCCGCTTCAAAACCGATGCCATTAAAGTTATCTGGTATGGTGCCAGTAGCCGTTACATTGTAAAGTACTCCAGCATATGCGAAATCCGTGCGCTCATTGAAAACTTGCGTGTCACCACTCAAGTAGCTGTAATTAACGCCAATAAATGGCTTAAAACAATGCTCGCATTCTGGTGCTTTAGGCATATCCGGGCCACCTGCAAGTGCAGTACCGGACAATAAAGCAGTCGCAATCACTGCGGAAGTCATGACTTTTTTAAACATTCTGTGCTCCTTAAAATCCATCTTTAAATAGGTAGTCGTTCCCGGCAGGTCCAAGAAATATTAAGAATTAAATTAACCTTTTATTAGACAATAGTCAAGGTTACTCAATAAAAAATTCTGTGCTTTCAAAGAGTTGTTGGGGTGTTTTTCTTCAACTTGAGTTTATTTTGGGCGATTGATGCGCCAGCATATTTACAACCAATCCGAAAAGCGCTTGCAGCTGAGATAGGTTTCGTTACAATCAATGACAATGAAAGCACTTATCATCAAACTCTCTTCAATGGGTGATTTAATTCACACCTTGCCGGCACTGACCGATGCAAAAAAGGCTATACCTGCTATCGAATTTGACTGGGTGGCCGAGCCCGCATTTGCCGAAATTCCCACCTGGCACCCAAGCGTTAATCGAGTCATCGAAGCCCCCATTCGTCAGTGGAAACGCAATAAATGGCAAGCCTTTCGAGCTGGCGCAATTAAACAATTTAAACAGTCATTGCGCCAAACAGATTATGATTTAATTATTGATGCTCAGTCTGCATTAAAGACTGCCATTATCAGCACGCAAGCTGCAGGGCCTCGCGCAGGTATGGATAAACAATCCGTGCGTGAATATGGCGCACAATGGTTTTATCAACAGCGTTATTTTATCGATAAAAACCAACATGCCATTAATCGCACCCGCCAACTGTTTGCCAGAGCGCTTAACTATCCCGAACCAGAATCATCTCCTGACTTTGGCATTAATCGCAATCAATTAACAGAACCACCTGTCACTCTCCCAGAAAAATATATTGTCTGCGTACATGGCACAACTTGGAAGACCAAACACTGGCAGCAAACACATTGGCAAACGTTAATTAATATTATTACAAAAAACAATTTATCGGTCGTACTGCTATTTGGCAATGAGAATGAAAAAAAACGCAGCGAACAATTAGCAAAAAACAATAAAAATGTATTGGTGATGCCAAAACTTTCTTTATCAGAATGCGCCACCGTTATAGCAAATGCAAAAGCGGCTGTGTGTGTTGACACAGGACTTGGACACTTGGCTGCGGCATTAAACACACCCGCCGTTCACCTTTATGGTCCGACCGATCCTAAAAAAATTGGCGCAACTGGAAAAAGACAATTGCTTTATGCCTCAACATTTGCATGCGCCCCCTGTTATCAAAAAAATTGTACTTTTAAAAATTCGGTTGATGGACAGCCAGCTTGTCTCGCTGCGATTAGCCCGGAGATTGTTTGGGAGCAATTGCAATCTGTGCTAGAGCTCAAGTGCTAATATACTCAGCGCAGGTGAGTTTTAGGCTTTTTGTAGGGTGGATTAGAACCAAAAGGTTCGTAATCCACCAAAAATATACATTACCCCGTGGATTACGCGCATAAATGCGCTAACCCACCCTGCGATAAGACTTAATTAATAGACCTAATTCTATAATGAACCAACTATATACTGACCACACTCAGAAGATCTGCTCGCCGGAGTTGCCGCCACCATCTGATCCATCACTGTTGGCACCTGTTGCAATGTCACTGTTGTATTGGTGTGGCGCATATTGTTTGCGAAATATTTCAAATTGCGGATTCTTTGAAGTGGGAGAAGCAAGCAAACCGGTTTGGGGGTCTACACGAACCGTAACCATACCTGGCGGCTCTGGCATCGTGGCTTCTGGCGTATTATCCAAGGCTTCACGCATAAATTGAATCCATATTGGTAATGCGGCTCTTGCACCGTACTCTTTTAAACTTTTCATATTATCAAAACCCACCCAAATGGTAGTAACAATATTGCTATTAAACCCACTAAACCAAGCATCGACTTGTCGATTTGTGGTGCCGGTTTTACCTGCAATATCTGTCCGCTTTAATACTTTTGCCGCACGGCCGGTGCCCTTTTGAATAACATCACGCATCGCTTGAGTGATTAAATACGCGTTCTGTGGAGTGATCACTCTCGGTGCTGCGTTTTGTGGTAGTTCCTCATCTTTTGGTGTATCCGTTATTAAACACGCACTACATGCAGAGGCTGGGTTAGCTGTGTAAAGCACATTGTCATACTGATCTATAATTTTTCGAATAAAATAAGGTGTCACCAAATAGCCACCATTTGCAAATACCGAATAACCGACAGCAATTTGTAATGGCGTTGCAGATCCACTGCCTAGTGCCAACGACAAACTGTGCGGCAATGCGTTAGGATCAAAACCAAATCTTTTTACATATTGCAACGCATAGGGAACACCAATACCTTGCAATAATCGAATAGAAACTAAATTTCGCGACTTAATTAATCCAACACGAAGTGGCGTCGGCCCATAAAATTTCAAGGTGTCATTGGTTGGGCGCCACAGTTCATTTTCACCGGTATCCTTTTGCACGATCGGTGCATCATTGATAATAGTTGCTAAGGTGTAACCTTTGTTTAATGCAGCAGAATAAATAAACGGTTTAAAGTTAGAACCTGGCTGACGCTCTGATTGAATTGCGCGGTTAAAATTACTTACCTTATAATTAAATCCGCCACTTAACGCCAATACTGCACCATCGCTTGGGTTCATCGCAACGATCGCCCCCTGCACTTTTGGCATCTGAACAAGGCGCCACACTGAATTTTTTAGCTTCATTACATTAATAACATCGCCGATGGCTACAATATCAGCTGCATTGCGTGGTGGTGGACCAACAAATCCATCTTCCATCTGCATTCGTGCCCAAGAAAGACCCGCCCAGGGGATAGTAATAATTTCACCGCTTGCCAATAAGGCGTTAATTGAACGTGGCATAATTTGTAATACCGCGGCAGGCAACATAGGTGAAATAGCCGTAAGCTTTGTTAATTCTTGCTGCCATTTTGCTTGATCGAATTCTCCCAAGCTGTGAGTTGACGCACGATAACCATGACGCTGATCATACGCCAACAATCCATCAGAAAGCGCTTTATTGGCATCTACTTGCAATTTTGAATTCACGGTGGTGTAAACTGTTAAACCTTTTTCGTAGGCTTCTTTGCCATATTCTTCGACCATTGATTCACGCACCATTTCTGCAACATAGGGTGCAGAGACTTCTATTTTTCGATGATGGTAGCTAGCAGTTATCGGCATATCCACCGCCTGCTGGTACTCTGCTTTGGTGATAAATCCAAGACTCAGCATCCTCCATAAAACATGATTGCGACGCCTCAATGCGGCTTCCGGGTTATCCAACGGATTATTACGCGAAGGCGCTTGCGGCAAACCCGCAATCATCGCCATCTCGGGCAAGGTCAGTTCATTCAATTTCTTGCCATAATACACGTTAGCACTTGCCGCCACGCCATAGGCACGATTACCAAAATATATTTTATTTAAATAGAGCTCTAATATTTTCTTTTTACTAATTTCTTTATCAATTTTCAACGCTAACAAAATCTCACGAATTTTACGTATATATGTTTTTTCACGCGACAAATAAAAATTACGCGCCACCTGCATGGTGATCGTACTCGCCCCCTGCACTTTTTTGCCAGATACGATAACCGCGACCGCCGCACGCATAAGACCAACGATATCTACACCGGCGTGTTCATAAAATCGGGCATCCTCAGTTGCTAACACGGCATCAATCAATCGTTTTGGTATTTGTTCCAACTCAACAGGAATACGCCTCTTGGCTCCAAACTGAGCAATAAGACGGTTGTCAGCGGTATAAATTCGCAGGGGTACTTGAAGATGAACATCTCTTAGACTTTCTACGTCCGGCAGCTGATGCTCAACATAAAAATAAACAGCTAAACCCACTACTAGAACAAAGACCGTTACACTAAATACAGCCCAAGACAACGTTTTTACGAACCGACTCAGTTTTGCCATTGATGGCTCCATGCTTTAAGTATTTGCGATCAATTATATAGGAATGGCCGCCAACATCAAACATATGATTTATATACTCAACGCAGGTGACCCTTAGGTGTTTTGGCACCGTCTTCCCGGAATTCGACACTGTCGTCCCGGAATTTTCGCAGAAAATATCCGGGATCCAGGAAATAATAAGAAAATATCCGGGATCCAGCAAATTATGTTGAACTAGGTCCCGGGTTACCTATGACCCGGGACGACAGGCTCGGTGCCAGAAAAACACCTGGTTTCTAAGTGGTTTGGGTATATATCTGCTAGTACGGTATTGCGACCAAAAAGCATGGCGATATACTGATATCAGTTTGAAGGAGACAAGAATGACCTGCAACACGAGTATTGGGATTTTATTAAAACAAGACTCTATCGAGATCACCGAATTGAAAAGAACCACAAATAAACTTTATGCCGCACATTTCAGTCAGCATAATTTGCTATCCCCACTCACTGCAAAACCAAACAGAAACTTACTCAAAAAGATTTTACGCACGCACTGCTCACAAAAAAGCTTACTCAATATCGGTATATCCACACAATTTATTACCTTAAAAACTTTTAATGTCGACGATGCGCTTAGCAACAAAGAAGTTAAAGCCGTTATCCAACAGCAGCAGAAGTCAATCGCTTCATCTTACCTACATTACCAGTGTGTACCAAGCGCACAAACCCAAAAAAAAATAATGCTTTTAGCTGTGAATAGAGATTTTATTAATCAAGCCATTCGCCTTATCTGCTCCAATGGGATTAAACCCAGTATGATCGAAGCAGAACCCTTTGCAGCACTTCGCCTACTACCCAATGATGATAAGCCGCATTTAATGATGATACAACGGGCCAAAACATGGCTTCTATGTCTTTGCCAAGCTGGCCAATTGGTTCATTGTAAAAATGTGCCCTGCCCCGCATCAAGCGAGTCACTCATCCAAGAGGCACTGTTATACAAAGCCAACAATCCAGCTTTGTCGACATTATGGCTACACACAACGACACAAACACAAGATGTTATTTGCAAACTGTTTGAAAAAACAACTGGAATAAAGCCTGCTCCACTTAATGGGATACTAAAAACCACAGATCATATCATCTCAACCAGCCTCGCAGAAAGAGGCTTTATATGAAATCTATCAACCTATTATCCTTATATTATCAGCACCAAACAAAGCGACGCTATCAATTCTACCTTATTGCGATAATGAGTTTAATCTTTATCAGCACGATTATTATTGGCATTAATTTACACATTACCACCAAGCTAAATCAATTACACCTTAGACAATATCATCTATTAAACGCAATAAAACCCACTTATCAAACTAAAAAAATTAAAGTGAAATTAAATCTTAACTATATGAAAATCCTTGATAAACTTGGCAAACTGTTTAACCGTCATATTTGGCTAACCAAAATAATGTTGGGCATCAAAACAATTGCGCTTTATGGTGACGCATTACAATCAAACGATATTCTTACATTAAAACGAAAAATAAAAAAAACCTTTGCCAGCTTCATGCTGTGCAAATTCAATATAAATAAACATCATTTTTCGCTGATGCTCAGCGCCACCAAAATCTGCAACAACAAACAAAATGCATAAACTATTCCCTTACATCATACTTTATATGTTTATTTTGTCCGCCTATACAATAAGCCTTTATTTTGCTTTTTTGGCAATTCCCGTGCTGAAAATTCACACTGCCAATAAAACATTTGCAGCACTTACCAAACAAATAAATAGGTCGCATCACCACGCTCATTTAAAAATAAAAACGCACTTTAAAAAAAACACAATCAAACCAAAAGCCAAAATTTCTATTGATGAAATCCTATTGTTTGAGCAAAACCATCAACACATCTTATTAACAAATTTAACCATTCAATCGAAAAAGAATCTTGATTTTCGCTTTAAGTCTACATTTTACGGCGCCTATCATTTATTAAATCGAATTTTAAAATTAAAACCAGAACTTCA
>CAXMUH010000088.1:0-2147 GCA_964196565.1 uncultured Legionellaceae bacterium | reverse complement strand
CAATCTATCGGATTATTGTTTCACAAACTTTTTGATACCGACATCTCGATTTCTAACAACCAAAAAATATAAACCTGTCGAAAGATAAAGATAAGATATTGCTTTTTCAGTGCGAATCAAGCGAAAATGGTAAATTGTGTATCGGCTATACATCCATTCTGTAAATACGCTCCAAAAAATGATAGATTATCTGAACAAATACACAATAAATTTAGTTGATTATCTATGATCGATTCAGGCACGCAATGTAAACAAAACTAACCGCTAAAAAAGGATAATCAGGCCGGATATGAAATTGGCGACAATTTCCTGCAGCCCGAAACCGATACCGACACTAAGAGTTTGCGAAAAAATAAAATCACATTTTAGATGGACAAATTGAATAGTTCCAATTTGGTCGTAAGGTGTATCGCTTCAATGCTATTTTTTTCATTTGGCTATCAGAAATTTTTATTCCCCTGTGGTATTGCTTTTTGTTTAAGAAAGCACGGATTTTCAAACCAGCAGAGGTTTTAGTTGTGCGAATGAACTTCAATACTGTTTCATAATTTAATAACGGCTGACCTGCCCAGTTGCTGCTGATGAAAGAAAACATTCTATGCTCGATAGGATTCCATTTAGAGGAGCCGGGCGGATAATGACAGACTTTGGCCTCAAGGTTGAAGCGGTTGCAAAAGGCGATCTGTAACTGATGCTTCCATAGGCGTGTTCGGTAGCCATTGCTTCCGCCGCAATCAGCAAGGATCATCAGACGATCAGCATCAGGATAGTGCGCCAAGCCGGCCTTCAACCACCACATACGAATGGCGTCTACGGCAAATTCAGAGGTGTCGCAACTGGTACCAACGCAGGCAAATCCCTCATTGCGCGAAAGATCATAGATGCCGTAGGGCAAAGCAATTCCATTAGAGTCGGAAGGAAAATCATGATCCAAAACTTTAATTGGCTTTTGACTCCATCTGCGCCCGGCTTGGTGAAACGGACCTATTAATTCTCGGCTTTTTGCATCGACACTGATGACAGGCAGGCCCTGGGTAGAGTAGGCACGTATACGGTTTCGGATATAGTGAAACTGCTGATCCCGCTGGCGAGGATCGGGCGGTTTGCTTTGACCAGATTCAAGGCATTTAAGGTTTAATCGCAGGGAAAATTTCATTTGTTTTAGCAATCTGCCAACTGTTTTGGACGACACCCGAATACCGATGCGCTTTAGCTGTTGGGCAATTTTTGCAGTAGTCTTACGCGTCCACTTACATCCGCTAACCGGATCACCGGCGGTTTCATGCTCCATTATGGCTGCAATCTCGTCTAAGATTTCAGGCGTTTTTTTTCCGCCAAACTGCGGCCACCACCTTTGGCACGTAACCGGCTGGTATCCCAATTGCCTTTTTCCAGATCACGGCGACCACGGGCAACTGTATGCGGATCCATGCCGAACAGATCGGCAATGTAACTGTCGCCTCCGTAGCCTAACTTGAGCGACTCGAGCCCTGCATACAGTCTGCGTTGTTTCTCATTTAACGTACTGAGAAAAAGCAAGACAACCGCCTTAGCTTCGTCCTCAGCCAAATCAGCATTGGCAACAAGCATGGTGGCCAAAGACTTGTGTTTACGCTGTATGCGCTCTTTGCGTTGGCAACCGTACTTCTTTGACTCAAAGCAAAAGTAGATGTAGCTGCCTTGGATTTTTTCACGCTGCACCTGTTGTGTGCGAATCAGTTTGAGCAGGCAATGTTTCGTTTCAACATGAAGCGCTTGGCTAAGTTCTGCCGAACTGTAGCCGGCCTCCGAATGCTCTACAAAGGCCTTTGCGGTTTCCAGCAGTTTACCGAATTTAGAAAACCAAACTGTTTGGTGAGAGCACAGACCCTCAGTGTTGAATTTTACTATACTCTGCAAGCTGTAATACATCCCTCGATGGGAATAGCTACTGAGATAATCCAACGACTTGAGCTTTCGAAAAACCGTTCGTCGATTCGGGTTATCCAAAGCGCTTCGAAGCTGATTGAGCGTAGCAATTTTATGGCGTTTGAGATACGCTCCTAGTTTGTTGTGTGAGTATTGTTGAGTTCTCATATTGTCAACATTATTATTTTTGACAGAGCATGTCAAGGGCAATGTTGACATTAATATATTGCAAATTAAAC
>CAXMUH010000087.1:0-3728 GCA_964196565.1 uncultured Legionellaceae bacterium | reverse complement strand
CGACACGTCATAGTCAATCGCTCGGTCTGCACTGCTAAACCAGAATAAAAAGCCGATGAGCATCAATACGAGGACACAACTATAGAGAAAGATGTTTTTTAATAATGTTTTAATATTCAAAGTTGAGCCCTTAATAATTATTAATTTGAAGTATCGTCATTGGCCAGATTTCTGGAAGCATATAAAGACAGCGCAAAAACACTGAAAAACGCGACATTCAGAGCAATCGGCATCGTGTGTTTTCCTATTGATGGCAGCAGTGCAAACAATATGAAATTTGCGACCAATAAAGTGATTGGGTTGAATATAGCCATCCACTTTGGATAATGTGATCGGCCGGTTAACACTAGCCAGATAAATATGCCCGATATAACGAGCGTGGTAATGCGAATTACCTGCAACAGAGACTCGTAACGTAAATCGTATAGCTCAATTAAGTGAGCTATCTCTTCGGTTTCCGGTAATTGCATGAGCGATGAGATGCTGGCTCTTGAACCTATCCACACTGTGCCGACGATAAATCCGAATGTGCCGATTAAAAAGACTGAAAATGCGGCCTTTTGATTGGCCGGCTTTAGCATTTGATATAAATGAAAGCAGCCGATGGGATACAGTGTTGCGCCTAATACGCCGAAAAAATGACCCAGCGTAGAACGGGCTTCCGGGATTCCTTTTAAGAAATCATATCCGCCGGCAGAAAATCGAGCAAGTGCATCGTAATGTAATAAATATTCCCCGGTACCAACCAAAATGGCAGCGATCAGGCCTATCAAGCCGGTTGTTCTAATACTTAGCTGCACGATACTTCCCCAGTTGTTTGAGACGGTAAAAAAAATACCTTGATTGGATTTTAATCCAATTTTCTTTTTGACGTTGATGTTACGCGATTGGTTACACAAAAAGTGATAAAAAAATCAAAATAATTTAGTCAGCCTCATGCATGAGAATCTTCAAAATTCTTCACAGGGTGTAACTTTTCTGCGTTATCCTCCATCAAACAAAAAAATAACCAGGGCGTACTCCTATGAAAATAGTAACCATTTTGGCCGGTTGTGTATTGCTGCTAGTTGGGCTGTTGTCGATGCTTACACCCATCCCCGGTGGAACCGCGATGATTGCTATTGGGCTAACCTTACTGATATGTGCGAGCGAAACTGCAGCTCGTTTTATAAAAGTGTGCCGAGAGAAATTTAATTTTCTTAATAAAAGTATGACCTGGGTTGAAAATCATGTGCCCGAAAAGCTATCGGCAGGATTAAGCAGAACGCGCCCGGAAATCGCTGAAGAAGGCCAATAATCAAACCTATTTGCTCATGCTTTTATACAAAAAATAGTCGACGATCCTGCCTGGAAGATATTTGGCCACGATAGTGTTAATCCATTTGTTTTTTGTCACGATGTAACTCAGTTTTGGTTTTTTGTGGGTAATGATGTGATGAATAAGACTGGATATTGTTCCTGCCGGTAAAGCATCCTTTTGAGCAGCGTGCATGATGCGATCAGCATTACGTGCATACTGCTTGTAGTCACTATCCAGGAATTCAGCCATCGAATTCGAGTTTTTATCCCACAATTTTGATTCTATTGGCCCAGGCTGAATCGAGACTACCTGAATACCATACATCATCAACTCGCGTCGATAGACTTCCCCCATACTTTCCATTGCGTGTTTGGAAATGCAATAGGCACCATTCATCGGTGTGTTAAGTACGCCTGATATGGAGCTGATATTGATTATTTTCCCCGGCTTTTGAGTGAATGATTTGCTGGCACCCAGGAACGGTAAAAAAGCGTTAATTACATTTCGGACACCAAACAAGTTCACTTCTATTTGTTTTCGGAAAGAGTCGTCGTTAAGCAATTCTAGTGGCCCCCCCAGCGCGAATCCGGCATTATTCACGAGGGCGCAAAGTGGTTTTCCTGCCAGCACTTTCTCAACTGTATTCTTAGCGCTGTCAATTTTTTCTATATCTGTAACGTCGAATTGTAAGCAGGTAAAATGGTGCGGGAATTCAGCTGTCAGCCTCTCGGCGTCACTCGATTTTCGAACACTGCCAAATACATGGAAACCCAAATTATAAAAAAATCCTAGCGCATCATGGCCGATGCCAGTCGATACGCCTGTAATCAATATATAATCCACGTTTATATCATCCGACTAAGTATGGCGATAAATGATTTTCGAGTTTGATTAATCACTAATTGATAATCTTCCTGTTGAATCAGAGCGCTGATCTGCGCCGTAGTTTTAGATTTGAGTAAAATAATTCCGTCCATTAAGCAGTCAATTTGCTCGCCTGCCTTATGGTTATTACCAGAGCTTACTAAAGCCGATATTCTGCCGGCATAAAAAATGTCGACATCTGCGTTATCTGTGATGATTTCCAATTGCTTTGCGATGTCCTGATCAGACCGATAGTGGTGGACTGCATATGCAGACGGCTTTGATGCCTGAGAAGAAGGTTTGTCGCTATCGGTGCGGCTAGTAAAGCCAAAGGTAAATTGCTTTACCGCTAGCATCCTCAAAATACTCACTAGCAAAAAGTAGCGACTCCCCAGCATAGCTAGAAACTGTTTTGGACTGGGGTAATTGACGACTAATAATACATCTCTTCGATCACTGTTATCGCCTATTAAAACTTTTTCTACGCGACCTTTAAAAAAGGCGCTCCCGCCAACGCGGCGCACAGAAACCGATGCTACAAGATTATAAAAATTGTACAGCCATAACATCCGAGTGTTGAACCAATTAATAGCATATACCGGTTGGTCAAATGATTCGTTTCCATTGGTGGACATTATGTAGACATAGCTATTAGCCAATATTTTTTTCTTTAGTGGTACAACCATCTGCTCAGCCGAAGGGAATTTTTCTTGTCTGGGGTCAGATTTCATTAGTAGACATCGCTCACATAGCGCTTACGCTGTTTTAAATCGATTATGTAATCGATTGCTTGCTGCTCGCTCATTTTGCCATGCTCACGAATAATTTCGTGCAGTGCATTATCGACATCTTTGGCCATGTGATTCGCATCTCCACAAACATAGAAGTAGGCACCATTATCAATCCAGCTATACAGCATCTCACCATTTTCGAGCATGCGTTGCTGGACATAAATTTTTTCTTCCTGATCACGAGAGAATGCCAGATCGAGTTGTCTAATTAACCCACTTTGTTGCATGCTTTCGAGTTCATCGCGATAGAGAAAGTCACTATTGACATTACGATCGCCAAAAAATAACCAATTGCCACCCTTGTCATTGCGAACTTCTCTTTCCTGCAGAAATGCTCTAAAAGGTGCGATACCAGTGCCTGGGCCAACCATAATTATGTTCGCGTCACCGTCACCAGGAATTGTGAAATACTGATTAGGAACAAAGTAGCAATACAAGCGATCGCCAATGCCCAACTGTTGCGCCAGAAAACAGGAGCAGCTGCCGTAGTGATTTCGCTGGTGAATATTGTATTGTACTGTAGCGACCGTGATATGAACTTCGCCTGGGAATTTTCTTATGCTGGATGAAATGGAATAGGCTCTTGGCAACAAAGGACTCAAGGCGCCTACCAGGCTGGCACCATCGAGGTTTTGCACAGGGTGAAGCCGGAGTAAATCTACCAGATCCTTGCCCCAGAGATATTCGTCAATACCCCGATTATTATCCTGCGCCCGTTCTAATAGATCATTGAGGAACTGATCGTTGCATTGGAATGCGATAAAAGTTAGAAA
>CAXMUH010000086.1:0-18219 GCA_964196565.1 uncultured Legionellaceae bacterium | reverse complement strand
CGGGTAAAACTTGAGATTGGTGCTTTAGGTAGTGCAGCCATGTTCTTTGGAACAGCGCTCGGATTGCCATTTTGGGGCTGGATATCGGAGCGGATTAGGAAGCGTCGACCGGTGATGTTTTTTGCCACCAGCGCTAATATTTTGCTTACAGCGAGCTTTATCTACTTAGATCAGCAACCGTTAGCTATTGTTTTTATTCAACTATTTTTTATGGGTTTTGTTTCCGCTGTATATGTATTAGCATTTGCATTGGTTCGAGAGAGAACTCATGAATGTGTGCGGGCTTCGGCTATGGGGTTGACCAATATGATGACGATGGTCATTGGGGCGCCGATATTGCAGCCACTGATTGGAAGCATATTAGAGTTTTACCATGTTACCGGTGAAAACGGAAGTATGAGTGCTTTTGCAATAAATAGGGCTTATCAATATGCGTTATCGACTGTCATGGTATGTTTAGTTTTAGCGTTGGCGCTTGTATTCTTTATAAAAGAAACCCATTGCAAGTCACAGGTTCAAGAGTAGAGTTGATTAGTACTATAGTGTGGAGCGATCATGAATAAAAATACAATTCCTTTTTATACCAAGCCACTTGAAGATTATACGTCATTACGTGAAAAAGTGAATCAGGCTTATCGCATGAATGAAACTGATGCGGTGAATCATTTAATGGATTTTGTAAATTTCAGCGCTAATGTAGATAAAGACATCAGTCAATTGGCTGAAAAATTGGTGACATCTGTTCGAGCTCATCAATCTGAACGCAGTGATATTGAGGCGTTTATGCTGCAATATGATCTTTCGATGGAAGAAGGCATTTTGATGATGTGTCTGGCTGAGGCTTTGCTTCGCATTCCTGATGCCGATACGGAGCGTTTGTTGCTGCAAGATAAGTTGGGCGGTGCCAGCTGGAATAAGTATATTGGTGAGAGTGAATCATCGGTGGTTAATATGGCCACTTGGGGTTTAGCGCTGTCGGGGAAAATACTGACCAAAAAAGAAAAACCCGGCACTTATTTTAAATCACTCTGGTCTAAATTAATTCGTCGTAGTGGCGAGCCTGTGATTCGCAAAGTGGTGCGAATGGCAATGAAGATTTTATCCAAACAGTTTGTGATTGGACAAGATATTGGTGAGGCGTTAAAGCAATCAGAAAAATTAAAAAAGCAAGGTTACACTTTTTCTTATGATATGTTGGGCGAGGTTGCGCGCACTCAAAAAGATGCCGATCGCTATTATCAAGCGTACTTTGATTCCATTAGCGCATTAGGTGTTGTGGGCAAGAAAAGTGATTTAATTAGTGGCCCCAGTATTTCAGTTAAGCTTTCAGCATTGCATCCACTATACAATTTTGCCGATCGTGATATTGTCGTGCCTTATCTTATCACCCGGGTTAAAAAGCTTGTTCAACATGCAAAAGATAACAATATTAGTTTGACCATTGACGCAGAAGAAGCGGATCGGTTGGATATGTCGCTTGATATCATTGAAGCGATTTTTGTCGACCCTGACTTTGCCGGTTGGGATGGTTTGGGGCTTGCCATGCAAGCTTATCAAAAGCGCGCATTCTACTTAATTGATTGGTTGATTGAGTTAGCGAAAGCTCAGGGTAAACGAATTCAAATACGCTTGGTTAAAGGGGCATACTGGGATACTGAAGTTAAATTATCTCAGGTGGAAGGATTCAGTGATTATCCTGTTTTTAGCCGCAAAAATAATACTGATTTGAGTTACTTGGCTTGCGCTAAAAAAATGTTACAAGCACAAGATGCGATATATCCGCAGTTTGCAACTCACAATGCATATTCAGTTGCTGCAATTTTAACTTTGCTAGCGGATAAGCAGGATCAGTATCAGCTAGAATTTCAAAGTTTACAGGGTATGGGTCGTGCGCTGCATAATGAAATTGTGTCAAAAGCTGGATTTCAAGTGCCGTGTCGGATTTATGCGCCAGTTGGAACGCATGAAGATTTATTGCCTTATTTGGTGCGTCGCTTATTAGAAAATGGGGCGAACAGTTCGTTTGTGAATCGTATTGGAGATCCGAAGTTCCCAATTGAAAAATTAATTGAAAGCCCAGTTGAAAAAATTCGTTCTTATCAAACCATACCCAATCCTAAAATCCCATTACCAGAAGATATATATGGTGCTGCTCGCAAAAATTCAGCAGGCATGGATTTAAGTGATTTTGATGTTTTGAAAAAGCTGGCAACAGGCTTTTCAAAATCCGCACAAAAAGATTGGACGGCAACTCCGCTGTTAAAGTCAGCAAATAAAGGCAATGCTGTTTCGAGCCCAATCGACAGATCAATTACCGTGGGTCATGTGTTTGATGCAACAATTGATGATGTTAATACGGCGATGAGTCAAGCGCTTAACGTTTTCCCTAAATGGTCAGGCCTTGGAGTCAGTCAGCGTGCAGATGTTTTGAAAAAAGTGGCTGATTTATTTGAACAGCATACCGATGAATTTATGTATTTGGCTGTTTTTGAAGCTGGAAAAACTTTACAGGATGCGGTTGCTGAAGTGCGCGAAGCGGTGGATTTTTGTCGTTACTATGCTCATATGGCAGAGACAGAATTAAGCGATAAAATATTACCAGGCCCAACCGGTGAATTTAATGCATTAAGAATGCGAGGCCGTGGCGTGATTTTATGTATTAGCCCGTGGAATTTCCCACTCGCTATTTTTACCGGTCAAATTGCAGCAGCTTTAGTTGCTGGCAATGCGGTGATTGCAAAACCTGCCGAACAAACGCCACTTATCTCAGCACTGGCGGTTAAATTATTTTTTGAGGCCGGTTTGCCTGAACATGTTTTACAGTTATTACCTGGCCAGGGCGAAACCATTGGTAGTGCGCTGGTTAATCATAAAGATATTGCTGGGGTAATGTTTACCGGATCCAATGCGACGGCGAATTTAATTTCAAAATCTTTAGCCAATCGATCAGGCCCGATTATTCCACTGATTGCAGAGACGGGTGGCATTAACGCGATGATTGCTGATTCAACTGCATTGCACGAACAATTAGTGCGAGATGTTTTAATGTCAGCTTTTGGAAGCGCTGGGCAACGTTGTTCGGCATTACGCTTGTTGTATGTACAAGAAGATATTGCCGATGATGTGATTGAAATGTTAAAAGGTGCCATGGCTGAGCTTAATGTGGGTGATCCTATATTGCTGGATACACATGTCGGTCCAGTTATTGATAATGATGCGAAACAGATGCTCGAAGCACACATTGCACAAATGAAGAAGACAGCAAAATTAATTTACGAGGTGGAAAAACCCGCATCAACGGCTAAGGGAACTTATGTCGCGCCTTGCGCCTTTCTGTTAGAAGATTTAAGCCAGTTGAAAAAAGAAGTGTTTGGTCCTGTTTTACATGTTATCCGTTATCGTTCTAAAGATTTGGATCGAGTGATTGATGATATTAATGGTTTGGGCTATGGACTGACATTTGGCATCCAAAGCCGAATCAATACGACGGTAGATTATATTCAATCCCGCATTAACGTGGGTAATATCTATGTGAATCGAAACATCATTGGTGCCGTGGTTGGGGTTCAGCCTTTTGGGGGCAGCCGTCTCTCTGGAACCGGCCCTAAAGCAGGTGGCCCGCATTACCTGCCAAGGTTGTGCCAAGAGTCCACGTTAACCATCGATACCACCGCTGTAGGCGGTAATGCCAGCCTGATGGCGATGGAGGATTGATCCGTGACCCACTTACTTACTGATTAATATACGATTTTTTTCATCATTGCGTAAAAGGAACCAATACGTGAAATTTTGCCGTGTACTTGTTAATATGGTCGCTTGTAAAAGCTTAAGCTGGAGAGCACATATGAAATACAGAGTCCTAATAGCAACAGCCATCGCAGGCGCGATTACGATGAGTTATGCTGCTACCCAAACGTCGAAACCTGAGGTGTTAACCGGGGCCGAAGCTAAGCTTAGCTACTCTTTGGGTATAATGACCGGCCGCACATTTAGTAGCCATGGGGTAAATATAAACCCTAAAATCTTTGCTCTTGGCTTTAGTAATGCAGTTGAGGGTGGTCACAGTATTCTTTCAAACAAAGAGATGCAGAACATTATCGAAAATTTCCAAAAACAAGATCAGCAACAGGCAAAAGTTAAGTTTGAATCTGTTGCAAAAAAGAACTTATACAACGGCGCTCAATTTTTAGCAAAAACCAAAACTAAAAAAGGCGTGGTTACCACCAAATCCGGTTTAGAGTTTAAGGTGATAAAATCGGGTATTGGCAGACATCCAAAGCCTACCGATCAAGTGGTTGTTAATTACGAAGGTAGTTTTATCAATGGAAAAGTGTTTGATAGTTCTTATCGGCGTGGACAACCAGCATCTTTTCCAGTTAATGGTGTGATTAAAGGTTGGCAAGAAGCGTTACAATTGATGAGTCCGGGTGCCGTATGGGAAGTTTACGTTCCATCAAACTTAGCTTATGGTTCGCAAAACTATCCACCAATGATTGGGCCTAATCGAACGTTGATTTTCAAAGTTGAGTTAATTGCAATTAAATAATTAAGCTTTGTGAGCTAAAAAATCCAATGTGATGAAACGGATGAACATTAATGATATATTTGCAGGGCGCAAATGCATTTACCCCCTATCGACTAGGACAGATACTCGATCGCCAGAAAGCAGTAACTTCTGAGATTATCTCTCTCGAGGTTTTTTGTGGTTATTTTGTAGAAACACATGGTGAATTAAATCAAAGCCAACTAACACAATTAACCACGTTGCTGCCAGATGCCATGGTTACTCAATTGCCGGAAGCTACACAGGATTTTCAATGTTGGGTAGTGCCCCGAGTTGGAACCATCTCACCTTGGTCAACGAAAGCGACCGACATTGCTAAAATTTGTGAACTCGAACCCGTTGATCGGATTGAGCGTGGATACTGCTATCAAATTAAAGGTGTGCCGACAGAAGACCAAGCATTAGTTGCTGCGGCATTACATGATCCTTTGACTGAAAGCGTTTTTTATTCTAATAGTGACCTAGATAAATTGTTTTTGCATCATCAGCCAAAACCATTAGTAATGATTCCATTTTTAGAAGAAGGGCATAAAGCGCTAATGAATGCGAATGAATCATTGGGGCTAGCACTTAGTGAATCAGATATTGAGTATTTATCGAATTGTTATCAAAAGTTAAAACGTGATCCAACCGACGTTGAGTTGATGATGTTTGCCCAAGTAAATTCAGAGCATTGTCGGCATAAGATTTTTAATTCTGAGTGGAATATTGATGAAGTAAAAAAATCACAGTCTCTTTTTGATATGATTCGAAACACCTATCATCAGAGCCCTGATAAAATTCTGTCTGCGTACAAAGACAATGCGGCTGTGGTTGAAGGTCAAGAAGTATCGCGACTTTTTATTAATCCTGAAAATCAAGCATATGAATATTGTTTGGAAGATACCCCCATTGTATTAAAGGTTGAAACCCATAACCACCCAACAGCGATTTCTCCATATGCCGGAGCTGCAACTGGCAGTGGCGGCGAAATTCGTGATGAAGCGGCGACGGGGCGAGGGGCTGTGAGTAAGGCAGGTTTATGTGGGTTTTCAGTATCTGATCTTCGGATTCCGAATTTGATCCAACCCTGGGAAACATGCATTGGTAAACCAAGCTCCATTCAGAGTGCTCTAGATATAATGTTAGAAGCGCCAATTGGTGCGGCCTCTTTTAATAATGAATTTGGTCGGCCAAATATTTGTGGTTATTTTCGTACTTGCCAAGTTATTTTGGTGAGCAAATACGGTGAGATTTGTCGGGGATATCACAAACCGATTATGATTGCCGGTGGGATCGGTCAGATTCGTGCAATGGATGTCGCCAAAGAAACGTTATATCCACAAGCGCCAATCATTGTTCTCGGTGGTCCTGCGATGGCGATTGGTTTGGGTGGAGGCTCAGCATCATCGCAGTCAAACACCGAAAACCAACAAGAATTAGATTTTGCCTCAGTGCAACGTTCGAATCCAGAAATGCAGCGCCGAGCGCAAGAAGTTATAAACGCATGTACCGCAATGGGTGAAAATAATCCCATATTATCGATTCACGATGTGGGTGCCGGGGGGCTATCAAATGCAGTCCCGGAGCTCGTGCACGACAGCGGTTTGGGAGGGACTTTTCAACTGCGTGATATCCCCAATGCACAAGCTTCTATGTCTCCTTTGGAAATTTGGTGCAATGAGGCGCAAGAGCGCTATGTGTTATCAATTCGTCCCGAGTCCCTGGTTAAATTTCGTGAAATAGCACAACGGGAGCGTTGTCCTTTTGCAATTATTGGTGAGGCAACTTCGGATAAAAATTTAGAATTAAAAGATAGTCATTTTGAGAATAACGCGGTTGACCTACCGATGTCGGTGTTATTTGAAGATATGCCAAAAATGGAACGTGTGGATGTCCACACCGCACCCTCGGATGTCATTTTTGATACCAGTAAAATTGATCTGGAAGACGCGGTTCGTCGAGTTTTACAATTTCCATGTGTGGCGAGTAAAAGTTTTTTAATTACCATTGGCGATCGAAGTGTGGGTGGTCTTGTCGCGCGTGATCAAATGGTGGGTCCATGGCAAATTCCAGTAGCTGATTGCGGTGTCACCTCCAGTAGCTTTAAGGGCTTTAGTGGGGAAGCCATTGCGATGGGTGAGCGACCTCCAATTGCATTACTGCATCATGCAGCCTCGGCACGGATGGCGGTTGGTGAAGCGATCACGAATATTGCAGCGGCTCTTATTGATGACATCAGCGACCTTGCTTTATCGGCAAACTGGATGGCGGCTGCTGATTATCCGGGTGAGGGCGCAGGACTTTATGATGCGGTGCAAACTATTGCGATGGAGTTATGTCCTTCATTACATATTGCGATTCCAGTGGGTAAAGACTCGTTGTCCATGCGAACCATTTGGGAGCAAAGTGGTCAGACAAAATCGGTGACTGCACCACTTTCATTGATTATTACCGCAGCGGCAAAAGTAACCGATGTGCGTCGTACCTTAACACCAGAGTTACAATCGAAAGTCGGTCCCACTAAATTAATTTTAATTGATTTAAGTAAAGGCGCGAATCTTCTAGGCGCTTCTGTTTTGACCCAGGTTTATAATACGCTGGGCAGACGTCCACCGGATGTTGATGATCCGCGACTTTTGCATCACTTTTTTAAAGCGATTCAGTCGATGAATCGTCATAATTTATTATTAGCCTATCATGATCGTTCCGATGGGGGTTTGTTGGCAACGTTGTGTGAAATGATGTTTGCAGGAAAAACAGGTGTTAGTATTAATCTAGACGAAGTGGGTTGTGATCCTGTTGCAAGTTTATTTGCAGAAGAGTTGGGCGGCGTGATTCAAGTAAAAAGCGATGACATGGATACCGCGTTAAATATATTAGAAGGGCACGGCTTAGAAAAATGTTCTCATGTGATTGGTGAATTAAACGAGCAAGATTTACTGGAAATTTCTTATGAAGAAGAAATTCTTTATAAAAACAAACGCATCGAGTTACAAAAATTATGGTCAGAAACCAGCTACCAAATGCAGGCGCTGCGCGACTATAAACCGTGTGCGGATATGGAATTTAATCAAATCCAAGAAAAAAATGATCCAGGATTAAATGTAAAGCTTAATTTTGAAATCAAGCCATTCGTTGACTCCAGAATAGAAGTGTCAGATAGACCTAAGGTTGCTATTTTGCGTGAACAAGGCGTCAATGGCCACGTTGAAATGGCAGCGGCATTTCTGCATGCAGGCTTTCTGCCTGTTGACGTGCATATGAGTGATTTAATTGCAGGGCGCTTAGATTTATCCAGTTTCAAAGGCTTGGCTGCTTGTGGTGGTTTTTCCTATGGTGATGTGTTGGGTGCGGGACGCGGTTGGGCGCAGTCGATTTTGATGCATACTGATGTTTGCAATACTTTTCGAGATTTTTTTACACGACCTGATACGTTCACTGTGGGTATGTGTAACGGCTGTCAGATGCTGAGTAATTTGCGTGATATTATTCCTGGCAGTGCGCATTGGCCTTCTTTTAAACCAAATCAATCCGAACAGTTTGAGGCTCGGCTATCACTGGTTGAAATTAAAGAATCCGCATCGATTGTATTTCGAGGCATGGCAGGTTCCATCCTTCCTGTGGTAGTGTCGAATGCTGAGGGTAGAGCGATATTTAATGCCTGTCACGACCTTGAAATGGCGCAAAAAAAGAATTTAATTGCACTGCAATATGTGGATAATCACCATCAGATTACTGAACAATACCCAGCAAATCCAAATGGTAGCCCGGCAGGAATTACAGCGTTATGCTCAACCGATGGCCGTGTTACGATTATGATGCCGCATCCAGAGCGTATATTTAGAAGCTCTCAGCTATCCTGGCATCCGAAAGATTGGGGTGATGATAGCCCGTGGGCGCAAATGTTTTATAATGCTCGGCGATGGGTAGGTTGATGTGAGGCTGTACCCAACGCAGGTGAATTTTAGGCTTTTGGCACCGTCTTCCCGGAATTTGGCGCAGCCAAATATCCGGGATCCAGCAGGTTTTGCACTGGGTCCCGGGTGGCTATGACCCGGGACGACGAGCTCTGTGCCTAAAATCATACCGGTTTGGGTATATACTCGTTATTAAATTTATTCGCCGTGTTGGCGAAATCTAAATGAACTAAAAGGAAAAAAAAATGATTGAACTTGAAACAAGCTTAGGCACAATTAAGATTGCACTGGATGAAAAGGGCACACCCGGAACCTGTGAAAATTTTTTAAGTTATGTTAATGATGGTGCTTATGATAATACGATTTTTCATCGAGTGATTGATGGTTTTATGGTTCAAGGTGGTGGCTTTGATGCGGATATGGTGCAAAAGCCATCGAATGATTCGATTGAAAATGAGGCGGACAAAGGACAACCCAATAAACGCGGTACCGTTGCGATGGCCAGAACATCTGATCCACATTCAGCTTCATCGCAATTTTTTATTAATGTGCGTGATAATGATTTTCTGGATTTTCGTTCTAAAGATACAGAAGGTTGGGGCTATTGTGTTTTTGCTACTGTCACTGAAGGAATGGATGTGCTGGATAAAATCACAAAAGTCGAAACCACCAACCGATCCGGTCATCAAGACGTTCCTGTTGAACCAGTTGTTATTAAAAAAGCAAAGGTGGTTGATGAATAAAATAAAATTATTATTAATATGTTCCGCCCCGCTTATTTTGGCGGGGTGCGCAACCTCTCAAAATTATGCGCTTGCAACGCAAAGTTGGGTTGGGGCATCGACCCGATCTTTATTTAAAGTCTGGGGCTACCCCAATCGCAAAATGAAATTACAAAATGGCCATACCTTGTATATTTATGTCGATAAAGATAAAGGTGAAATACCAGCAACCATGTTTCCGGGCTATACCACAGTCAGTACTCGAAATGGCCATACGGTAGTTTCGGCCACGCCGCCTGTTTTTACCGGTGGAACTTCTTATAATTTGAAATGCATGACTTGGTTTGAGATCAATAAAAAGAGCCGAATTGTAGGCACGAGTTTTCGTGGTAATAATTGTGTGGGCTCGAGCGACTTTTTAAAGAATTATTCTCGGCCTAACAACTAAGTTGGCTTCTGTTCAGAGCCTCAATTCTTAATCAAAGACGTGTCAGTCAATATAACTTATTGATTTATTTATATAAAAAATAGCGCGGGTCCTGCTGACCCTGCATCATTCCATAAAGTTATCGAATATATTAACAATATGAGTTTTACAAATATGATTTTTCATGTTGTAATCACATGCTCAAACTATAAGCAATCGTGATCGTTTTAATTAAAGAAAAGAAAGAAAGGTAAACTTAATGAATATATATAAAAAAGTGATATTAGCAGGCGCTATAATCGCAACGCTTCCTTTAAGCGCATTAGCCGATAGACCTGTAACGATCCATAATGTCACGGGCTATGATAGTTCTACGTCCTATACTGTAAAGATTGTCTCTGAGGCTACCCACCCAAACAATAAGAGAAGTTCAACGAAAAACCCTCGGTGCTTCTGGACAGGTCAAGACTACGGATACTGTAATGTAGGAACCCCAGGTAATAAATTAATTGCGCCTGGAGCAACAGAACAAATACAGTATCAGACAGGTCACGATTGGGATTTTTTTAAAGTACATGTTTATGTTAATAACGTAGAGCAAAAACTATGTAGTGATTCAACATCTCACGGTTTGTATTTCGATTTTAATGATTCCACACGCACAAATGATCGATCAACAAATAAATATCTGAATATAGTCACCAATCCTGGTAAGAATAATGCACCAGATAGTCTTGTATATTGTTACGCGTTCGGCCGTTAAGCTTTTAATATTCACCACCATTTCAACTGATGGTGGTGATCCGTGTTTTAGGAACAGTCACTTCGGGAATAGCAAAGTGCCCAATTCTTATCTAAGCTACCTGCTTTACCATATTTGGTGTGTCGACATCATATCGATTTTGTCCTTGTGTTCCTTTCAAGCAGTAAAGAACTGCAATCCAAATCGTTCCTGCGATAGGTATTAATCCGATCAAAAACCACCACCCAGAGCGGTTGATATCATGCAGTCGCCGGATACTAACGGCTAGCATTGGGAGAGCTGAAATTAATATAAAAGTATCACGAAAGTATAAGTAAGCATCTTTAATGATGTCCTCTCCAATGAGGATATCAACAATGAAAGCAAGGGTGACTAAAACTGCATAGGTAAGAGTAAACAACCAATATTCTTTTCTAGAGGCTCTACCTGAGAATGTTGCGTACTTGCGAGTAAAACAATCCAGTATCATATTCATTATTATTTCCTTATTTGTTGTTAAGAGCAAAGTTAAATTTATTCTCAAGTATAAGTCTTGAGTGGTTAAAATTGTTTTTGAATATTACTATAAATCAAGAAAATATTATATAGAGGATGAGAGGAAATTTTTTATGGCGCGAAGATGCACCTGGCGCTATTTGCGCAACGATGAAGAGTCTGCTGTGCCAGTACCATTTTGAATAATGCTCAGCAAATAATAGGTTAAAGCACCGCTTACTGCCCCGCAAATAATGTTAATAAACCCAAGTCCGAGGTTAAATATTGTTTCTATCCTCATAAAAAATGGCATAAGGAAAAGCTGAATAAGGTGGTGTGATATTAAGTAAATGCTATTGCCGCATAAAATAGCGCTAACCAGAAAAGCGAAGGTGCTGGAAAATAATCCTATAAAAGCGCCAAATAAAATAAAAGTCAGCAAATTTAATCGCAGCTTTTTTCCAAAGCAAAAGAAAATAAACAGGATTGCCAATACTGAGCCGATAATTTGTGATATGCCCAAAGCTATGCTTATGGATGGTGGCTCAAACAGTATGTGCAAAAAATCTCTTCCGCCTAAAAAAACATAGGCAGTGCTAGCACCAACAACTAAAAAGCATATTGCAAATAAAATACCGATCTCTAATAGTTTTTCTGAAACAGCATTGCTTGGATTTTTATTATGCTGCAAGGGTATTTACCTGTGGCTTGTTGTTAATCTAAAAGACTTAAGAAATTTATTTAAAAACCTTTGGTTCTTATGAAAATTGCCTGGCCATGATGAAGCATTGGTTCTAATGACTAGGTGAGGTTTTACATAATATATCGCGTGCGAAACAAAGTGATAAACGTTCAATTTTGCATTCAAGTCTTGAAAAGTAAGTTCATAGGTGGCGTCACGGACTGAGAAGCCATCTTTATTATAATGTTTGTAACTTAAAATTTTATTGATGGTTACCGTCCATCCTCGTTTATGTATGTTACTGAACCATTGCTTAGGTTTGTTGAGCGGCATTAATGCTAATTCATTTATTTTATTTGAGGTTTTGGTAAACGAAGAACTAAATCCAGCCTTGTTAGGCATATTGAAATAAGTGAGCATGACAAGCTTACTGTTGCTTTCTTTACTGATGGTTACCTTTGGTTGTCTGGGGTATGAAATTGAGTAAAAGGGAGTTTTATAGCGCTTCCAGCTATGAGTAGAAAGCTTGCTGTGTGAGGAAGATGGCCAAATTGTCCTTCCAGCTAATATAATTACCAGTGCGATAAAAAGCCAAAGGATCATATTTTTTGTATGTGCACCCATTTCTATTGATATCCTCTAATGGTTAGATTAAGAGCATCATTATAAGAGGCGAGCATTAAGGAAATATTAAAACAGGATCGATTACCTATGCGACTAGACATAGGTCTTATAGGAATAGTATAAAAACATATCAGTCAATGTAACATATTGATTTATAATAAAAGATATCGGCGGCACCCTGTGTTGTTTCAGCAGCGTCGACTGGGTCCCGGGTTACCTATGACCCGGGACGACAGGCTCAGTGTCTGAAACACCTAAAATCATACCGGCTTGGGTATCTACCCACCGCGGCTTGAAATTAGGTTTTAAAACTTTAAGGTGCAACGTATAAAGGCACACTCTTACGCGGCGGCGCAGCGCTTATGACAAGGCGCAACGGGTTCTTATTAAGGTACCGTTGCGTCTTTTATTAGTCGCTGCGCCGCTGCGTAAGAGAAAACATCTTCGAGCGGCTTTTTAGCCAAAAAGTCAAAGCTACCAATGTCAAAGCCCATACTAAAAAGGCCTAATTCCCAAACGGTTTGGGTATGCGCTAAGCTTTTTCCAATGTGTCGATTAACACCTTTAAAAACCGTGCCGCATCACCACCGGTGACAGGTCGGTGATCGAAGGTAATTGAAATCGGTAAAATGCGATGGACTTCCATTTTATCATTAACAGGCACCACGGTATCTTTAGCGCGCCCGAATGCGGTGATGGCTACCATCGGCGGTATCACCACAGGAGCAGCATAGTTGCCAGCGATGGCGCCTACGTTTGACATGATAATGGTCGCATTACGTAAATCTTCAGCGGGGAAGCTGCGATCTTGTGCGTGTTGTTTAAAGCGATTAATATCTTCGCGTAAGCTGTTATCATCGCGATTAGCAACGTCTTTTAATACCGGCACAAACAAACCATGTTTGGTATCAACGGCAATGCCAATATTAATTTTATCATTGGTTTGATATGCCATCTGGTCGCTGTCATAGTAACAATTGAGTATCGGTTCTTCTTTACATGCAGCTTGTAATGCGCGAAGAATTCGTATTGTCACATCTTGGCTTTTATCCCATGCATGTAAATCGGCTTCACCCATAATGCTTGCGGGGACAACTTGTTGATGTGATTGCGTCATGCTCAATACCATCGCGCGGCGAACCCCTGATAATTTAGTTACCTCGCCTTTTAGCTTTGTGGTTGATGCTTTGCTACCAACATTTGCAGCGCGCTTAACATCATCTGCGGTGAGATGGGCGCCCGCGGCTTTCACCGTATTTAAATCAACGCCTAATTGCTTCGCCAGCATTCTGACTGCAGGAGTTGCTTTTACAGAAGTCGTGACAGTACTGGGTGCCGTGGCGACAGCTACGGTGTCATCAAAAATAGTATCTGAGCTTGATTCAATGCTACCCACTACTGTTCCAGCGTCAAGATTTTCATCAAGATCCGCTTCACCATTAAAACCAATTAAAGGTTGTCCGGTGTCAACGGTATCGCCCTCGCTTCCAAATAGTTTTTCAACCACGCCAGTAAACGGCGCTGGTACATCGACTAAAGCTTTAGCCGTTTCCATGGCCACCATGGGTTGGTCTAGTTTAATTTCATCGCCAACCTTGACGTGCCATTCACGAATAATCGCATCCGGTAAACCTTCGCCCAAATCAGGTAATTTAAATGTTTTCATGCAAACTCCATTACTTTTTCAACGTTAGATAAAATGCGTTTTACGCTTGGAATATAGTCTTTTTCAAGTTTATAGTACGGCATGATGGTGTCAAAACCAGTAACGCGTGTGATCGGCGCCTGCAGTGACAATAAACCTTTCTCGGCAACTTCGGCGGCAATTTCCGCACCCACGCCGCAAGTTTTGGCGGCTTCATGAATAATCACCAGGCGCCCAGTTTTTTCAACGGATCGTAAAATAGTATTTATGTCGAGTGGTTTAATAGTGGCAACATCGATGACTTCAGCGCTTATGCCTTTTTGCTCGAGTGCCGCGGCCGCTTCAAGTGTTTCTTTAATCATCGCGCCCCAAGTGACGAGAGTAACATCGGTGCCTGTTTTTAAAATAAAACATTTATCCAGCGGTAGCGCTTCGCCATTATCCGGGACAACTTGCTTGACTAAGCGATAAATTCGTTTAGGTTCTAAAAATATAACCGGATCTGGATCACGAATTGCGGCTAATAATAATCCATAAGCGCGAGCTGGCGAAGATGGGATAACGACGCGAATTCCCGGTATATGCGCAAACATCGCCTCAGTGCTTTCAGAGTGATGTTCGGGGGCGTGAATGCCGCCACCATACGGTGCGCGATAGACGATGGGGCAGGTCAGTCTGCCGCGGGTTCGGTTGCGATAGCGTGAAGCATGGCAGACAATTTGCTCTAGGCTTGGATAAATAAATCCCATAAATTGAAATTCGGCAACGGGTTTTAACCCTTGTAATGCCATGCCAATGGTCATTCCTGCGATCATGGTTTCAGCCAAAGGTGTATCTAAAACACGATCAGGGCCAAATTTTTTCTGTAGGTCAACGGTGGCGCGAAACACCCCGCCGTTATGACCCACGTCTTCGCCTAAAACAACGACGTCTTTATCTTTGCCCATTTCATAATGTAATGCCTGATTTACGGCTTCTACTAAGGTAATTTCGCTCATGAATTTTCTCCTGCTATAATATCACGCTGCTCTTTAAGTGCTTCGGGGAGTTCGGCATATAAGTAGTCGATCATATCGGTGGCAGGGGTTTTAGGCTTATTAATATATTCAGCCATTTCTTTGTCGACGCGGTCAGTGAATTCTTTTTGCATTTCGGCTTCTTTTTCACGTGACCACAGGCCTTTAGATTCAAGGTAAAACCCAAGTCGTGCAATCGGTTCTTTTTTCCAAGCGGCTTTAACTTCTTCGCTGGGTTGATAACGTTTGGCGTCATCGGCTGTGGTATGATCGCACAATCGATAGGTGACAGCTTCGATTAGCGTTGGGCCACCACCACTGCGCGCTTTATTTAAAGCCTGATCAACAGCATAACGTACCGCAACAATATCATTGCCATCAACTTGGATACCCTCAAAACCTGCGGCAATGGCTTTTTGTGCCAGTGTTTTTGCCGCGGTTTGTTTGTTTCGCGGAACCGAAATCGCCCATTGATTGTTATTAACCACAAAAACCAATGGTAATTGCCAATCGCCAGCTAAATTCATGGCTTCATAAAAATCGCCTTTTGATGTACCGCCATCGCCGCAAACTGTTAATACCGCACGATCTTGTTTGCGATATTTTATAGCATAAGCCATACCCGCTGCATGCAAACATTGAGTTGCAATTGGAATAATGCAAGGCAGATCTTGTTTAACGTTGGCGCCTTGGTAATGATTGGATTGTTCGTCACCACCCCAGATTGCAAGTATCTCATCGAAGGTATTACCACGTATTAATTGTGCGCCTTGATCTCGATAGTGTGGCGCAAAAATATCATCGTCTTTTAATGCATGGCCGAGACCGACACTTACCGCTTCTTGACCGCGGCATGAAGCATAACCGCCCAACTTGCCGGTGCGCTGTAAATTTACGGCTTTAATGTCAAAAGTCCGAGTGAGTGACATGTGACGATAAAGTTTGAGAAGCGCATCATCGGTTGCAAATTCAGGTAGATCCTGAACGACTTTACTGTTCTCATCAATAAATTGTAAATATTGTATTGCAAAAGAGGCAACATCATTAAGTTTTATTTTTGTCATGCGAAATCCATCTAATGTTGATTAAGGTTATTTAAATTTTCATACGCTATCTTAATAGCAATTTTATCGGTTGAGCATTTATGTATGTGCGCGCGTTCAAATACTTCATAAAGACGATCATATAATTCATCAATTTTTTTATTAGCAATATTAACATCATGATAATCGTGTATCGATGCCGCGTGAATAACGCCGCCCGAACCTGCCATAAAGTCTGGCACATAAAGTATTCCAGAATCGTTGAGCATATCTGCAACGGAATGATGTGAAAGTTGATTGTTTGCAGAACCCGCAATAATCTTTGCTTTTAATTTCGATACAGATTTTGCGGTGATGCTGCCGCCCATGGCGCAGGGTGATAAAACATCACAGTTAACTTGGTTAATCTCATTAGGATCTACAATGGTCGCATTAAATTCATCTGCTAAACGATCTGTGGATTCAGCCTTTATATCCGATGCAATAATATTGGTTCCTTGTTTATGTAAATATTTAGCAAGATTATACCCTACTTTTCCTGCACCTTGAATAGCTACGGTCACGCCTTCTAGTGAGTCTTTTTTTAATTTAAACTTAACGGCGGCTTCGATACCACGCAGTACCCCGGTAGCAGTATAAGGCGATGGATCTTCTTGAAGTCCACTTGATTCTGTTGCCCCAATCACATGTGGCGTTCTTTGTGCAATGCAATTCATATCGCTTGTGGTGGTGTTGATATCTGGAGCGGCAATATAGTCACCATTCATGTCATTGACGAAGTCACCAAAAGCGCCAAATAAGGCTTCACGATCAATGTGATGCTTGGGTTTAATGATTACGGCCTTTGCGCCGCCGTGACGAAGGCCGCAAGCTGCATTTTTTAAAGTCATCATGTTCGCCAGTCGTATCACGTCTAATAAGGCTTGATTGTAAGAGTCATAAGCATAAAATCGGCAGCCGCCAATGGCTGGGCCGAGTTTAATGTTGTGTATAGCAATAATCGAGTTTAAGCCAGTTACAGGGTCTATTCTATGGTGTATATCGCCAAATCCCAGCATGCGTGCATAGCGCATTAGGGATGAATGTGAGTATGGTTTTAACTTCGGTGAAAGTGCTGACATTTTTGCCGTTTTCCTGTTCAATTAATGCAAAAAATCCTTTTTTATAAAAAATATACAAAACAAATCATGTAGTTAAAGTTTGTAACAAATGTGAAAAAATATGCTCAATCTTACCAAGCTTTTTGTTAATATGTAAGTGTTAAGTCGAACTTAAGAACGGCACCAAATTTATTTAAAAAAGGGGCATTAAATTGAAAAAATATATAATCTTATCATCTGCTTTATTAATGGGCAGCTTTGGCTTTGCGGAAGCCGCCGTCAATCAATCACCCGTTTTAAACACGGTTGTCTATCAGTTGCATGCTAGCCAGTGGGTGAATACTGAATCCGCTACCGTTAATGTGAGTGTTAATGCGACGGTAAAAGATGTGACGCTTGCTAAATTGCAACAAGAAATTATTACCAAGCTAAACAGTTTGAGCTCAGGAGCCAAATGGCATATTAGTAATTTTCAATTGCAGCAAAATCAATCGGGATTACAAACACTTTCTTGGCAGCTTAGCACGCGATTAGCGCAAACCGAATTAAATACGTTGCAAACAAAAATAAATAAATTATCGAAAGCAGGGTGTCAATATAAATTGACAAACGTGAGCTTTGCTCCGAGTTTAGTTGAGAACCAACATGCGTTAGCGAATCTGCGTCAGCAAATTTATAAAAAAGCAGGACAAGAATTAAAAGCAATAAATCAAGATTTTTCAAAAGCACATTATTTTTTGCATAAAATTACTTTTTCAGGTGGCAGTATGATTCGCCCGGCTATGCAAAATTATGCAATTGTGAAAGTACCAGCTGCACAAGGTCCAGCGGTTGGGCGCAAAGTGCAATTGTATGCATCTGTGGTTTTAGCTTCAAAGCCGCAGTCGTAATTTGACGAGGGGGGAGAATGGCGAGTTTCCCCCTTGAAAATTCCCTATCGCGCTAAGAAAACCAATAACTTTCTTGGCCCCTTATATTTTCCTGTCTTAAGTCATAATTATTAATACGCATTGCCTCTATATTTCAACAGGTTAATAATAACTTTAAACCCCATAATCTCTATGGTACTATGTGCTAGTGGTACATTGTGCTATAGTCAACTATAGAGAGCACAATGATCAGTGTGAAAGCAACGCCCCAGTTTATGCGTATTGCAAAAAAAGTGATGACATTAGAGGCACTACAAGCGCTTGTTGACTCACTGTCATTGCAGCCAGAGCAGGGAGCATTAATTAGAGGTACTGGCGGTGTGAGAAAGGT
>CAXMUH010000085.1:0-4390 GCA_964196565.1 uncultured Legionellaceae bacterium | reverse complement strand
ACACGGATGTCGTCCCGAGCGAAGCCGAGGGATCTGTTGACCAGGCTACAATCTAGGGTGAAAAAGAAGCTGATGACTCAGGCTCCAAATGATTACTATCGGTCGGACGTTCGCCTTGCTGCATACGTTTATTAATATCTTGGACAACCATAGGCAGCTCTTTAATGCTTGGAATAACATAATGTGCGCCACTTTGCATTAATATCTCCCTGGAGGCTACTTCTAACTTTGACAAATCTAATCCGCTCAAGAGATCAACTTGTCCAATATTGTCAAAGTCAGGACAAACATAATTACTGAATTGATAAACACCCACCGCCCAACAACCGGCCGATAACGCTTCTCCAACTCCAGTCACGGTATCATCCACTTTAACCAGTTGTGATGGCAAATCCACCCCCAGTAAATCCATATTTCTATAAATCATATGCGGCGCTGGCCGTGCACCATGAATGACTTCATCACCGGCAACGGTAACATCTGGCTCAAAACCTTGTTTAATTGCGTCAGCCAGTAACACATCAACCATTTCACGGGTAAACCCAGTGGTACTACCAATAGCACAACCCTGGGTTCTAAGTTCTCTCACCGCATCAACTGTACCAGGAATAAGCGCACTGTATTGCGGTAACACGCGGAGCTGCATAGGAACGAACTGTTTAAACATCGCATCAACAGATTCTTGAGTAGGATAGGCATTATGTACTTTTTTCCATCTTTCTCTAACTTCTAACATTTCGCAAATCGCTTTAATGTGTAAATCCTTTCTAAGACCCATCGGTTCGCGCGCTTCTCTCATACTAATGGGCACACCAAATTTTTTAAAAATAGCATGAAAAACGACAGCAGGTGCAAAAACATATTTGTCCGCTGTGGTACCACTCCAATCCAAAACGGCAGCTTTAAGTTTTGTTGTTTGTGTCAACTTTTGAAATTGTTCGGAACTGTGTCTTTGTTTCGTTGATACAATTCTACAATTAGGCATATGTTGTTGTGTTGTGAAGGAACGGCGGGAAATACCTGCAGATCCTACAGACCTTAAAAATCTAAATCTCATAATTAATTCCTTGTAATTGTTTACGTAATTATATAGAACATAGATTAATTTAATCTTAAATGGATAAAATGAGTTCACAAAATATTTAGGTGAAAAAAAAAGAGCCAAGATTAAGGAACTCTTGGCTCTGGGGTAGATCTACTAGGTAGATTCTAACTCTGCTTTTTATTCGCACTCTGAAAGATGGCGAACATTTATTTCATTATTTATGCGTACCGGGTACAAACGTTATTTTATATACACAGGGTATTTACCTTTGTAAGGGTAAACTTTGCTCGGATTTTTTGTGTTATTCTTCTCAAGGTGAATCATTGCATTGCCATAGCCAATTCGAGGGATATTAAATTGAGAAGGGTTTTCATTGTTTTGTTTCACATGATTTACCACCGGCCAATAGATCTGAATTCGATTATTTTTCTTTGTTGCGTCAAAGATCAGTGGCGTCGTGTATTTAATTCTATCAGTATCATTGTTAGAAACACCATTAAAAGTACTTTGAATTACATTAATCTGAATAGCTTTAGAGGATTCAAGATCAATCGCATGAGCCACACAATTAAAATAATACCAAGATGATAAAAAATAGTAATCATGGTTTAAATCAAAATTAACGCCTACTAAATTAATCGTACCGCTTGCTGAAGTGGGAATCTGTACCAAAGTAGTTACCGAACAATAGGTATTATTATACTGCGGCATTATTGAGGCAACTAATTTTAAATTCGTTAAATTTGCACCATCACCTTTTAATATCACCAACGGCGCCGCTTTCGTTAAGGCAGCGGCTGTATAATTCGGTGGCGAGATCAGAACCGTCGCATTGCCCGATCCAATAAGCGTCACATGGGCCGGCACCTGAAGTGGCACCACCGGCCCACCCTTTGCGATGCCGTCCGTTGTGTCATAGAGTTTATAAATATTTGGGCTTAAGCGAACAGTGCAAGGTGTGTTTTTACAAAAATCAGAATTTTTACGATAATATATTAAAGCTTGTTTTAATGCCTTCACATTGGAAACGCATTGATAATTAATCGCATCCGCTGGAGATTTTAAATGATCATTATAATCACCTGCGTAATCTGCAGCACAGCTGGTGGCTTCGCTTAGAGTGATTATACACGCGAGAGTTTGCTGAGGCGATTTATTGCTGCAAGTTGAGAAAACGCCACCCGGTGTTGTTGCGTCTCCGGCAATGGCTTGAGTGCCGAATAAAATAAGCGTTGCGGCGAAAAGATTTGATATATGCATTTGATTACACCTATTTATTATTTTATCCAACTAAACGTGCACAAAACGATTACCTGAGTTTTGTAATTGTTGAATTTCCATCTGAATGCCCATTGGTATTTTTTTATTTGTATTACAGAAAAAGGTGAAAGCACTACTTAAGCTCTTATCAATGCCTGTACAATCATTTTGAACGAGGGTAAAATTGGCGCCGAAAATAGATAATGGCAAAAAGCTACCCTTTTCCAAAGGAGATAGCTTTTGGGTTGCAATAATGTCACGATTTAAGGTGATGGTTAACACTGAGCTCTTTTTATAAAAACCAGAACCAAAAAAATAGGTATCACTATTTGTATTAACCGCTGCGACACTGTCTAACACAATATTTGCAGGACCACCCGCACTACGCGCATAAGAACTCTGGAGCGCAAAATCAAGCACACTGGTAATCGCCCCGAAATCCTTTATATTGACTGAATTTAATACCGCTGCACCTCCAGCAACAGGATTAAATTTAATAAGTGTTTTCGGCACGCTTTTGCTACCCGCTGCAGGTTCTATTGTCAGTTGAGATAAAGTGGCATTATTGCCCACAGTAATCAACGCGGCTGGCTTGCTGACTAAATTGGATTGTAAAATTGTGGTATATTCGCCAGATCCTTCGAGGGTAACATTGCTGGGAATTGTAATCGCCTTGGTAAGTTTATAAATACCAGGTCCTAATTTAATGGTGCAACCACCAGCACAGTTTTTCTGTGGTGAATTTAATACTTTGGATAAAGTATGATTATCTTGATCCGCTGGCACACTAATATAGTGATAAGTATTACTCGCGTAAATCATAGAAGATGGGGAACCGTAATTTTTACTTCCATTTAAACTATTAACCGAGCTGGTGATCTTATTCGGTAAAGTAGTATTAACCATAGTTTGCATTTTACTAACCGCGTCATTATTAACACTGACCGCCTGCGTATTGGTATTAATTAAACCGGTATTTGACCCAATGGTCCCAGCATTTGTAGTAATATCTTTTGTATTGTTGCCAACATCGGTGGTATTTGTCTTGATGCTGGTGGCGTTATCTGTTGCCGCCGTAGTATTGTTGCCAATATTAGTAGTATTTGTCTTGATGGTGCCGACGTTAGTCGTTACCGCCGTAGTATTATTGGCAATATTAGTAGTATTTGTGCCAAGCGCAGTCTTATTAGCATTGCTTTGAGTAACTAATTGAAAAAAAGGAGCACCCGTTGCGAAGACGCCGAACAAATAATCTTCGTTAGAAGCAAGTTGTTGCTGAAAACTCCCACCAGGTCTCGAGTAAGGCGTCGGTGGATGAATACTCGCCAAAGCCTCTGTTTGCATTGCAATTCCTAATGCGACTGCAAGTGATAAAATGTATTTTGTTTTCATAGAAGCTCTCTCCAATACCATTTACCAATGATAGGCTAAGGTAATATAAGTTAAGTTGACCGAAGGAATGTAATTTTTAAAGTTTGGTGACGACTTGCCTTTACCAAAAATATGCTCGTAGTTTAATCCTGTTGACCAACTCGAACTAAATGCGTAAATTATGCCTCCACCCACTTGTGGTCTTATCGCAAGATTTGTTGTTTCCTTAGTTAATCCCATTAGTTTAGGCACGCCAGCTCCAGATTTAGTTAAATCGAACTTGGTATCAAATTTATCTCCGACAATGGCCGCACCAGCACTGACATAAGGCACTAAATTGGTACGCCCGATGGGATACATCACTTTAGCCGATAAATTAATTACATACATGCTGAGTGTTGTAACAGCTGTTGCATCTATAACAGGTATTCGAGCTGGATTGATCAATGTTCTATTGAATTTGCCGCCGTCTAAATACATACCGGATATATTAATGCCAAAATACGAATTGAAGTTGTAATCTAGCGTCACACCATAAAGCATCCCATTGCCGCCAGAGCTTTTACCGACAGACTTATCTCCAAACTCCGTATCTAAATAATTCAAACCATCGCTATCTAATTTTTTAAAGTTGTAGCCGCCTAAAATACCAATCGATAATCCCAAATAATTCTGCGAAGGACCAGTCTGACAGCGACAAGTATGGCCGCTACA
>CAXMUH010000084.1:0-9472 GCA_964196565.1 uncultured Legionellaceae bacterium | reverse complement strand
ACTTGGGGTTGACGCTGTGTTTAGCGATATTCCTAATCTTTGTGACTAGATGTAGAACCTGAACCGTAGGTTGTGATTGAGCGAAGTCCAACGTAAGCGGCGGCGTATTCTAGGATTATCCTAGAATCCGCAGTTGATCGCGACTTTCTGGCGTAACAGATTGATCTAGATAGCACTTAAAAAAATCTCAACGTCACCTTGTTGGTGATAAGAGCATTTTTTAAAGTGCTAGATGGATTAAGGTGTTGCGTCCAGAATCGTGATTCAACTGCGGATTCTAGGATTATATATCCAAGTTAATAAATCCAGTCATTTTCTTTTGTAAGTTTAAAAATGATTGTTCATTAAAGGTCTTACAGGCAACCTTTTCTTTATGAGCATTAGCTCTAACACACTTTACATCTCCTGTTGCCGTCTGAGAAGCACAAGAACTCAGTGCAATTGCCGCAGCAAGAGTTAGTCCAATTACTGTTTTTGTTTTTTTCATTAGAAACTCCATTTTCTTCAACACAATCTCAACCTTAATATAGTGCACTTATGACTTATCAAGAGACTGATTTAAAAATAGCCTCTGATAGCGGCAGTGACCTTCCGGAAGGTCACATTCATTGTGCGGGGTGTAAATCGTGAGAGGCACACCCTCCTGGTAATCACATCACCGGGTAAGCACTGGGTAATTGGTATGGTGAACAGATGTGAATCGACTAGGGAGCGTAAATGACAATAAGCGAAAGTGATTGATACGCTTAAGCCAAAACGGCAATTGAGTTGGCAAGTTGCTCAGGTTAAAGCAACTTCGTGGCTATCACAACTTCTCGCTCTATAGGTCGGCACCTAACCCTGCCTTTATATGAGGATTTTACACTTCATGCTGGCAGTAAGCATGACTATTGTAAGGTAGCAAAATTCATTTCTTCTTAAATCAAAGGGTTACTTCAGTACCGGCCTAACTTCTTGAAACTAAGAATTTTAATTTTCTAGTAAAAGCCTATTTTGTTACGACCGGAGTGGCAGCTACTGACAATATTCAATAAGTTATCATGTTTATCAAAATAGCTTAAATAAATAGCAGAAAATATCATGTATCTCTCTTGCACTTATTCTGAAAGGTGATAGAATCTGATCTGCTCAATTTTAGAGCTATCAATCGAGAGGATAATAACATGAAAAAAAATTCACTAATAAGCTTGCTAGCGGGCACCACCGTTTTAGTAGCTAGTTTCGCTATTTATGCAGATGATTCACACTTTACAATTAACGTTTGTAACAAAGAAGATATTGCTCTTAAGGTTGCGTTAAAAAGTTACACGTGCATGTATCATGGTGGCACAGAGGGCTCTTCTTTGATTGGTTTTAATATAGATAGTTTAGCTCCAAAGGCTTGTAAATCGGTAGCGGTTACTTATCGGAATGCTGACATACCAGGCAGGCTTAATTGTAATTATACGGATTCGGCGGTTGCATACGAGCTTACTCGAGCCGACGGCAAAAGTACAAATAAAGTTGATGTCACGCTTGGTTTTACTCATGGGTCAATATTTATGTCTGGAACAACTGTAAATGGGAATACTTCTGGTAGTGGTAACACGTTGACACCAGCAGATAGTCATTCACCTACACTGAATTTGACTGGTGAAGGTGGTTGGTTTAAGTAATTTTATCAGCTTTCGTTAAAGGTGCAATTGAAACGCACCTTTTTCTTCACTACGAAAAAGTTGTTCGCCCTCACATTCGCGCCTTTAATTGCAGCACGGTGTCTCACCTGTGACAATAATATGATACAGTGTTTCTTTTTGCAGAGGGCACAATATTTCATTCTGCCCAACCTACAAGGCCAACGTCAGCTACGAGCTAAGTTTTGATAAAAGCGCCAAGGATAAGCGTGGCTCCACACTGTTAAGGTAAAACTTCGCTTGCATTTGTTGCTGTTGCATTTGGGCTAAATCCGTGTCACTACCAATCAATTCGCGTTTACGTTTACTGGTGTCATATAAACTGATTGCTGCCGATACAGATAAATTGAAACTTTCAGTCATGCCATACATTGGAATTTTATATGCCAGCGCACACGCTTTTTGCGCCTCAATCGATAATCCACGTTGCTCATTACCGAGAAAAATACAAATTGGCTTTTTAACCGGGACTTCTGCTAGTGGAGTAGTCGCAGTAACTAAAGCGCCGACTAATTGAATGCCATCCTTTTTCATTTTTTGTAAAAAATCGCTCAAGCTATTATGGAAAATAACATCGACCCAATAAATAGCGCCTGACGTGATGCCACGAGAATATTTCGCATCGCCTTCTGGGCAAATAATATGAACGGTTGAGATACCCAAAGCCTCACTCGAGCGCACCGCAGCGAGTGCATTATTAATATCTGAAGGCGCCTCCATGGCAAGCGTAATGTCGCTCAAACGAGACGCCAACACACTCGAAATTCGAGCTTTACGTGCATCCGTCACATAAGGATCCAAAGCCTCGGTTACCGCTCGCGCGCCATATTGTTGTATGAGTTTTTGTTTTTGTTCTGGTTTCATTTATTTATCGTCGGTTAAAAAATAGGTGTTGAATCCAGCTTCGCTGGATGCTTCCCGGCCGACACGTCGTCCGGGCTACTTTAGAGAGTGCCTTAACACCCCCTTGCCTCAACTGGCGCAAACAGTTTATCATAAGCGATGACTTCAAATCAGCAATATCTACAACACGCGCTTAAACTCGCCGATAGCCGTCGTGGCTTTTGCGCCCCTAACCCTGCGGTTGGTGCGCTGTTGGTAAAAGATGGTGAAATCATCGCAGAGGGCTGCCATTTTGCTGCAGGCCAGCCACACGCAGAGATAAATGCAATACAGCAAGCCGGCAACAATGCAGCGGGTGCCAGCCTCTACGTCACCCTAGAACCCTGCTGCCATCAGGGCCGCACCCCGCCCTGCGTGGATGCGATTATCAAAGCCAAAATTGCAGAGGTCTATTTTGCCTACCGTGACCCAAACCCAAGCGTTTCAGGCAAAGGCCAACAGCGGCTTGTTGAAGCGGGTATCCCAACCCATCATGTGACGATAGATGAAATCGATCGTTTTTATCAAAGTTACCAACACTGGACTAAAACCCACAAACCCTGGGTTACCATTAAACTTGCGGTTTCTAAAGATAATAAAATAGCGTATCAAGACGGTAGCCCAGCAGTTATAACCGGAACCGAAGCTAAAGATTTCACTCATCAATGTAGATTAAAAGCAGATGCCATTTTAACTACGATTAATACAGTGCAAAATGATGATCCGCAATTAAACGTGCGATTAAATAATAAAACCATTGCCAAAAATATTTATATTCTCGATAGTCGATTACAATTACCTAAACATGCATCTATTCATAACAGCGCCCAGAATTTAACGGTATTTTTTGATAAAACTCTAAAACTCAACAATCAATTGCGCAGCATCGGCATTACAACCACCGATCAAGGCCTAGACTTAAATGAGGTTATTGCAAAAATTGGTGAAGATGGGGTACATAATCTGTGGGTCGAAGCCGGCGCAAAATGCTTTCAAGCACTGGTCCAAACAGGCCTTGCAGATGAAATCTACCTCTATCAGAGCCCAATTGAGCTGGGCGTTGATGCCAAACCCGCAATGGATAAGCAGTTCGATATAACTCAATTTTACAAAGAGTTAGCCAGCGAGCCATCTGGCGCCGATCTGATACGTCATTTTATCAAATCCAGCGTTTGACAGTCACGCCAACGGTTGCTACATTTGCAGTATGTCTTCAGGGCGGGGTGTAATTCCCCACCGGCGGTGATTTTACTAAGAGACAGTAAATAAGCCCGCGAGCGCTTTCGTTAACAATAGGTTAGCAAAGGTCAGCAGATTTGGTGTGATTCCAGAGCCGACGGTTAGAGTCCGGATGGGAGAAGATACGTGTTCGCGCATCACAGCACTTACACTTAATAGCTATTTATTCTATTACTTCAAGCCCTGAACAGTATATTTATGTGGAGAATATAAATGTTCACCGGGTTAATTGATCATACTGGAACAATTAAAAAAGTCGTTAAGCTCGATACGGGTTTGCGTATTCGCATTGAATCCAATTTTAACGACTTAAGCGAAGGTGAAAGCATTGCAGTCGATGGCGCTTGTCTTAGCGCGATTCATATTAATCAAAATCAATTTGAGTTTGAACTTTCAGAAGAAACCCTGGATTTAACCATCGCAAAAAACTATTTCGTCGGCAGCGCAATTAATTTAGAGCGCGCCTTAAAGCTCAATGATCGCCTCGGCGGACATTTTGTCAGTGGTCACGTTGATCAGATCGCTGTGGTAAAAAGCATAACTCAACAAGATGATTTTTTTCATTATATTATTAGTGGCATTGAAGATAAAAACCAGCAATACCTGATTCCAAAAGGCAGCATCACCGTCAACGGTGTGAGCTTAACCATTAATAAAATTATCAACAATGAATGTCATCTTATGTTGATTCCACACACCCTAGAACGAACCAATTTATCGGATTTGGCACCAGGAAGTCACGTTAATATAGAACTGGATTTATTGGCAAAAATAGTTGCCAAACAAACACGAGGATTAGCACATGAACCAACCCTTTAACACAATTACACAAGCGTTAGATGATTTGCGTCAAGGCAAAATGGTTATTTTAATTGATGATGAGTCGCGCGAAAATGAAGGCGATCTTATTATCGCCGCAGAAAAAATAACACCAGAAGCCATTAACTTTATGTGCCATTTTGGTCGGGGCTTAGTTTGTTTAAGCTTAAGCGAACAAGATTTTGAACGCTTGGCAATTCCGATGATGACCAAAGACAATCGAACCCCACACCAAACTGCTTTTGGTGTTTCATTTGAAGCAGCAAGTGGCGTCACCACCGGTATTTCGGCACAGGATCGCGCCCACTCAGTAAAAGTGGCGATTGACCCTAAATCCGGTCCTGATGATATTATTATTCCAGGCCATATGTTTCCACTGCGCGCGGTTGAAGGCGGCGTTTTAAAACGTCGTGGCCACACGGAAGGCAGCAGCGATTTATCACGACTTGCAGGGCTAAAACCTGCAGCCGTTATTTGTGAAATCATGAATGATGACGGCAGCATGGCGCGCCTAGACGACTTAATTGAATTTTCTAAAAAACATAATTTAAGTTTATTACGCTTAAAAGACTTGGTTGAATACCGTTTGCAGCATGAGAAGCTGATCAGCGAAATTACTGAATCAACACTGCCAATAAAAGATTTAGGCCAATTTACGATTAAAGTATTTTTTGACAAAATAAACCAACAAGAACATCTGGCTATTATTTCAAAAACTGAAGGCCCGAACCCACTGGTGCGCCTACATTCCGAATGTCTAACCGGTGATGTTTTTGGCTCAGAGCGCTGTGATTGCGGCCAACAACTCGATCTTGCCTTAGCTGAAATTTCAAAACAAGGTGGTGTTTTACTTTATCTTCGCCAAGAAGGTCGTGGCATTGGCCTTGCTAACAAAATCAAAGCCTATGCACTTCAAGATCATGGATTGGATACGGTTGAGGCCAACCATAAACTCGGCTTTGAAGCGGATGAGCGCGAGTACGCATTGGCCGCAGAAATATTAAAATCACTCGATCTCAAAACGATTCGTTTACTCACCAATAATCCACATAAAATTGATGCGCTAAAACAGCATGGAATTGATGTGATGCAGCGTGTCCCACTTGAGACTGAACCGAATCAAAGTAATATTGATTACCTCACCACCAAACGCAATAAACTAGGGCACTTACTTAATCTCGAATCCATAAGGACTGCAGCTCATGACAAGTAATCAATTCGCCATCGTTGTTAGCCGCTTCAATGAACCCGTGACCACAAAATTACTTGAAGGCGCACTTGCACGTTTTAAAGAACTGGATATTAACCCAGATAATGTAAAAGTATTTCATGTCCCAGGCGCAGTTGAAATCCCTTTAATCGCTAAAAAGCTTGCACGCCTACATCGATACGCCAGCATTATTTGTCTTGGCGCTGTTATTCGAGGTGAAACCACTCATTATGATTATGTATGCGAATCGGTTAGCTCTGGCTGCCAACGCATTGCACTTGATTTTGAAGTGCCAGTGATCTTCGGCGTGCTGACCACCGAAAACAAAGCACAGGCGATGGATCGAGTGGGCGGCAAGCATGGCCATAAAGGCCGCGAGGCGGTGGATGCGGCGATAGAGACTTTGAACTGTTTAGCTACCATCACTTAAGGATAACACCACCCTCCTTAACTCATGAATCATATACAACGGCAAGGACAACACATTGTTTTTTATCTCCAGCTTATGCTGCGATATTTGGACCCCTAATCTACTATTTTTCTCTGCTAAAAAAAGATGTAATGATTTCAATCTGCCGCTGCTCCCAGCTTTCACCTCAATGGGGATAATAGACTCATTAACATTTATCACATAATCAACTTCCGCCATACTGTTTCTTTTCTCTCTCGCCCAATAAAACAATTGGTCTGGAAAATGTCTTGATGCATATGCCAGCAGCTCTTGGCCAACAAACTGCTCAACAAGCATCCCCTGATTTACCAACATAAGATCTCTTTTCATCATTATCTCTGCATCTAGCATTGCAGTTACTTTAACTAAACCTATATCTATAAATAAAAGCTTAAATTTCTTTTCATTAATCAGTGAGTTTAATGGCAGTCCTGATGCTTGGGTACTATAAACAGTGTATAACAAGCCGGCATCACGTAAGTCATCTATGGCCGTTCTAATATCTCTTGATTGCATATCGGGATCAACCTTAACATAACGAAAATGCTGACCAATCATTCCAGGCACTTTATCAAAGAGCTTTTGTAAATACTTGTGTTTCGACGTACTTGCATATTTACCAAAATCATTTCGGTAAGTCACTAGCAAAGAAGATTGCAAAATTTGGACTTGATTTAAATCACGGTATTTTAAATAACTTGAGACAACTGCCGGCATACCTCCAACAACAAAATACTCATGCAATAAAGATAAAAGTTTTTCATGAATTGCTTCTGGGATACCTTCTTTAATATTACAGTGCTTTATAAATTCATATAACGGCTCATAGTTTGACGCCTTTAAAAATTCATAAAAAGACAGAGGTTTTAAAAAAAGCGACTGCACTCTGCCAACCGGCATACGAAATTCTGCATCATTTAATGTAACCTCCAATCACGAGCCCGCGCCAATCACATGCAACTCGGGTACGTTTTCTTTAAAATACCGCAACGCACTAATTGCTTTAGGGCATTCTTGAATTTCATCAAAAAAAAGTAAAGTCTTACCTGGCAAAATGGATTGCTTTGACAAAGCACTAATCAGTTCAATTATTTTTTCTGCCGCCAGATTGTCAAAACAAGCCATATATTCGCGTTGTAACTCAAAATTGATGACCACAAAATTCTCGAATTCCCCCCTGCCAAACTGATTGACCACATAAGTTTTGCCAACCTGCCTAGCTCCCCTGACCAGTAACGGCATTCGGTCTGGCTGTTGTTTCCAAGCCCGTAAGTCATTGATTATTTCACGATCCATAATGTAACCTTGATATAAAGTCATTTAATGCAGATATTACAAGGTAATTTTATGCAATTTATGCATTTTATGCAAGGGTATGCCAGAAAATTAAATTGTGGCTGCCATTAGTTGGCCAATATACAGGCAAAAATGAACTCTTTGCGCTCAAGAACTGATCCATGCGATAATGCGACCTGATTACAACGCTCGAGCACCTACTCCATGCGACAAAAAACACTTATGACTCAAACCATACTAAACTGGTTTAAACGTAACTTTTCAGATCCTGAAGCGCTTGGGCTATTCTTTGTACTTTTGATTTCTTTTATTTTATTCGAACTTTTTGGCAAAATTTTAATACCTGTGTTTGTCAGTATCATTATTGCTTATCTATTAAATTCCGCCGTAGTGTGGCTGGTCAAATTGAAACTTCCGCGCATACTCGCCATATGGATCGTTTATTTATTCTTTGTCAGTATGCTAATGCTCGCTGTGTTTGGCTTACTGCCATTATTATGGCGCCAAACAACGAATGTGATTACCGAACTGCCACACGCATTTAATGGGGGCCAACTTTGGCTAACGCATATGATGCAACAATACCCTAATTTATTTGGCGGTGATCCGCTAACGCAAGTAGCCGTATTTCTAAAAGCACAATCTGCAAAAATTGGACAAGAGTTATTAACTTATTCAATTGCCAGCATTCCCAGCATTTTACAATATGTGATTTACCTCGTGCTGGTACCGTTACTGGTGTTCTTTTTTCTAAAAGATGGTGCATTAATCTCGAAATGGATCTCGCGCTTTCTGCCTACAAATCGTGGCTTAACCCAAAGTGTGTGGGCTGATGTGCACAAAAAAATTGGCTCCTACGTGCATGGCCGCGTGATTGAAATTTTTATTGTCGGCATTATTTCTATCATTGCTTTTAACTTGCTCGGCATGCAGTATGCCTTTTTAATGGGTGCATTAGTCGGCCTTTCCGTTATCATCCCTTATATTGGCGCGGTGATGGTCACCATTCCGCTGTTTATTTTTGGCTTAATGCAATGGGGGCTGAGTGCGCATTTTGGCTATTTTGTCATGGTTTATGCAATTATTATCACTCTCGATGCAAACATTTTATTCCCGTTGTTATTTTCAGAAGCGATGGAATTACATCCGTTAATTATTATTTTATCGGTATTGGTATTTGGCGGTATCTGGGGATTTTGGGGTGTCTTTTTTGCAATACCTTTGGCTACCTTGGTCAAAGCTGTATTAGATGCCTGGCCAAAACCCAAGATGCCGAAGGCTGAGGTTGAAGAGTCAAGTATTGCAGAAGATTCGGCAAATACCTCGGTATAGCCTTGCTAAGAATTAACAAGTTTCTTTATAAGTCGAGGGTTTTTTTCAATGCATTTCAAATAAGCTCTGCTAATAGAGTCTGGCTCTCGCTTGTGCTGCTCCCAGCTTTTCAGTGTCTCAGGGTTAATTCGATATTGGTGAGCAAACTCACGCTGCGAAAGCTTAAGTTGCTTACGAATCTCTGCCACATTTGGTGATGACTGCAATGTCACCAGCCCTTTCTTATCAGCCTCTTTAACTGCCTCTAACATTTTTTTACCCAGTTTACTCATCTTTATATTTCCTTACCAGCTCAGGAAGCAGCTTCACCTTTTTTACAATGCGCCCTATAGTTAGTTGACTATAGCACAATGTACCACTAGTACAAAGTACCATAGAGATGGTAGGTTTTAAAAGCATTATTAACCTGTTGAAATATAGAGACAATACGTATTAATAATTATGACTTAAAATAGGGAAGCATAAGGGACCAAAAAAGTGATGACATTAGAGGCACTACAAGCGCTTGTTGACTCACTGTCATTGCAGCCAGAGCAGGGAGCATTAATTAGAGGTACTGGCGGTGTGAGA
>CAXMUH010000083.1:0-26069 GCA_964196565.1 uncultured Legionellaceae bacterium | reverse complement strand
AATATTTTTTAGGATTATTAATCCAACTTTTTCGAATAGGTGAATCCATATCTATCCAGGTCGAATCTTTTACAGCTATTGCTTTATGATATATCTCAGAAGGAATAATGATTAATTCTCCAGAATGGATATAATAGACTTTTTTATTTTTACCTACGGTGAGTTTAAGCTCCCCTCGAATGACAAAAGTAATCTGCTCTGCCCGATGATGGTGTCGCGCCACAGGGCTGCCTTTTTTAGCGGTAAAGAAACCAACTGTAATATTTTTACCTGTTGTTAAGCGAAAACGGATACCTTTTGAAAAGTACCTCAGTGGCAAGTCTTTAATAATAACTTTTTTAGCAGATTGTGTCGATGGTTTAGCGGTAGTTTCTGTGCAATAAACAGTTGTTAAAAGCGCACAAAATATAACAAAAGATTTATTTAGAATCGCCATAATAATAACTCCCTATAAATCACAGCCGTAGCATTTAATATTGTAAACGAAATGGATTTGTCAAATTTGCCATTTTGCTATTTTTGGAATGAAAGTGCGGAAAATGGATTTTCTAATTTTAAGACGCTTAAATCTTTTTTGGTTACTTTTTTAAATCCCTTGCGAGCATTTTTCCAGCCTTTTTCTTCTTCTTTAACCTCATGTCTGCCTAAAAAGGCAAAGCTGTGTTTGTATCGATACTCTTTTACAGGAATTTTGTATGACTCATAGCCTGCGCCAAATATAAATGTTCTTTTTAGAGATACCTTATTCTTATTTATATGAGGCTGGGTGCTGTTGATATTTTGCTGCAGCGTCTTTTCTTCTTGATGTGTGAGTTTAGTTAGATCAACGCCACATTTAGTAAAGAGATTTTTTGATGACATAAGATTTAACTTGAATAAAAATGTAATGTCGTTTATCAGATCTAAGCGCGGGCTTGTTTTATCAGGTGCGCTCTGATGGACAGCAATAGCTAATTTTAGTTTGCTTAAGATCGGTTGCATTGCGCTTGGAGTAGGGTGTCTAATTTTTAAAAAATCACCGAGTAATATATAGCATTGGTGTCTGTATTGGCTGGCTAAGGCCCGTTTTAAACTTGGCTCGCTGTCTTTATTAGTGGATTTTTCTATTTCTTTGATGCAATCATCAAGAACCTTTTTTGCCTGCTCGAATTTACGTAGTGCAAAGAGCAGTTTAAATTCGCACTCCTGGATTTTCACACATTGCAGCGCTGTGAGTGTGGTTTTAGTAGTTAAATCGCGAATTTCCTTAATTTTTGTCATCGCAGTTTCACCGTCCCCTGTATTTACTGCTTTGTTAAAATCATTCAGTAACCTTCGCATTTTCTCTGCCCTATGTTTAATGTCGCTGCTCTTAATAATGTGTAGATAATTATATAATACAGCGCTCACATTAAGGGAGCATTAATCTCACTTGCAAAAACAAATATGTTGATTCCCGAATGGCATGATAATATTCCTGAATTTCATTATTTGTTGTAACTTAATTCATTATAATAATAAAATCAGATGGAAGTTGTTTTTGGGATTGTAGTAAATATAGTTAGGGGGGCAAGAGAAGATGAGATATTACTGTTATATTAATATCCACAAAGGTGATTTATCAGAAGAAGAGGAAGAAGTGCTTGAAAGTAAAAACCCAGAAGATGAAGTCACCATAAAAAATATCTGTATTACCCTTTTAAGAAACGAATATTACAGGATAGACACAAGACCTGAGCTGATTAGCACTAATCGCAATGATATCATGTTGGCGCTTAGAAATGAGAACTCTGGATCACGCAAATTTCTTTATGCCGTAATCGGTGTCAAAGGCGGCGCTGAAAAAATTGATCACATAATTAGCGTGACAGATATATGTCTTGTTAGAAATCCTAGAAGTGACAAAATATTCGTATTTAATTCTCCTATAAATATTTTTCAGCACTTGGATTCAAAAAGTTTTCTACAAAGCAAGCAAGCATTAATTACCTTAATTCATCCATTTCTTTCTTATCCGCCAATAGTAATTCTAATAATTAATTATCTTATCACATTACCTGAGTTGGAGAAAACCTTTGAGAAAATATTTTACGGTAGACATAAAGCTGATCCTATAGAATTTATAAATTCTTTTAATCAACTCTATCTAAGTGAGCCGCGTGGTAAATTTGGTGGAACTTTCGCTGGGATCTTCGCCCGTCAAATAACACCGAAAGCTGTGCTTGCACATGCAGGGAAATCCCCTGACAGCGCCACTGCCAATGTTGTAAAAAAAATGAAGCGTGACTGGGCGAAGGAGCAACAGCAGGATAATCCTGATGAAAGTAAACAAGTTACCCCCTAGTTTTTGTGAGAATAATGTGGTTAGAGGTTTCGTGATTTATATCGATTGCGGAGCTTCTGCGGGGTTATCGGATGAATCATCTTCAAGTTGTTTATTAAACTGAGCAGCGAGTTCTAAGTTTGGTTGCTGCAATAGCTGTTCACTCACCATAGCTTCTTTGCTTGCTCTCTCAAAAATTTCATCAATACGATCAGCCAACTGGCTGCTGCCGCAACCTATGCATGAGAAAATCGACTGATTTCGCGCCCGGAGCCTAATTTGCTTTATGTAGAGCAGTAATGAGAGGTAATTTTTGGGTTTCATCTCATGATCTTCGATCAGCTTTGCAATATCAAAAGCTGTTTTTATGTTTTTGTTATTGTACTTAAGCTTATCGTTAATTGTTGTGGATATATTTTTCGGCAATCTGTCTTTAGAAACTGAGTATATTTGATTGTGTATAGTATTTTTATCATGATATTCAGCAAGCTGAATAATTTCTTTATCTACAAGGTACTTATTAATCGCAGCGTAAATGTTATTAAGCATCTCTTTGTAAAAGCCATTATGGAAATCGTCATTATCCCAAGGGTTATGTTTGACAGAGTCAGCATTAGGTGCAGCTTTTTCTTCGGGTAACTTAATTGTTTTAAATAAATTTGATATTTGATTTTGCCTAATATATTCATGTTTATAACTATCCATTTGCTCTTCATAGCGGTACTTTCTAGTATGAATAAAATAAGAAGAAAGTGCTGCCATACACAGACAACCCACGATAGTTAAAATCAGCGGCATTCCAACAAATGGAATAGAAGTAAACGTTGTTAGTATAAAAAAAGTGACACCAAAGGTAAGGCCCGCATCAGTAACATAACGTGTTGTTATATCAAATAACCAACTGCCCCAGCTACGTTGATTTTTTGCGAGTTGCTTTTGATAGGTTAATTTTCCAATCTCAGAAGATAAAGACTTTTGTGTGGCGATTGACTTAGAACTTTTTTCTTCAAAATATTTGGCGAGCTTATCCTCATGCGTCTTATTGATAAGCGTTATTTTAGAGACATCACCATGAAGTTGATTCAATTTCGTGCTTTTTTCTTTAAAGTCTAGGTGCTGTAAGTATGCCAAAATAAGTCCGGTAATAACAGCGATAGGACCGGTGATGGCGATACTGATTGCAAGCGCAAAATAACTTAGATAGCGACCAATAATTGCGGCCGCCGAAGTTATTATCGCGACGCCGGTGCAAAAGCTATAGAGAGAACTTACCGTTTGAGGTACAAGTTTATACCTAAATGTAAAATAGGTATTATCAATAGCGTCAGCTATTATTTCCTTACTAGAGCGCATCAGGTATCCTTTTACCTTTAAGCTTATCAAATTACTTTTTCAATTAATAATTAATTAACTATTAAGTTGAAAGTACATCTATTCAGCAACCATGCTAGCTGTTGATACGGCTGCTTTTATTTCATTGTGCTTTTTTCTATCGAAAAGAAACAATGTAAATGAGATTAGGTTAATAATACTGCCTGCTATCCAAACGTGTTGATAGCCAGACATAACCACGGCGTTTCCATGGCCTTGTTGAGCGAGCTGGACAAACATCGCAGCCAATGCCGCACCTAAAGCTAAGGCAAAGCTGTGTACCATACGATTATAAGCAGCGGTAGTGCCATGCATGGAGGTAGGTGTTTCTCTCATTATAGAGGCAACATTGGTTGGGAATAATAAGCCACCACCCATGCCGATAAAGAATAATACTATGGCTAAAGTAACCAGGCTCCAGTGAGGTTGCATAAATGCTAATGTTAACATGCCAGCGAACATCATCAGCTCGCCGGTCATCATGATATTTCGATAGCGAAACTTATGCATTAGTTTGCCGGTTAATTTTGACATAATAACGTAGCCAATTGGGCCAAAGAAAGTCACTAAGCCTATTTGCCAAGCTTGCAGATTGGAAGTATGCTGCAAATAAAGTGCTGGCACGATTAAGTATATTGAGAGGGAGGCTCCAAAAGCAATGGTGCCCATGCTTAAGATACCCATTTTTTTAGTTAAAAAATATTTGAATTCCAGTAATTTTACTTTTGCACGTTTTTCCCAGGCAACAAATAATCCGGCTATTACCACAAAGCCTATTGCGAAAGTAATGGCTAATTGTTGAAATCCTGGATGCGCTATCCATTCAATTACCAGCAATAAGACGATATTTAAGATTGCCACAAAACCAACACCCATGTAGTCAATCTTAGAATTAACTTTAATAAAGCTATAGTTAATTTTAAAGCTGCCCCAAAGTACGGCTAAGCAAAAAGGGATATTTATAAAAAATAGCCATGACCAACCCATTGAAGATAAAATAACGCCACCTAATGACGTACCTAAAATATTACCTAAGCCGAGCAGCGCGCCGTAAGTACCAATCGCTTGATGATGTTTTTCTTTGGGTAGTAATGTGGTTATCAAGGCAACAGCAGTCGCTTGAATCATGGAGGCGCCAAAACCTTGTAAGGTCCTAAAGGTGATAATTTCCCAGGTGTGTGTTGAGATTCCGCAGAGAAAAGAGGCAACGCCAAAAATGATAATCCCTATCTGGAAAATGCGAAGATGCCCGATTCTATCGCTGAGCTTGCCAAACAGTAAGACAAAAGCGGTGAGCATCAAGGTATATATAGTAACGGTCCACGCAATGGTTGTTAGCGTGCTATGAAAAGCAATGCGCAAATAGGGTAGAGCGACATTAATGATGCCGACATCCAGTGCTGCTAAAAAGGCCCCAACTCCTGCGACAAAGAGAATCAGTAAGTAGGACGGTGCTTGTTGCTTGTTCATAAAGTATTTATCCATTTTGTTCATTTTATACATTACTTTTTATAAAATTTATGTTACATTTGATTATCGATAACTACAATTCCTGGTAAAAATGAATACTATAACTGGAGGGAATGAGAACATGAAAGATATAAATACATTTTTAGCGATTGTTGATTCAGATTGCTCATATACCAAGGCAGAAGAGATTATTAACCTTTCTCAGCCGGCTATTTCTAAAAGAATCAAAAGGTTGGAGCACAGCTTGCGTTGTAAGTTATTTAATAAGGTCGGCCATAGAATGGTGCTGACTCAGCAAGGGTTGGTTTTTCTGGAATACGCCCGCAAAATTAAGTTCGATTGGAATAACGCCACCAGCGCCATTACTCGCCTCAACGATACGGTGTCAGGGACTTTGAATTTAGTGGCAAGTAATCATATGGCGAATTATTACCTCGCAGAAACCCTTCGAGACTTTAAGATTAAACATCCTGATGTTAACTTCAATTTTAAGTTTTTCCATTCTTCGGATGAGATCACCCCACAACTTCTTGAAAATAAGGCAGAATTAGGTTTGATGATTCGGCCACAGCAAGTTAATGAGTTTCTTACTGTCCATACGGTTGGCTTTGAATCGCTTAAATTTGTAGTCTCAGCAGCGCTTTATCCAGAAGAAACAACAGAGCTTACTATTAAAGATCTTACTGAGCTTGAATTTATTCGACCAAAAACGCGTAGTGTGATTGATACGATTATTGATGAAATATTAGAAAATAATAATTTTAATAACGTTTCTGAAAATGCTGTTAACTCATGCGATATTATCCGAAAAATTGTCGCATCAGGGATGGGCTGTAGTTTGTTACCTGAAAGGGCGGTCGATAAAACATTGAGGATAATCCCTTTTGAGCATGAGAATAAGCTAGAGCTTGTTGTTGCGCATCATAAAGATCGGATTTTGTCGAATTCAGCTTCGGCCTGGATAGAGCTAATGACCAAATAGCAGTTAGGTGACGCATTAGCCGTTATTGCGAAGATTTTGCTTAGAAAATATTTCATAACCATTGGTTATAGACATTACCGAAAGGATTCATTTTACATATAAGCTGTATAGCGTAAAATATAAATATATTAAGCAAAAAATTGAGGAAATTGTTATGAAACTTGCTGAACTAATCGTAAAAACAATCAAAGAGTTAGGGGTTGATTCAATCTTTGGTGTACCCGATAACTATACCCTCAAACTGTGTGATTATATCGAAGATGCCCCGGATATTGAGTGGATGGCGACAAATAATGAGTTAAATGCCTCGTATGCGGCAGATGGCTATGCCAAAGTTAAAGGCTTGGGCGTGTTGTGCACCACCTATGCTGTGGGCGAGCTTAGCGCCGCTAATGGTATCGCTGGCAGTTATGCTGAAGGTGTACCGGTTATTCACCTTGTTGGTATGCCGCCTTTAAAATCAGTTCAGCAGAAAAATCTACATACCCATCATACTTATGGTGATGGTGAATATGATCGCTTTTATCAAATGGCGAAAAAAATTACTTGTGCATCGACGCTATTAAACTCGCATAATATTGTTGCTGAGCTTGGCCGGGTTATTTCCGCTGCAATTGTTAATCAGCGACCTGTTTATATTGGTATTCCTTCTGATTTATATGATTTGGAATTAGCCGATGACACCAAAATAGTTATTGCTAGCAAAGATGCATCAAAAGGCGAATTGCCAAAAGATCTCGTAAAAGACATTTTAAGCGTTTTAAAAAGTAGTAGAAGACCAGTTGCTTGGTTGGGCTATAATACAAAAAGAAATAACAGTACCGAAAAAGCATATGAGTTGATTAACAAACTTAAAATACCGTATGCACAATCCAATATGGGGAAATCCCTTTATCCTGAAAATCATCCTTTGTATCTTGGCGTTTATCAAGGTCAGTTAAGTCACCCATTTGTTGTTAAAGCATTTGATGAAGCAGATGCGATTATTAAAATCGGTGTCAATGAATCTGATTTTAATACCGGAATATTTACTCAAAAACAATTTGATAAATCGATTCAGATTAATGGTGATATTAATGAGGAAAGTGTGTTGGTTAATGACACGCTTTATAGTCATGTTAATACATCATTGTTAATAATGGAGTTGCTTGCAGAGATCAAGAATCTAAACGAATATGATAACGGTGATATTGTAGCGCAGCGCTCGCGAGATATGCAGGTAAGTGACGAATGGTCTACGGATTATTTCTGGGATAAATTTTCAAAATATGTTAAAGAAGACGATACGGTGGTTGTAGAAATTGGTATGTCAGCACTTACTTTTTGGGATAAATATGTTCCTGTAAAATATAATCTGGTTACCTCTGCTATTTGGTGTGCGATTGGCTATGCCTTGCCTGCGGCTTTTGGTGCTGCAGCTGCTAAGAAAGATAAAAGAACTTTACTCCTAATTGGTGATGGTTCCTTTTTAATGACAGCGCAAGCACTTTCATCTATCGTGCGACACAATCAACAGATGACAATCTTTTTAATGAATAACGAAGGTTATGGTATCGAGCGTGCAATTCACGGCCCAATGCGCAAATATAATGATATTGCACAATGGGATTTTCGCGCATTTGCCAAAGCCGTGGGTAAAAACATTAATACTTACTTAGTTGAAGATAAGGCCTCCTTATCTGAGACCCTTGATTCACTGCCAAGTCAGGGTGTTAACTTTGTTGAAGTTAAACTGAGTAAAGAAGATATGCCATCCGTGGTGCAACGCCTCGGTGATATGCTAGAACAGCAGAATGGATAAATAGCCCTGCCGCTTCGTCTTTGCGACCGCGAAGTAGAAGTAGGGTGGATTAGCGCCGCAAGGCGCGTAATCCACCAAATAAAGCCTGCCGCTTCGTCTTTGCGAGCGCGAAGCGTGAAGCAATCCAGCAAATTAGTGGATTGCAAAAAACCCCGGTATTGAAGAATTCACCTGAGCCTGCAACAATATACTCTAAAGTCTAATTGGGGAGATATTGTTGTGGCTCGAAAGCTTAAAATTCATTATGAAGGTGCTGTATACCATGTGATGTTGCGTGGTAATTATCGACAGCCGGTGTTTTTAGAACATGCGCATTATTGCTATTTTTACAAGCTGATCGATCGGGTTCATAAAGATTATGGCTGCAAGGTCCATTTATTTTGTTTGATGACCAATCATGTTCACATGGTGATCGAAATAGGACGTATTCCGATAAGTAAAATTATGCAGTTAATTTCAAATTGTTATACCCGTTATATGAATAAAAAACTTGATCGAATGGGGCATTTATTTCAAGGGCGATATCGATCTAAATTAATTCAAGACGATGGCTATCTGATTGAGCTTTGTCGCTATGTACATATGAACCCGCTGCAGGCCGGAATGGTTGAAAAGCTGGAAGACTATCGTTGGAGTTCTCATTTAAGCTATCTGGGTAGGTGTAAACTGAGCTGGCTTAAAAAGAGTTTGGTTATAACCACATTGCGAAATGCTTATGGCGATGATTTTGAATATTATTCATTTGTTGAGTGTTGGAGTAATAATGAGAAGCCGAAATTTTTAAAATTCGAAGATGGCGAGATTCAAGTATGCGATACCATTAATTTAAAAGTTTGCAAACGAAGTTCAATCTCAATTGATCATCTTTCAGTTATTGATATTGCATTTGTCGTGTGTCAAGTGACTGAGGTTGATTTTGATAAATTGGCTACACAAGATATCTCAAAACGATTGACGCTTGCAAGAGTGATGATTGCGTATTTTTGTCATTATTATGCATCGCATCAGCTCAATGATATTGCATTATTTTTAGATCGGAATCCGCAGAGTTTAAGTAAAACCATGAGCCGATATCTTTCTTTAGATGGAGATAGAAAAATTACGGATTTTTGGATAAAAAAAATTGAGAAGGCGTTGTTGTTGAAGACGTTGAGTTAAGCTGTTCAAAAGCTGCCAAAGTAGTTTCCTCCAAGGCGTCGCTCTTAAGGTTCTAAGTGACTGAAAGATTGAGAAAAAACTTTTCTTATTCTCCTTGGAGCAATATAATAGTATGAAAAAACAAGGAGGCTTTTAATGATCAAATTATCCGCTACGGTAATCCTTTTATTCCTCACGCATGCTGCGTTTGCAACATACAAACCCGTTATTATAAATAAGCCCATTAAGTTTGGGCCCCTTCGTACAAAACTAACAAAAGAGTATATGCGCAACCATTATGGAATAAATCGCAATAGCATAAAAATTGTGCCTAGAATGATTGTATTGCATTGGACGGAGGCGCACACGTGGCAGTCAACGTGGAATTATTTTAATAGTCAGACGATGCAAGATCGGCCTTACTTGATAAGACACGGCAAAGTTAATGTATCTGCGCAGTTTCTAGTTGCAAGGAATGGTACGATTTATAAATTAATGCCCGACAACTGGATGGCGCGGCATGTTATAGGTCTTGATTATATGGCTATTGGCATTGAAAATGTTGGTGGAGTAGGTGATAAACAGAATCTAACTCCCGCAGAAGTTAATGCTGACGTTTATTTAATTCGGATGTTAAAGAAAAAATATCCTACCATAAAATACCTTATTGGACATTTTGAGTATAAGTATTTCAGAGGAAGTAGTTTATGGAAAGACACGGATAAAAGCTATTACACATCAAAGACGGATCCAGGCCCGATCTTTATGAAAGAAGTGCGTGCTCGAGTTAAAGATCTTGGGCTGTTATCTCGGCCTCTGCATGGTTAAATTTCAAATTTTTTGTCGAGCTTATTTGCGGTGGTTGAAGAGCTCACTCAAGTGCTGAGCAAAATATGCCAAAGTAGTTTCCTCCAAGGCGTCGCTCTTAAGGTTTTAAGTGATTGAAAGATTGTGAAAAAACTTTTCTTATTCTCCTTGAAGCAGTGTTAAGAATCGAAATCCCAAAGATCTTTATCTTTTTTCGGGGCTATGGCATGATCACGCATTCGGTAGATGCGCCGATACTTGTCCACTTCAGCGCGTTGAGCTTCGGTGAGTGGGTGGGTTCGATTAAATTTGGCCAAAGCTTTATCAATAGAGCTGACAAAATTTTTATCAATCGGTTGTTTTTTAAACATAAAGCCTCTGTTTATACTAGTAATTAGCTATAGTGTAATTGTATAAGGATATGGGTCCAATTTCTATGGTAAGACATGAACTTAATCTGAATGGCTTTAGTTATCAAGAGCTTTTTTTACCTGCGGGTTTGTCGCGCCTAGATGCGCAATTTTTGTCATATCTCGAAAATGTTGATCAATCACTTTATGCTGAATTATTGATTTATCGATCAGGTGAGCTTACCGATCCCAAATTAGTTAGCAACCTGATTATTGATTGTGCCCCAGTGTTAGAGGCATTTATTGCTGAGTTGTTTGATATCAGTGAGCAGGTCGGGGAATCTCAAACTCGAGTCCAGGCAGAAGATCCAATCTTTGCCTTTAAAAAACACTTTGTGTTACGTGAAGCGCGTCGTGCTTTAAAAGAATCCCCTGGGTTTGCCGCTTTTGATGAGCTTAACCAGTGGTTGCAAGATCAATTGCAAGCAACAAACATTAAAGTCGCTGACCCAGAACTTGCGGTGGCGATTTATGCTAAGCATCTTTTAGCAGATCCATTAGCCACGAAAATTCAACAACAGAAATTAATCCAGTGGTGTGTGCAGGCGATTGAAACTGATGCCGGGCAACATCATGTTGCTGGCTGGGTGAGTTTTCACTTTCCTAAGCGCTTAAATTACGCCAATCTTGTCAATGTTGAAGCGGTGGGTGATGAAGAGATGCGTTTACAGGCACCTGAAGATCGTTGGCGTCAACGCGACGGTTTTGGTTTGACCGATGAACGCATGGGATTGCGTGAAGTACTCGATGAAGTGCACTATTGTGTTTATTGCCATAAAAATGACGGTGATTTTTGTTCCAAAGGTTTTCCGGTTAAAAAAAATGCCAAAGAGATGGGTTTAAAAACAAATCCATTAAATGAAATATTAACCGGTTGCCCGTTAGAAGAAAAAATTTCTGAAATGAATCTGGTTAAAAAGCAAGGTTTTGGTATCGCCGCATTAGCGATTGTAATGATTGATAATCCAATGTGTCCCGCCACGGGTCATCGAATCTGTAATGATTGCATGAAAGCGTGTATTTATCAAAAACAAGAACCGGTTAATATTCCGCAAATTGAAACGCACGTTTTAACGGATGTGTTATCACTGCCTTGGGGCGTTGAGATTTATGATTTATTAACTCGATGGAATCCATTGCGCTTCGAGCAGATTGGCGCAAAAGAATATAATGGCAAAAAAATCCTAGTGATGGGAATGGGTCCGGCCGGATTTACTTTGGCGCACCATTTATTAATGGAAGGTTTCGCCGTTGTCGGAGCAGATGGTTTAAAAATTGAAAATTTACCGATGAAATATTTGACCGAACCCATTTATGATTATGATGATATCAAAGAAAATCTCGATGATCGAATTATGGCAGGCTTTGGTGGAGTGGCTGAATATGGCATTACCGTGCGCTGGGATAAAAACTTTTTAAAATTAATTTATTTAAGCTTAATGCGCCGACCTCATTTTCAAGTATATGGTTCAGTGCGCTTTGGTGGAACGCTGACAACCGATGATGTTTGGACTTTGGGCTTTGATCACTTGGCGATTGCAGTGGGTGCCGGTTTGCCACGCGAACTTAAAATCCCGCACAGTTTGGCACCAGGAATGCGACAAGCCAATGACTTTTTAATGGCGCTGCAATTAACCGGGGCTGCGAAAGAATCAAGCCTTGCGAACTTAGACGTTCGATTACCTGCAGTTGTCATTGGTGGTGGTTTAACCGGCGTTGATACCGCAACCGAAGTGCAGGCTTATTATATTAAACAAGTTGAAAAAATTGCGCACCGATATAAAACCTTATCCGAATATGAAGGCATCGAGAAATTACGCGCGCGATTTGATTCGCAATCTTTAGCCACCTTAGATGAATTTTTATTACATGCAAAAGCGGTAGCAATCGAGCGCAGCCAAGCTAAAGTTGAAAATCGAGCGCCGCATTTTATTCAGCTAATTCGAAAGTGGGGCGGGGTCACCATTGCCTATCGTCGTACCATGCAAGAATCACCAGCTTATAAACGCAACTATGAAGAAGTCGAAAAAGCCTTTGAAGAGGGCATCTATTATGCCGAAGGTTTAGAGCCAGAAGCCGTTATAATTGATAGCATCGGTTCTGTAAAAGGACTAAAATGCCGAGTTCGCATTTTGGATGAGGAAGGTAAATGGATGAAATCCGACTCCCATCAAATATTAGATGCAAACTCTATTTTTGTGGCGACCGGTGCCAAACCGAATATCGCTTACGAATATGAGCATCGTGGTACGTTTTTACGTGAAGGTGATAATTATCAACGCTTTGAAAATGTAAATGGCAAACTTGAGTTGGTAGCCGAGAATAACCATTGCAAAGAACCACCTTTTGGTGCTTTTACCAGTTATGAGCGTGATCATCATCGGGTGACTTTTTTAGGTGATACGCACAGTGTTTTTCATGGCAGTGTGGTTAAAGCCATTGCCTCTGCTAAACAAATTTATCCCGCCATTGTTAAAACGGTGATGGCAGAGCGAACCCAGGGCAGTGTCGATGAATATCGACATTTTCAGCAACAGATAATGGGACTGTTTCAAGCCAGTGTTTATAGCGTTACGCGCTTGAGCGATGAATTGGTAGAATTGGTTGTGCGCGCGCCAATGGCAGCACGAAACTTTAAGCCCGGAAATTTTTATCGTATTCAAAATTATGAGGCAACCGCTGAAAAGGTTGACGCAACGTTACTGCAAACCGAAGCGATGGCGATGCTTGGCATGCGAAATCCCGAGCAGTCAGATTTATTATCTTTTTTAGTGTTGGAGCGCGGAGCCAGTTCTCGTTTGGTTGCAACCTTTAAGCCACTGGATTTAATTGCAGTGATGGGACCAACGGGCGTTCGAACCACAATTCCAGACCAACCTGAAACGGTGATGATAATTGGTGGCACCATGGCAATCGCGCAGTTGCGTTCGTTGGGTCCGGCATTACGTAATGCTGGGCATCGGGTTATTTTCGTGGCCTGCATGGAAGATCAAAAAGACTTTTATAATCGTGAAGAGCTAGAAGCTGCGACAGATACCATTTTATGGGTAACCGCCAATGGCAATGCGATTTCGACGACACGCCCACAAGATCGAACCGCCACTGGTGAGCTAGTTTTAGCGCTGCGAGATTATGCGCTAGGGCAATTGGATAATAATGCGGAGCCTCCACCGATTCCCCTGAACGAAGTAAATCGAGTCATTGTGGTGGGTTCATCCGTGCTGGTTTCTCGGATTCAGCAGGCCAGAACGGGTCTCTTGAGTGAGTTTTTTAATGACAGGGTTAAGTGTTTCGCTTCAGTTTATGGCGCCATGCAGTGCATGTTAAAAGGTGTGTGCGCACAATGTTTGCAGTGGCAGATTGATCCTGTGACTGGGGAGCGTGTTAAGGCAGTCTACGCCTGCTCTTGGCAGGAGCAGCCGTTAGAGGTCATTGATGTCGGCAATATTGATGAACGATTACGCCAAAATCGCACCTCTGAGATATTGACCAATTGTTGGCTAGATTATCTATTTGAAAAGTATACTATTATTAAGGTATAAGCACTGATGGGATAGGGGTGCGATTTTATACAGGATTGTGTATAATCTTTTCAGCGGTTGCCATAATATTTTTGCTTCTCATTTAAAGGAAGGTGATTGATATGTATAAACAAGTAACGTATAAAGAGGTCCAAGAACTTAAAAGCAAAGTGGAGCTTATTCTTGCGGATGTGCGTGATGAGGGAAGTTTTGAACGTGGTCATATTCCTTCTGCGATACATTTATCGATTGCAGCGTTAAATGAATTCTGTCAATCGACAGCACTTGATACTCCGATTCTAGTGTATTGTTACCATGGAATTAGTAGTCAGTCTGTAGCACAGCACTTAGTTGACCAAGGATTTACTGAAGTTTATAGCTTAATAGGTGGGTTTGAAGTTTATATTTCACATCATCCTACCTCTGATAAAAATAAATCGTAACGTGCGATTGAATGATTGAGTTAGATTGAACAATGTCCAAAATTAAATATGTACCGAACTTACCTAAGTTTGAGGTTCCTTTAACAAGCTCACCCGTGGTTCGCGATAAGAAAACGAGGCAAGCACAACTCGACCGCGTGGCTAAATTATTTAAAGCTAAAAACGCTGTGTTGATCGCGCATTATTATACCGACCCTGAAGTGCAAGAGCTTGCAGACTATTCCCATGGGTTTGTTGGCGACTCTTTGGCGATGGCGCAATTTGGTGTTAAAACCAATGCAGACATTTTAATGGTTGCTGGTGTTCGCTTTATGGGTGAAAGTGCGAAAATATTAAATCCAGAAAAAAAGATATTAATGCCAACGCTACAAGCCACCTGTTCGCTGGATTTGGGTTGTCCTGCAGATGAATTTCAAAAGTTTTGTGATGAATATCCTGATCGTACTGTGGTGGTTTATGCCAATACCTCAGCCGATGTTAAAGCGCGCGCGGATTGGGTGGTGACATCATCTAATGCATTGGCGATTGTAAATCACTTGGATGCAGAAGGCGAAAAAATATTATGGGCGCCGGATCGCTTTTTAGGTCATTATATTCAGACTCAAACAGGCGCTGATATGGTTCTGTGGCAAGGGTCTTGTATCGTGCATGAAGAATATAAAGCCGAAAGTTTGAAAGATTTAATCAAACAACACCCAGATGCCGCTGTCCTGGTTCACCCAGAATCTCCAGCTGCGGTTATCGAATTAGCGGATAAAGTGGGTTCCACGTCAATCTTAATTGCCGCAAGTAAGGAAATGAAAAACCCAACCATGATTGTGGCAACCGACCGCGGTATTTTTTATAAAATGCAGCAAGCATCTCCCAATAAAACTTTTATTGAAGCACCAACTGCAGGACATGGGGCGACATGTCGCAGTTGCGGTCATTGTCCGTGGATGGCGATGAATACCTTGGATCGATTGGAGCAATCCTTATTGATCGATGCTAATGAAATTACCATTGATTCTGATATTATCAAAAAGGCGCGTATTTCGTTGCAGCGAATGTTAGATTTTTCTTAAGTCAAAAAGGCGCACAATATGAATGAAACTCCTGATGAAAAAATTCAGCAGAAACTCGAAAAGCTCGATTTTGCTAATATCAAATATCATATCTTTTTATGTTGCGATCAAACCAAACCCAATTGTTGCAATCTAGACATGGGATGCAAATCCTGGGATTATCTAAAAGCACGTTTGGCAGAACTTAAACTCACCGGATCGGGTGGCGTTTATCGCACCAAAGCCAATTGCCTTAGAATCTGCACCAAAGGCCCGATTGCAGTTGTTTATCCACAAGGTATTTGGTATCACTCTTGCAGTCCAGAAGTATTAGAGCGCATTATCCAAGAGCATTTTATTCAAGGTAATCCAGTTCAGGATTACATATTTTTTAATAAAACGGAGCAATAAATCGTGCAAATCCAAGGTGGAATTTTAAGGAAAATGCGTGCAGAGTTACAAGACCCAGTAAAATATTCGATACGTCTTTCGGGAGAAGAGCTTGCCTTGGAAGACAAGCTGGGCAAAGAAATCAGCCTGGATTTTACCGGCAAAATCTTTTGCACTCAATGCGAGCGCAAAATCAGCAAAAGTTTTCAGCAGGGCTATTGTTATCCTTGTTATCGACGTTTATTAGAGTGTAATTTATGCATTATTCATCCGGAGCGTTGCTTGGTTGAGACCGGCAAATGCCCGCATGATGATTGGGCGCATGCGCAATGCCACCAAGCGCATATTATTTATTTGTCTAATACATCGGGATTAAAAGTAGGCATAACCCGTCACTCACAAGTGCGAACTCGCTGGATTGATCAAGGTGCCGTGCAAGCGGTTGCGATGATGGAGGTGAGTAATCGCTATCGTTCTGGCGTTTTGGAAGTGGCGTTAAAAGAATTTGCTAATGATAAAACCAATTGGCGGAAAATGCTAAAAAATGAAGTTGAGTTAGTGGATATGTGCGAAAAACGTGATGCGCTGTTAAAACTTGCGGAAAATTCACTACAAGAAGCAGGCAAAGATTTTATTGATGACGTTAAATTTTTAAATGAAAAACCTGTTTCTTTAAATTATCCCGTTAATCAATATCCAGAAAAGGTTGTCAGCCTATCATTAGATAAAACACCTACCATTGAAGCCCAGTTGATGGGCGTTAAAGGGCAGTATTTAATATTGGATCGTGGCGTAATTAATTTACGAAAATTTGGTGGCTATGAAGTCGAGGTAAAAATCTGATGTTAGTAAGTTTTTTTGCAAACGAATATAATTTGATTGGTCTTATCGGCGTGGTTATGGTGTTGGTTACCTATTTATTATTACAGATCGAACGTATTTCTGCAAAAAGCTTCAATTATTCATTTTTTAATTTATTGGGATCCATATTGATTTTAATTTCGCTCGCTTACTCCTGGAATTTAGCCTCCGGCGTGATTGAAATCGCCTGGCTTCTGATTAGTGCTTATGGCACGGGCAAATATTTTTATCATAAACTCAAAAAATAGCCGCTGTTTTTGCGAGTACCGCGCAGCGGATTGAGGCAATCCAGTTTTATAATCTGGATCGCCGCAGTCGTTACACTCCTTCGCGAAGACGAGCCGAGAACAAATTACTCAGACCGGCTCTGGCAAACCATGCAAAATTACAAAATTGCTATTTTGCCAGAGTCTTAAGCGCTAATCATATAGTGCTGGTACTGCCCCAATCCTTACTGATGTGACATGAGACTGATAATAGGAGTTGTAATGTTGCGCCGGGGTTATCTTTGATAATTTCATTAAACTGAAGATGATAAAATGTATCCACCATACCAAGGGGTACCTTTACTTTAAATGGTGTATTATCATTAACTGCTTGATGATAGAGTGGTATCAAGGTATCCCGCATGGCAAATACAACCTCACAAAAGGCCTGAGTTCTAACACCGTGAATATTTTCAAGGTAGTCATTATTGCTATTAATGACATGTAGATATATCTCTTTAGTTTTTGTGATAACGTCATATAGAGTATCGCAAAAATGGACTAAAGCTCTATTTTGCTTGCCCACATTTGAATCTGTTGTTTTGGAACGTTGGTAATTATCATGAGCTTCAGTAACTTTATCCTCAAAATATTGATATAACGACTTGTGGCTTTTAGAGCTATATTTTTTCTTAAGATTTTGTATCTGCTGTTTAATTTCTGGGGTAATTAACCCATTTTTTCTTGGGGCCATTAAAGTGACTTTACTTGCTCTTATGTGTTGAGCGTTTGTCTCACTACCTACTTCTTCTTCAAATTCAGTCGATGAGCAGGCATCAACTTGAGACTTACTTCTTGGGGTGTTGGCTTGATTTCGGCGCTTAGATTCATATGATTGGCTGTTCTTCGTGTTTTGATTTTTTGTTGGAAAAAGATATGTCCAGCATGTTTTCAGACCTTTATCAAGATTGATTCGCCTTTCTTCGACTTTATCAAATTCTTCAACTGAAAGAAAAGTCCCTAGCATCGGTTTTAGCTTTGGTTTTAGGTTTTTATTTACAGCAATGCAAAACATAATGTAAGCTTTCTTAGGTGAACCCTCAAGTGGGAAAATTTTTAATTTATCGTGCTTGATGCCGTGTTTTGTGAGTTTACTTGTAATGCCTCGCGCAGATGTGCCAGGATTAGTAACTGCGATATATGCCTCAGAGCGTATGCCTGCATTCGACTTTTTTAGAGATTTTTTAAACATTGTTACCAGTAGCCAATGAGTTCCTTGAGTATTAGTCATTTTGCCATGTTTTCTGCAGTTGCTCATGTAAGTTCTGACAAAGTTCATAATATATGAACCAATATTTCCCCCGCTGTTATCATAGACAGAAGTCTTGCCCGTTAGGCTTTTTGTCTCTTTATGAGGAGTTGGCTCAACTGACTTAGGATGAATTGTTTTTTGACGTTTTGAACTGCTGCTTGTTGTTTTAGCCTCGAATTTACTTAGTCGTTCTTTTAACTGACGTATTTGATTTTGCTGCGCTTGAAATTGCTGATCTAGATTAGTGGTCTGATGTTCTTGCTTACATCTAACAGCATTGCTGGATTCCGAGCCATCGTTGTTGGGTCTCATTCTTTGTGTTTGCGATAAATCCATGAGAGAGGCAGGTGCTTGTTGGTTGTAAGGGTTAAGTTGAGGATGGAATACCGTTGCTCCTACGACAGGTGGATTGAAAGTTGGTCTAGGAGGGTAGTGATATCTAGGGTCGTTATATTGATAATAAGGCCTTGGGTATGGATTATATTGACGCTCATGATGATGAGTGTTGTAAAAATTAGTTTCGTTATAGTAACCCCCTCCGGAGTTATTATAATAAGGTATTTCACCGTTTTGATAGCCGCTATTCCAATCTCGCGGCGGCAAATGCCAGGGCTGCCCTACCGTTGCGGCTTGTGGTCTGGGGTAATTTGGATTTGGGTTGGCGGATATATTTTCAAATGTATTTAAATTATTTGTATTTGTATCGTGTCTCATAATAAATCCCCGAGTAGTTTTAGAGTAGTATAAAATAGATTGTTACTAATACTTCAAGGATTATAACTAAACGATATTAATTTAAAGTTAAATGATATTATTGTATTTTTGGAGGCTGGTTTACCTGGCTGAGCATTCAGCCAGGCATTCATGTGATCGGCTCTTATTAATACGCACGTATTAAGGTTTGCGCTGCTTGCCCTAAATCATTAGTGATTCTTATTCGAAATTGATGCGGTAATTGAATCACGCCAGAAGTCCAGCTAACCGATTCCGTAATATGAAAGGGTTTATGATCTCTCATTGTTACCCAAGAAATATTAACTCGGCATGGGCCACCCGGCATTAGCTCTGAGCAAATTTCATTGGACTCGACTGCTGGTTTTCCATTAACCATCACACCATTTTCATTTGCTTCAAGTCGATAGATGATGTTGTATCCTGCGATTTGACTGGCTGTCATATACACGCCTTCTGGAATAAGTGATGCAGAAGCGTTTAGACAAAGTGCGCTGGTAATTATAGCTGCGCTAGCTAGAAGAATGTTTTTTGATTTCATCCTGATATCCTTTTTAGATTATTATTTAGAAGACCAAACAAGTATAATTTTTTGTGAGATCGCTTTCAATAAACATAATTAATTTTTATTTTTTTTCAAATAAAAACGCTATTTAACGTTTTTTCTGCTTTTTTTAAGTATTTTTTTTGATTTTTATAAAGCCAATATATGTAAAAAACTGCCTTAAATGCTGCTTTGTTGTACGCCTTGAGTAAAAAATACTTTACTTAAGCTATAAATAATTATTTTTTCCGATAATTTGAAAAATATTTAAAACTGACTAGCTGTTAGACAGTTTATTCTATCTATCGGTGCGATTGCTATAATCAATTATACAGATCATGCTTCAATTGCTTAAATGAAAGCTGATTGAGGTAAATCTCAATCAACAATTAAATTATCATAAATAACAAAACGTTATGATATGATGCCGAATTTATTGAGGGGTAAAGTATGAAAATTATAGTCATTGGCGCGAGTGGAACCATAGGGCAGGCGATTACAGCAGAGCTTAAGCCGCGACATGAGATTGTTACTGCGGGCTCAAAAAGCGGTGATGTTCAGGTGGATATTACCGATAAGCAATCCATCGAAACGATGTATAAAGCTGTGAAAGATGTGGATGCGGTAGTTGTCGCTACTGGCAAACTTCATTTCGGTGATTTTATGGAAATGAGTGAGGCTGAATATCAAATCGGATTGCAAAATAAATTAATGGGTCAGGTAAATTTAGTTTTAATTGGAAGAAATTATTTAAATGACAATGGCTCATTCACTTTAATTAGCGGTATTTTAAATCATGACCCAATTCGCTATGGCAGCAGTGCGGCGATGGTTGATGGTGCTGTTGATGGTTTTGTAAAAGGCGCTGCGATTGAAATGCCTCGAGGTATACGTATTAATGTGGTCAGTCCAACCGTAATTGAAGAATCACTTGAAACTTACGCGCCCTATTTTCGTGGATTTCAAGCGGTGAGCAGGGCGCAAGCCGCGCTCGCTTACAGTAAAAGCGTTGAGGGTTTGCAAACTGGTCAAGTTTATCGCGTCGGATATTAATCAGTATTGTTTATTTAATTGCCAGTAAAGCTGTGTGCTTATAAAAATTATAATATGGTATAATTATCGAGATGGATCAATGGCTAAGGAAGGTGCGCATGATTTACGCAATTGCAATCATTGCAGGTCTAATGGGGCTTTTATTTGGATATGACGAAGGCGTTATTGCCGGCACCTTAAAACCCATTGTTGCTGATTTTACTTTGTCTCATAGCATGATTGGTGTTATGAGCGGCGCGTTGCCCTTAGGCGCTTTGCTGGGTTCGAGTCTAATTGCTAGCTTGGTTGCTGGAAAGTTGTTGCAGAAATTTGGTCGAAGGATGATTTTATTTGTTGCCGCTCTCTTATTTATTCTCGGTGCGATTTTTATCATTATCGCCTTTGATTACGCATTTTTGATTTTTTCACGGATTATTTTAGGTTGTGCAATTGGAGGCGCCTCAGTTGCTACACCACTGTATGTGTCTGAAACGGCGCCGATGGAAATTCGCGGTAAATTGGTGACAATTTATCAGCTGTCAATTACCTTCGGTATTTTATTATCTTATGTATTGGTTTACCTGATCGGAGAGCTCGTTTCTTGGAAGGTGTTCTATGGTATAGCTGTGATACCGGCCGCCCTTGTTGCGATCATTATTTTTATGTTACCAGAAAGCCCGCGTTGGTTGATGGTATCAGGCAGACAAGATAAAGCTAAAAAATCGATGAGGCGACTGCAGCCTCGTCTATCAGCAGCAGAGATTGATAAAGGTTATGATGAGATCCAATCTGCTTTAAATATAGAAAAAAGAGGCTCTTTTGCAGATTTATTTAAAGCAAACTATCGGCCGATTTTAATCATGGGTGTTTTGTTGTTTATGCTACAGCAATTGAGTGGCATAAACGCTATTATTTATTATGCGCCAATTATTTTCACCAAAATGGGGTTTAAAGGTTTTGCCACAGATATTTTAGCTACTATTGGTATTGGTATTGTAAATTTCGGAACAACTTTTTTAGCTTTATACTATGTAGAGAAAATTGGACGCAGAAAATTATTAATTTTTGGTTTCTTTGGTACAGCATTGAGTCTTTTTGTTATATTTATCACAGCTCGGGCGCATGTGCACTATTTAAATTGGATTTCATTCGGCGCATTAATTTTTTATATTTTTTCTTTCGCGATCAGCCTTGGACCATTACCTTTTGTGTATACCTCGGAAATTTTTCCTTTAAAAGTTCGCGCAGCGGGTATGGGAATGTCTGCAATCAGTAATTGGTTTTTTAATGCGGTTGTCGTGTTTTTATTTCCGATTATTTCTACGCTACTCAGCGTGGGTGATACGTTTGCAATGTTTGGTGCTATTTGTGTCCTTGGTGGAATTTATGCGATTTTCTTTGCGCCAGAAACAAAAGGTTTGTCATTGGAAGCTATTCAAGAGCATGTGGATATGGGTAAGCCTTTGCGGAGTTTGGGTCGGTAGTCGGCCTGAAATACGTAAAATAAATATGGAAGTTACAGAATGAAAAATTTTTTTTTAAGCTTTGTAATTTTGATGGCATTGTTGGGTTGGGGCCAAGATGGTTTTGCTAAGGCAAAACATCATCATCGTATTAAGCGGCGGCGGCATCATCATCACACAGTTAGTAGTAAACGACATAACAACAAAGGGCATCTTTTTGCTGGTGTGATACTGGGTGCTTTTAGACAATCTGAAATTGGCACTGGATTTGCTGTTAAGGACTCTAGCGACACGATTAACAGTGTACCCGATAGTCCGATCGTCCGGGCAAATACGCGATATGAGTTCGCTTGGGGACTGACTTTGGGATACCTATCTCAAAGTGGTAATGATAACAAGTATTCCTATTTTCGGTTTTCTAATCATAATTCAACTGTTGCTACAGGGTCTCCAAATCACGTTGATACTTCACTGGTCCCACCTCAATGGCTGGTGGTAGGAGCAAGCAGTGCTTCGAGCAATTATAAATATAATACCAATATTTATCAGGTAAGCTTTGGGCATTGGTTTAATACACTACAAGATATGTTTTCGATACACCCATTCGTTGGTGTTGGTGGAGCAGATTTTGATTTGACGCAAAATGTTTCTTATTCAAACGTGCGAGGTATTGCTGTAGTTCCTGGCGCTGGAAATACTGCAACAGTTAAATTAACCGATAGCTTATGTGGGGGAGGACCGCTGACTGGGATTGCTTTTATTTGGCATTTTAGCCATCATTTCGCTTTGGTGGGAAATGCGAGTTGGAACTTACTCATTTCTTCTATTAAGCATTCGTATTCTGCTCAATTAAGTCAAGCGCCTAGTGCAAATATAACAGGTCAAATGCCCGCTGAAATTATCAATTTTATGCGTGGGGAAGTGGGTCTTGCTTATCAATTTAATGTTGAATCAAAGGTTGAAATTGGTTATTCAGCAAATAACTTTATTAACGCTTTTATTAAAACAAGACTTGTAGATGATGTAACGCCGACGTATTCAACAAGCAGTCTCAATGCTGGGTTTCAAGGTCCTTTTATACGTTTTAGCGCTGAATTATAGGTTTGCCAGAGCCGGTCTGAACTCTTTTCAGATAGCTAATAACTGCTTTATATTCACCTTTTGGATAGTAGAAGCTATATTGTGAGGATACTTTTATTGCTATTGCTTCAAATAGATCACACATTAATAAAAGTCCATGCCACATATCTTGTTGGTTAGTACCTACATAGGTTTCTTCAAATTTGGACCAAATATCGTCTTCAATGTAATTCTTAAGGTATTTAGCATAATTGCCGATTGTTACTTTAAAATCAGTTTTAATGCCCGCATACCATGTCATTAGTTTTATAAGTTCGTTTTTAACAATTTGATCGGACATGTGTTTAGCATAAGGCAGTTGATTTCTTACTATTCCTTTTGCTGCATACGTTGCGACCCAAAAGAATTCATTACAACAGTCGCTAAATTCTTTCTCTGTGGGAGGTTGCTGTAGATAATCCTTGTCGCTAGGAGGGGGTAGGTTATTTAAGGCGCCATCTTTATCAAGCAATGCTAGACTTTGACTGTCTTTATGCCCTTTGGTGTAGGCTTCTATTGTTTGCAAAGTTAAATCAATTCGATTGCCATCCTTAAACTGTATTAAAAACGCAAACCTTTCTTTTGAAGTTTCCCATGAGCCACTCATTTCATCGGGTTTTTGCATAATAAGTCTTTCGCCGAATTGATCCAACCATTTTTGATCTTCAACAAAGGGCCCCACGTCTGTGACTACATAAATAATGTCAAAATCTTGGAAAGCATCCTTTTTAGCGCTAGGGCTGACTCTGGAGCCATTCATGACGACAGCTTTAATTCGGTCGTGCTTATTTGCGGCGTTCAAGATGAGCGCTTTCATAGTATTTTCATCTCGGCAATGCATCGATGACTCTTTTTGCGTGTTCATCTATATCGCCATTGTCAGAGCTAAGCGAAAAGCTTGCTGCTTCCTCATATAGATTGTCTCGTTGTTCACGAAGTTGATCTAAGAAAACTCCAAAGTTATCTACCGGCAATAAGGGGCGATAATTTGAAAGGCGCTCTACTTGGACAGAAGTACTAACTTTTAAGTAAACGGTAAACTCCGATTTCAATAACTGCCGAGCTTTTTCATCGCAAATGATGCTTTCATCGGTGGTCACGACTATATTATTTTTGTTGATTTGGTGTGACAAGATTTCTGTTAGGCAGTGATTTAAGTTATGCTCGCCTTCTTTACCAACGACGTCTGATACAGTGCGTCCAATATGTGCCGCACCTCCAAAGACGTCTGCGTTAATGAATTTCCAGCCTAGCTTCTTTGCGATGGCTTCTGCGAGGACTCCTTTGCCTGCGCCAGAATGACCAATGATAAAAATTCGTTGAAATTGATTCATAATAATTTACTCCGGAAGATAGTATGAAAATTGGGCAAAAACACGTCACAGATGATTGGTCAAATAAATGTCGTGGAGGCTCACATTATAAACGAATACTAAGCTTCGACGCAATTGTGGTGGTAGCATGCTAGATGCTTAGCTTTCATGTTCACAATTTGGTGGAGGCGGCGATTATAAGTGCTTTGTTTGAAGGTAAGCGCTCTGTAAAATACGTACTTTACAGAGCGCTTACTTTTAGAGTGCGTACACATAATATGATTAGCATAAAATATCAAGCCTGAAGCTAGTAATTGTTTAACCAGTATGATAAGTTGCGCCAATATTAAGTGGATATTAATCTATAACGAAGTGAGATCACCAATCAAAGTAAGCGGCGGATAATCTATCCGCTTACTCTTATTTATTGGAAATAACTACATCAGCAGAGGGTAACATCATGAAAAAAAAGATTATATTTGGCGCAGCAGCTACACTGTTAACTTGCGGAATGACGGCATTTGCCGATTTTGACAGCTACGATTTACAAGGCCCAAAGCCACACGGAACTTGCTCCGACCCACGTGGGGGAGTTCAAACACCAATGTCTATTACCTACAACTCAGATACACAGGAAATGGTTTATCAAGATCTTGATTCTGGAAAATCGATAATATTAAAATTGCACCCTTGCTCAGGTGGGTCAACCCCCTTATGTATTGAAGACGATGCGAAAAAAGGCTATTACGCTAAAGCGTTTTTTTTAACAGATCCAAAAAATTACACGTTCACTCTAAAAGAAACCATCAGTAACTTTGGTGAGGCAACACCAACACCGGACACTTGCATTTTAAATGCGGTATATAAAAAAACTGGAATGTAAAGCTTATCTTGGTGCCGGGTGTGGATAACAATTGGGTCTCCAGTATCGTAGGCAATGGGGTACTGGGAGCTTTATTAACCGGGGGTAGTGTTCGCAAGCGATAGATAAACTACATGTACTTAACCAAGGGCACACGTTTGAAGTGTGTATATCTTAATAAAAACAGTACATAATAACCGCATATATGATAAACGCGCGACCAGTTATACTTAAGATCTAGTTAAAAACTTGATTCGTAACTTTTGCTTGAACGGCGGCCCATTTAATCGTTTCTGATTTTAATTACTCGGAGATAAATAAGGGCTTGTGGCAGCATCATAAACGTAGCCTGCTAAATTGCCTGCAAAAAGGCCACCTATTCTCAAAGCAGTAAGGAATCGTTTTTCTTCAGTAAGACGCTCTGGATGTTTACTATAAACGAGCATTGTTAAACTGGTATAACCAATAGAAATTGAAATTGCAGCAGTAGTTCCCAATGCTTTTTGAATACCGAAGCCTACCAGAATCGAAGTTCTTAGGTACCTCAAAGGCTGACGAGCGAAGTCGTTTAGTGGATTATTATTATTTTGTCGCATGTTGATCACCATTTAAATATTTTAAAAGCGATCAGCATTCTAGCAAGACGGTTCTAATTATGCCACATTGTTTTAATCAAAGTATTAAATATCACAGCAAGCGAGGGTCGGCACTCACCCCGCGTCCCGCGGTTTCATCACGTTCTCCAAATTAAAAAAGGCACCGACAACTTTGTTGTCGGTGCCTTTTTTAATTTGGTGGAGGCGGCGGTGATAAGAGCTTTGTTTGAAGTGAGTGCATGCCATCCATGGCGCAAATTATTTATTTCTGGGTATCCCGGCCCAGCCTTCCTGGCTGGGCGTTCGCCGGGCGAAAAGCTTCGCTTTTCGCTAATTCCGGCTCACCCCGCGT
>CAXMUH010000082.1:0-30321 GCA_964196565.1 uncultured Legionellaceae bacterium | reverse complement strand
ATTTTTGTCCGGGGTTAAAGCATGAATCCAGCTTCGGCTTAATGCTTCCCGGCCGACAAAGCCTGTCCTGAGCGAAGCGTGAGGATCGTCCGGGCTACTTCTTCCCTGGTCGCAACACCCCTCAAATCCAATAAAACTAACTGGCCCACTCTCTCAGCTTAAAGGATTTATTGGATAGTAGCCCGATCAGATGGATCAAAAATCACTTAACAAATAAAGTATGCAGCGTACCAAGGTGAGAAACAATCACTCGATCAGGCTCAATCGAAATAATTTTATCGCCAGACACAGTATCGCCCTTGCCTAGCATCTTGTTATTAAAAACAGCAAGCTCTTTGCCATCCATAATCATCACTCCGGAAAGTGTTGGGTATGCTGGTTGTTTCGGAACTATCACTTGTGCTTTTGAAACTCGCACAGAACTCAGTGGCATTTTATAGGAAACAAGTTTATAAACCAGCCCCAAAGCAAGTGATATCAACACAAACAACAGGGTTAAGCGCAACACATTTAGCCAGTGAATCTTATCTGTCGCCACTCGAGCAGCTTTATCCTTGGCTTTTTTTTTGTTTGTTAAACGTGAGTGCTTAAGCTCAGCGTTATCATGATGTAGTTTATCATGGTGATGTTGGGCTAAATTTTTTTGTGTCTTTTTTAAGGCTTCATGGATTATGCTCATGAACCAATACCTCTTTTGCACTACGATGAATAATCTGTTTGTTAATGGTATGTGTTTCCAGCACATACCCCGCCAGCAAAGCACGGTCACATAAAATGTTAACCAATCGAGGGATGCCTTTAGTGTATTTAAAAATATTCAGCACCGCTTCAGAAGTAAATTGTAGCCGATCTTGGCTAAACACACGACGTTTCGCACATCGCTTTACTCGGTGATTAATATATTGCACCATTTCCACCAATTGTAAAGGTTTAATGTTGGCGCGCACAATGACTCGCTGATTAAGCTGACGCAGCTCTGGAAGTGAAAGCTTTGCATCGAGTTCTGGTTGACCACTTAAAACGATCTGCAGCAACTTCTGCTTTTCTGTTTCAAGATTTGATAAAAGTCGAATTTGCTCAAGCTGGGAGACGGTTAAATTTTGCGCCTCATCAATAATAATCACCACATTATTGCCGCGCGACGATTCTTTTAACAGAAATCGGTTAAGCGCACTGATTAACTCAAAACGATCATCAAATTCACCACTAATACCTAAATCACTGACAATAAAACGCAACATATCCAAATCCGAAAATCGCGGATTGAGCACAAAAGCGGTTTTAGTCGATTTATCCAATGCATGCAACAAAGCACGACACACGGTTGTTTTCCCAGTGCCTACCTCGCCGGTAATGGTGATAATGCCTTTGCGCTGCTCTATGCCGTAATAAAGACTGGAGACCGCTTCAGCATGTCCTTTGCTAAAAAAGAAAAAGCTCGGGTCAGCCGTGACATTAAAGGGATTTTCCCTAAATTTGTAATACTTCCTGTACATACCTGAAATTATAGCAGTTATAGTAAAATCCGCTACAAGCAAATACAGCTGATCAAGCTTTATCCCGTTTGCGCATAATTTGTCCGCACGTTATTTTCGCCCATGAACAGTCCACACATACAATGGAAAACTGGTCAGTAGAAATAAAACACCAAAATAGACGATCTTCTCACCCACCCCAATAATGGCAAAGTAAGAATACAAGCCCGAGATCACTGCAATCATAATGCTGATCACAAGCGAACTTCGTTTATGGACAAATTCACGCGCCAAAATCATATACGCCATTGAAGTATAAAAGTAGGGAATTAATGCGGTTAATACCGCCAATAAAATAATAAAACTAAATTGCTCGACCAAATTTGGATTCATGGTTAAAAACAAAAGTGCGCTAATCAGCACGGAGGTAAATACCAACCCCCATACTGGAACTTCATATTTATTTTTCTTTGCAAAGAATTTAGGGAAATAATGATCTTTTGCCGCATTCATTGCAACTTGACCTTGCAATAAGACCCAGCCATTTAGCGCACCTAAGCAAGAGATAATCGCGCCAGCTGTAATGAAGTATTCGCCCCAGTTACCAAAAATAAGCTTTGCCGCCAACGCAAATGGCGAGGTTGAATGCGCCAAATCAGTTAATGGCACCATGCCCATAATCACCAGCGAACTTAAAATATAAATAGTAGATGCAATAAGTGTGCCGAACAAAGTAGCCAATGGAATATCTCGCTTCGGATTGGCTGATCGTTCAGCCCCGACGGTTGCGGACTCAACACCGATAAATGCCCATAAAGTTAAGGACGCACCATGCGATATCGCATGCCAATTGGAGTGGTGAGACAGATTATAATATTTAGAAAAATATTCAAAATGAAAATGCCACCAGCCAAGAATAATGATTAATAACAGTGGCAACAGCTTGCAAATAAAAGTAATCACTTGAACCCAACCGGCGGTTCTAGCGCCTCGACAATTAATCAGCGTAAATATCCAGATCAACGCAATAGCAAAAAGTGCGGCATACAGTGCATTATCTAAGCCGGGTAAAAAAACACGAGCATAGCCTACTGTGGCTATTGCTAAACCGGCATTACCAATCCAAAGCGTAACCCAATAACTGTAAGCGATTTGAAAACCAATAAAACGCCCAAACCCAGCACGGGCATAAACATAAGGCCCTCCAGCGCGTGGAATAAGCAGCGACAACCTCGCAAACAGAAACGCCAGCATCATGGCCCCAAATGCTGTTAATAACCAGCTGAAAATGGTGATGGTGCCAAGCTTAGCAAGACTTGCAGGCAATAAGAATACGCCACTGCCCACCATATTGCCGCTCACCAGAGCGGTCATCATGACTAAACCCATCTTTCCCTGTGGTTTGTGCAACGATTTATTCCTTTTAATCGCTCTTATCAATTATATAGCAGTATAGACCATAGCTATACTGGACGTAGGTGTAACTCAATTTCACTCCTACCTGCGTCATTGTGAGTGAGCAAAGCGAGCCGAGGAATCTATTTTTGCTTTATGGGTCCCTCGGCTTCGCTCGGGATGACGAAGTTGGGAAGCTAATTTTTGTACCTGAGGTATACTCAAGCATTGCCGCAAGATCGGTTAACGAACCGATAATGGCTTCACGATGGGTTTTATTAACAAACGAAGTGACGGCTTTCACTTTAGGTTTCATAGACCCTGCTGCAAACGACAATTGATCTAACTGTTGCGGCGATGCTGATTTTATCAACCGTTGTGTGGGTTTACCCCAGTGTGCATAAATGCCTTTAACATCAGTCAAAATAATTAATTTATCGGCTTTGATCTTTTCAGCGATTAAAGCGGATGTCATGTCCTTATCAATAACCGCTTCGACGCCAACATACTGATTATCTTTTTTAATAACGGGAATACCACCGCCACCGCCACAAATAACCGTGATATTTTTTTTGATTAATATTTCAATCGCGCTTAATTCGACAATCACTTTCGGTGTGGGAGAGGCAACCACGCGACGCACATAATTACCATCATATGCCATAGTCCAATGATGTGTTTTGGTTAATGTTTCTGCTTGATCTTTGGGATATTCTGGACCAATAAATTTAGTTGGTTTTGAAAACGCTTTATCATCAGCGTCAACTACAACTTGTGTCACTAAAGTCACCGCGGAATCTGTACCTATTTCATTTTGAATGGCTTGCTGTAGCATATAACCAATCATACTTTGGCTTTCTGCATTTAGCACATCGAAAGGATAAGCTTCAACTTTTTTATACGCTTCAGATTGCAAGGCTAGCAAACCAACTTGCGGTCCATTACCATGACAAATCACGACCTGATGCCCCGCTTTAATTAAAGCGCCAATTGATTGCGCTGCAATTTTTACATTTTCAAGCTGGTTTTTAGCATCAAGCGACTCTCCTCGCTTTAATAATGCGTTTCCACCGAGCGCTACCACTAATAACATTGATTAACTCCGTAAAATTGGACAAGACATACAACGTGCGCCACCACGACCACGCGACAATTCCGAGCTTGGTATTTCATGCACCGTAACACCAGCTTTACGCAATTTTCGATTCATCGCATAATTACGATCATAAGCGATTACCTCTCCTGGTGCGATCGCAAGTAAATTAGCTGAATCACTCCACTGCTCGCGCTGACTCAAAAAATAACCTCCAGCTGATGCAACTAAACGAATTTTATCAACATTAAGGGCTTTAGCAAGCTCAACATAAAAATCTGAAATTTCTTCGATAACCAATTTATCTGGCGCGTCACCAGGGCTTATTTTCCAAGAACGAAATGAATGACTGTCAATAAATGCTGTTGCAAAGGTATCATAACTTATCATGCTCATCATGGTATCCAAGTGCATTGATGCTCTAACCTTCGGTAATTCAATAACCAGAATTTGTTTTTTTTCACCGCGCAAAAATAAAGTGCGCGCCAACATTTCGATCGCTTCTGCTCTGGTGCGCTGACTTAAACCGATAATTAAGGTACTCTCATTAGCCACCAAAATATCGCCGCCTTCAAGGCTTGGCAAAGTAAAGCCCTCTCCACCATTAAACCAAATCGGAACTGCTTGGTTTTGAAACATAGGATGAAATTTATAGATTGCCGCCATATCAAGTGACTCACCTCTGCGCGCATCAAATGCCATTGAACTAATCACCACGCCATTGCCGATCCATGCAGAGCTATCACGGGTAAATAAATGATTGGGTAAAGGAGGAATTAAAAAATCGTGCTTTTTCATAGTATAAGTGCTTAAACTTGATTTTTTAAACCCACTTTCTTTTAAGGTTAAACCTCCCAAAAGATACGATGCAACACTTGCGGTATCTTGTTCATTTAAAAAATAGGCTAAATCATCCATCAACGTCGACTGATGATGCAATTGCGCTAGGCGTTTGGTTAACAGCCAGTTTTTCGCAGCAGGGATATTGAGCGTTTCATGCAGTAATTTATGTAACAAATAAACTTCAACGCCATTATGGCGCAATAGCGTTTCGAAATAATCGTGCTCCTCATCCGCTTTCTCAACCCACAGCGCATCATCAAACAATAATTCATGACAATTACTCGGCGTTAGGTGCCTTAATGCCAAAACAGGTTTATGCAAAATAACTGCTTTTAGCTTTGCGATTTCAGACACAATTCTCAACGCCAGGCACCCCAATTAATTGATTCGCACTTATTAATTGTAGCATATTATGCTTTGCGGTATAGTCAGATAGTCACAACAAGCCCATTATCCTCTTCTTCCGAATCTTCCTCCTCTGGAGCTACAACCTTAGCTTCCGAATCTTCCTCCGATAATGGTTCCTGTTTCGCTTCACCTGAGTTTTTATTATACAGCTCAAATAATGTAAAACCCTTAGCCTTATCATAGGTTTTAATAGATCTCAATTTATCAGAACTTACCAACTCAAGTATTATAGAAGGGTGTTCGTTTTTTGTTCTAGCGAACTCATATGCGAGTATCATAATCAAACAGCTAGTTGAACTTGGTTGTGCAGTTTCATAAGTTGATCTAGCACCTCTTCTTGAACCAGCTGCCCGAATGGCGGGGCGAGCGCACACCAGCAACATTCTTTGCAATTGGATATACTCAATCCGATTTAAGCTAAAATTAGCTTCAGGGCCAACTCCCCTAGCGCTTCGCCAGCTTTTACATAGCTGCTGTATTTTTTGAATTTCAGCTGGCACAGATGTAAATACGCTCATAAAACTCTTTTTGATCGGATTATCTATGCGTATCTTAGCTAAATAGGCTTGCTGACCCCTATCTAGGTTGCGATATAAACCATCATTTCGTGTACCACTGCATTCAGCGATTAAATTTTCAATCGTATTAATCGTTGTTACATTTGGATTATGAGGAAAGCCAAATGATGGCCCATTTAACAAACAAGTGAAGATCTTAGCAAGCACTTTATCAGAGGTTGAATTTTGATAGTATGCGGTAATAAGCTTTTCTATTGCATCAACATCGCTTCCGTCACCGGGATTAAATTCACGCGCGATGTTAGTCAAAGTAATGATTTCAGCGGACTCCCAATTGATAGTCCAATGGGTTTGATTATCCATTGTATACCAGTAAGTAATGAGTAAATATAAATTCTCACGTGTTAATGGCTGACTAGCAATATACTTAAATGAAATTCTTGCTTCAATTAATGTTAATTCTGTGACCGCAGCAGACCGAGTGAAAGAATTCAACCACGGGTCTGTCTTAGCATAAAACTCTAATAAGTTACGGTCCAGTGCGCTCGCATCAAAGCAATTTAAAAATTCGCCGGCCTTCTCTTGAAAAATTTGTTGCAAAAAATAACGTAAACCATTTGTTATATGAAACGCACTCAACATCCCAGACTTATATTTTGCCATAACAGGACCAAGACCAGACCTAATCGCAGTTCTTAACTCTAACTTTAATTGAGTAATAGCCATTTGGTTGTTAAAAAATAAGGGGGTTCTAGCAGCATGTTCCCGCAAAAAATCTTTGAGAAAAGAATTTAATTGGTTTAAGTGTGTAATCTCTTTTTGGACCAGTTGCGGTCTAATTTCTGCTATATAGGTAAGGAATTTTTTAAGCGATCGCTGTATTCGCAAAACATTAGTATGCAGCAACAACGGTTGGCGAATTCTCTGCTCAAAAAATTGATCGCCCTCGTGACGCTCAACAAGCCGATCGAGAATATAATTATTAAAATTATCATCTTGATTAGCTCTAATGCAGTCGATCACGCCCTTCAGGTGAAAGTCTCCACTAAAAACATTCACATTACGAAGCAGAAAATCAACGGTGACTACTCCGCCTAAGAGTGTGTGTTCAGCCTGATTTACAGATTCATCGATAAGTTCACGATACTCTTCAAATAAAGACGAATAAACATCCGCTTTAAGTTTCACATTGCCAACAATACGCTCAAAAACTTGTCTTCGCTGGGGCTTCATCCGCATATTAGCAAAAAATTGCACTAGCGGAAATGAAGCTATAAAATGTTCTTGGGTTTCGCATTGAGATAAAAATGCTTTATTATATTTAGGATCTCTCAACACTTTTTTAAGTTTAGTTACAAAAAACTCCCGCATATCCAAACTCAGCTGATTAACATTTTGAGCTTTAACCATATCTAAGAGAACAGCATCGGAAACAAAACAAAAATCACGCAAGCACGTTACGATACCACGCATTTTATGCCTGGGAGATATAAAAGTGTCAACTGAGTCTTTACTCTCAGCCAGCAAAAGACGCGGGTTATTTTTTGGATTTTTAATATAGCTATCAAAAATCTGGAAAAATTTTTCTTTATAAACCGCAGCAACAATATATTTAATATGCTGAGCTCGAGGGATAATAGAATCATATTGCTGAATAAGACCCGATAAGTAATTGAAAGTAGCTAGTGCATTCAGCGTTTCTGTTTGACCTGAACGCCGTAGATCTTCAAAAGTAGCATCCCAAGTGGCGAGTTGATGTTGCAGCGGGCCCTGGCGACCCTCTCTGCAGATACGACGCGCAACAGCGGTTGGCGCATCCCACGCTTTATACTCAGCACGAATCAAATCCGTCACCGCTTTACGAGGTAATTGCATATCATCTTGTTTTTGAACTCTGCCTAGGAAATTGTTGCGATCGAGATGCAATAATTGACCATACCAACACGATCGAATTTCAGCAGATTTTATCAATAGGGTCTCATCATAAGAAAATTCAACAACATTAGAACGGCCCTTCATTGCAGAACGTGATAAACCTCGGCCCGTTAAGGTTAGCTTTGATGTGTCAAAGGTGATCACACTCTCATCATCAATGCCAATACACTGGTCAGCAATCACATTACGCATCGTTTCAAGTGCATGATATCCTGAGTCGCATGGACGTAACAGTTGATTAATTTCTAAATTGGTAATTTTGGCACCTGGAAAAGCAAGTTGTAGTGCTTGGAATATCCTCAAAAAATAAAGATGCTTGCATTTATGCGTGCGTGCCATTAGAGGATTTCCTGCCATGCCATCTAATGGTACATTTAACCAATAAGTGTTAAATGATCGAGGTGAAGGATCTGCAATAAATATTCTGATCTGACCGTCTTGGTTTTTATTCAGGAAAAAGCTCATATATCGTTTAAACATACCCCTAACTTTCGGAAGGTTAAGTATTCCCATAAAAACCGTTGCTGGACTGGTTTCCCTATTATAAGCATCCACAGGTTTGATCAGTCTATTCAGTACTTCTTGCAAAGCATTTGATTGATCAGGAGCCACTCTGCCAGGTTGGAGAACAACACTTTCACTCATCGGAATTAATTGATAGTGGATAGCATTGGGGTCTCCACTTACTTTTTTATTACGACTTTCAGCAATATCCGTTAGAAATGCTTCGCCTATATGTATATCGCTCTCGGTTAATTCAGTTTGAAAACGTAAATCATAAACATACTCATCATCAGAATGATTTTGTGGGCTGATATAGACAGGTTGATTTAATTGCTGTTTTGCTTTCAATGACCCTAGAAAAACCTCCACAGCTGGAGTAACCATTTCTTTTGTGAGAACATCCAGCACTTGATTTTGAGAAAGCATTTCAGATATAAGTGCAATACAGTTATCAGTTTGAGTTCCCTGCATTTTGTATATAACTCTAAAAGCACCGATTCCAGCATGGAAGGTAAGTAACGCAGCACTCAGCAGAGCGGCATGCTCAGATGCTAAGACTAGAAATCCGTTCGACTCAACAAGCTCCATAATCGAATCAATCTGATCAGTATTAACAATGCCAACAAGCTTTGCAAAAACACCTAAAGCATCCATGGAAATAAAAGAAAATGTTTTACGACCATAAGTGATGCCAGTCGACTCACTCTTGCTTTCTGCAATATACTTATTTTTATATGCTTCAACAGCGGCTTTTAATTCTGCCAATGCGACTTGGCATTTTTGATTATAACTCTTCCTGGGGTTAGGATCATCCGCGTGTGCTGTTGCTACTATCATCCCTTTCGTAAGTGTTGCATTCATACTTGCAAAATTTTGGTTTTCTAAAAACCAATGAGCCGCTTTATGTGGGAAGTGGGTATAAAGATAAAATAACGTTTGAAGAAATAAATTATCGTTAGTTAGACCAGCTTCGCAGAGTAAGTTCAGAACAGCAACCAGAAAATCGTCTTCTTTATGCATCGGTATCCTGCCTGCAAATACCATTGTAAAAATCTGTTCGACTGCAGGATTTGAACGCTCATCATCACTAGCAACGGTAATGGCAGCTTCATCATCACTGTCTTTCTGATCGAGCTTATGTTCTGTATGCGCACCATGAGGTTGTTGTAACTGACTGCTTATATATGTAAGTAAATATTCTCCCAACTTGGAAAATACCAAGCCATCAAATTTACGCTCCAAAATGCATAATTGGTCAGCTAAGGTTTGCGAGTCAATCTCAGTGTTTTTTACAAGATTAATCAAGTAGTGAGCTAAAGCTAAAGCATCACCAGTAAATTTATCAAACTTCTGCTTATCATCCACATACGCCATTAACTGAACGTCGTAATTTTTGCTAACCCCACTCGTATTAATTAAATCAGTATATACTTGAGAATCTTTATCGTCACCAATCGCCTCTATCTGTAGTAACATATGAGAACCAGCGCGAGTACAAATCCATTCTTCATTTAACGTTGTTAAAAACCTTGCAGAGTTGCCGTGATTAAGCAAGGCAATCAAATTGGTCATTTTACCGAAATCATCGTGATAACGATTTAGTAATACTAACAACGTCTCATCAAAAACAATATCGTCATGTAATTGAGTAATTAATCTTTGCCCCTGCCAAGTCAAAATCCATGGGGCGGCAAGATCCTTGAAACAAAGTTCTCCTGTTTTTTCCAAAACTAAAGGTAGCGCGCTCACCACCTTCAAATATCGCGGATCATCCAAGCGGGCATCAAGAAACGCGCATAAATCATTTTCTCGATACTGTGTAATTATTTTAAAGCCAAGCTCATCCGGATTAAATTCGTTCTTCGATTCACCGGCACCAACTCCCACCGCTTCAGTTACTGGACCCATTTCTGCCAGATTAATTTTTCTTGTTACGTTAAAATAATAATTAAATAATACAAATCGATTGCTCGCTTGACACTGTGCGGAATTAAATTGTTTGATTTGAAATCCAGCATCAAGTGTATTTCTTAACAATTTTGCCGCAGATGGTTTAACTGTAATAGCCTGCTGATCCTCGCCAGTGAGAAATTCAGTTAGCTGTGTAGGATCTCTCAGTGCAGTTTCATCGGTAATATCCACTATCCTATCTCGCACTTCACTATCAAAAAGAAAATCAACTACCGCCATGCTCTGATCTTCATGAAAGCTTTGAGTAAAACCCAGCACCTTATTTAAGCTACTTAAAAATTTATTTGTTGTAGTTTGACCCTTCTCTCTAAATCCAGCAAGCGTAATCGCTCGACGGACGAGCCTATTTACTTTGGCTTCGAGATCTGCACTAATTTTAGCTTTACTTTCTCTTTTGCTTTCTGGTTTCTTTCCTCTCCCTCTTCGAGCTTCGCCATTTGTCCCAGTTGTATCTTCCGCATCACCGGTACCACCTGTTGCTTTTTCGTCATCTCTCATTCGCTCTCCTGGTTAAAACTGGCTGGTGAAAAACAAGCTTTAAGCTGTAATTAACTTAACTTTATTTAACAACCGCGTTTATCGTAAGTTATCAATTTATTCTGTTGCCTCTGAATGATAGCAAAAAATGCTGTAAAGTTGGTGTGCTTTTTAATTAAGGAAAAGTTAATTGAAGCCCATTTAGGCAGGGAAATTTAACCGAGGTCAATTTTAGTAATAATACCAGCCGATATCCAATTTTGGAGCAGTACAATTGTTTGCTGTTCCAACAACTCAGGCGAAAAATACGCAAGCATTTTTTTACATAACTCGCCTAGACAACAGCCTTGGTGGATGAGTGTTAGCAAACTAAGTTCATATTGTGTTAATAATTGATACCGAATCTGATACTCCGGGCGCCACAATGCATAATTCGCATCACACTCTAATTGTTTAATCTGCAAGCCATCCTGGTTACCCAATAACGAGCGCCAACGCTCGACGCTGTTAAATCGCTGGGTAAAAATATTAACTGAGGGGTGTAAAATAAATTGAACCTGAGTAAAGTTTTCAGCACAAATCAATGTCAACGCCTGTGGGTCTAACTTAGCTGCATCTTTACAGATTTGCAGCTTTGCCACAAAGGTTTCCAGTTCAACCAGTTCGATAAAACCTGGGTGGCACTCCGAATTAGCCTCAAGAAAAATCTTTAAATTTTTACCCAGCTGATGCAAAGAATATTCATCTGACGGAAAACACTCAACATAAGCGCGAACCATCGCCGCAAACGCAGCTTCACCGATTGCACATTGTAATGCCGGATAGTCTGTTGTTAATGCATTAATACAACGTTCATAATAACCATTTCGATAGATTGATAAACGATCCGTGGAAACGATATTGTCCGGAACGAACACTTTATCATTAATCTGCGCATCGCCTTTTAAAATATGCGCCTGCATTTGTTGCTGCAGTTTGTATAAATCACTCATACTTCTAGCCCAATTGAGTTTTTAATGCCTCTAGCAATGGCTAATTCCGCTGACATCTCAGGCAATGATGGAATATTGGCGTCGCGCTCAAGAATTAACGCCGCATCAGGAAACCTTGTTAACGCTCTTGCATACAAATCCCAAACCGGATCAATCACAGCAGCGTCATGCGTATCAATAAGATGAAGACCACGATCTAAATGTCCTGCAATATGAAATTGACGCACCCGGTCGAGTGGCAAATAATCGATAAACGTTGTTGGATTAAATTGATGGTTATGAGCATTTACATACACATTATTAATATCTAACAACAAAAAACAATCGGCAAGCTGTGACACCTCACTGATAAATTCCCACTCTGTCATAGTTGAAGCTTTATAATCAATATAACTGGAAATATTTTCAAGTAAAATACGCTGACCTAAAAAATCCTGCACCGCTTTAATGCGAGTAACCAAATGGTTTATGCACTCCTGGGTGTAAGGAAGCGGCATTAAATCATGTAAATTAACTTTATTGACACCCGTCCAACAAAAATGATCTGAAACCCATAAAGGTTTTGCTCGTTCACACAAATTTCGTAATTTGGTTAGATAGTGCTGATTGAGTGGATCACAAGACCCGATCGATAGTGACACACCATGCAGTGTGCAGGGGTAATTCGCTGCAATTTGATCTAAATAATGTAAGTTGATTCCACCATCCACCAAATAATCTTCGGTGAGCAGTTCAAACCAATCGATATTAAGTGCGGGGTCGTCTAATTGTGAATAATGGCAAGGCCTTAATCCAACGCCAAATCCATGGTAGTTATATGCTTCCTTGTTGATCACTATTCTCTCTTGGATTTATGCGCGACAAAAATCCTTAATATAAAGATGCTTCATTTGGATTGAAGCATCTTTACTGTTTAGAGTTTAGCTTAGCTTATCTTAGCCCAGCTTTCCTTTGTGGTGTTTACTGCTGAGTTTAGTGCTGTGACCAGATTGATAGCTAGTCGTACTCGCACTCGCTTGTGGAGCTGCTTTCATATCACCTTTGTCTCCAGTACTCGCACAACCGGCTAGAAATAAACCAGGTATCAGTAATAAAGCCATGATTAATATTTTTTTCATAACAAATTCCTTTGTATAAATTGTTTTAGAGTTCTTTTAAAGCTTAGAAGCTATGTACACAAAATGCAAGATCATATATAAAACAATTGTATCTTTTTGAATCATATCCACTATTTAACAAGAGTTAACACGTTGATTTATGGATTAGGCCTCAAGCAGCGATAGGTACCAAGCACGAAGCTCCTCTGCAAAAAGCTGAGGAATTGATTCTTGTGCAAAATGAAGCGCATCAGGCAATTCAACCACAGTAATATTGGGTAAGTTATTTTTTGCCCATTGAACCGTCTCAATGGTAGTTGTAAACCCGGGCATCGCATACATTAATAACTTAGGTGACGTTGATTGAGTTAACCATTGCGAATAACGACCAATCAACTCCACCACTTCACCTTCATTTGCTCCAAGTGGCAACTCTAGAATATATTGCCATAAAGGTTTGCGCGATTCCTTAGTCTGAAATGGCTTCGCATAGAAAGCAAGCTCAACGTCTGTCAGCTTCCTTAATACTCCATGAGGTAGAAGTTTCTTTATTAAATAATTGTGCTCCACGATTGCTTGATAGCTCGCACCTGGACGATTTAACAATGTGGCCAACTGTTGCACCGGTAGCGAAAGCATATCCCACTCCACATTGGGTCGAATATGGGATTCGTAAAATGCTAATCCTTTGATATTGTTTTCAAAGCGGGATGCATAATCAAATCCCATCACGGATCCCCAACCGTGCAACACCAAAGTGATATTTTTTAAATCTAAAGCTTTAATAAAGCCTTCTAAGTATTTGATATGATCGAATGCGGTATATTCAATATCGGGTTTATCGGATTGGCCCATGCCAATTAAGTCTGGCGCAATGCAAGTGCCAAGATCAGATAATCCAGGAATGATGTTACGCCATAGATAGGAAGAAGTTGGCATCCCATGGATAAATAGAATGGGATCGCCGCTACCCTTTTGTAGGTAATGCATTTTGGAACCATGCACTTCGACAAACTTCGATGGAATATTACATTCCGTCGGTATCGCCTGATCGAGGCTCTGCATCATCTTTTCCTTTTTGAGTCAATGCCTGCGGCACATCCGAATAATTATCCCGCATACTCATTTCAGCAAGGTCTAATAATTCCCTAATCGCCACAAATAATATAGCAAATTCTGGTGTCTCAGAGCTACGTAATTCGGAAATAATTGACTTCCAACGCGTAATTCCATCTTCATGCCTTGAAAACCAAAGTTTTACTTTACCTGGAATACTTCTGGCTTTAACTCGAAGCACTCCCACAGTTAAAGCGCGCTGCACCCAATCTAAATCGCCTTTGTAAGCAGCTTTTGCTAATACTGACCAATGATTACCAACAGGGTATGCATTTATTTGATCACGGAACCAAAGTAAATCTAATCGATCAACCAACATAAAGTAAATTTTGGCTACACGAAAAATATCTGCGTTGTGCACACTTGCCGCTTCAATAATATTCAATGCATGATAAACACGCGCAGCGCTTGCGGTTTTAATCGCAATTATTTCTGGTACATTTTGCTTAACCAAAGAGGCCACATGTTTATCAAATCGTTCTTTATTAGCACCCAGCATCAATTTTGGTAGTCGCTCATAAATGATGCCAACGTTTGCAGTAAATTCTTCGATGTTTTTAACGATACCTAAATTATCTCTGCGATTTCGTAAAAACCAACGTGTCGCACGGCGCACAACCCGTATGCCTTCATAGATCATCTTATATTGTAAATCAGCATCTACTTGATAATCTAAAGATTCAATTTCGAGATTAAATGTGTCGAGCTCAAAAATTACTTTGGCCGCCGAATAGGCGCGCACAATGGATGCAATTGTAGCACCCATTTCATCTTGCATCAGATAAATAAAAGTAATCCCCATATCAGACACAACACGATTACTAACTTGTGTCGCAATAATATCTTTAGCCAAATAGTGGTTGCGTATCGCGTCGTTATATTTTTTACGCAAAGGTGTGGGAAATGCATCTAAAACCATATTGGAAAGATAAGGATCTGTCACCAAATCTGAATCAGTGACATCCTGTATAAGCGTGTTTTTTGTATAAGCTAACAACACGGCTAACTCAGGGCGAGTCAGTCCTTTGCCCAAAGAGCGCCGCTCTAAAATAGCTTTATCTTGAGGGAGAAATTCAAGCTCGCGATTGATTCGACCTTGTTTTTCAAGTTCCCGAATATACAACATCAACAGCGTAAGCATTTTTGCTGAATAAAAAGAAGATAAGCTGATGACTCGATTTTGCTGATAATTATCCTGCAATACAAGATCAGCCACTTCATCGGACATTCCAGCCAACAATGTGTTTCGCTGTTTACAGGTCAAATCACCGCAACCGACGATCGTATTCAGTAAGATTTTAATATTCACTTCGTGATCGGAAGTATCAACCCCGGCAGAATTATCGATAAAATCAGTGTTCATGCGCCCGCCGGCCAATTCATACTCAACGCGGCCCAGTTGGGTAAACCCTAAATTACCACCCTCACACACAACACGTGCATTTAAATCTTTGCCATTAACTCGCACACCATCATTGCTGCGATCACCTGCAGCTTCGTTTGACTCACTGCTGGCTTTAACATAGGTTCCGATGCCACCGTTCCAAAATAAATCTACCCGCGCAGTCAATATCGCTTTTATTAAGTCATTAGGTTCCAAGCGATCAACATCAATGTTCAGCAGCTTTTTCACCTCAGGTGTCAGTGGGACTGCCTTTGAAAATCGAGAATAGACACCACCACCTTTAGAAATTAAGGCTTTATCATAATCATCCCAAGTTGAACGTGGCATTTCAAAAAGGCGTTTTCGCTCTTTAAAACTAATGCTAGGATCTGGACTCGGGTCGAGAAAAATATGCATATGATTAAATGCACCAACCAATTTAACATGAGTGGATAAAAGCATTCCATTGCCGAAAACATCGCCGCTCATGTCGCCAATACCAACTACGGTGATTTCGCTGTCATCGACATTAACACCAAAATTTTGGAAGTGGCGTTCTGCAGAAACCCATGCGCCACGTGCAGTAATTGCCATTTTTTTATGGTCGTAGCCCGTGGATCCACCTGAGGCGAACGCATCACCCAGCCAGTAATTACGCTCCTCAGCAATTCGATTAGCAATATCAGAAAATGTGGCGGTACCTTTATCCGCAGCCACGACGATATAAGGATCTTCATCATCATAACAAACGGTATTTTCATGAGTGATGACTTTGCCATCAATCAGATTATCCGTTACATCTAATAGGCCACTAATAAAATCTTCATAACAGGCAATACCTTCTTGCAATATTTCTTTACGCGTACCATCAAGAGGTAAAAATTTGGGGACAAACCCGCCCTTAGCGCCGGCTGGAACAATCAACGCATTTTTTACTTGTTGCGCTTTCATTAAGCCCAATACTTCAGTTCGAAAATCTTCGGGTCTATCTGACCAGCGAATACCGCCTCGCGCGACTTTTGCCGCACGCAAATGCACCCCTTCAAAGCGTGGCGAATAAACAAAGATCTCATATTTGGGTAAGGGTAATGGCAACTCTGGCACTAAGGTTGGATCAAGCTTTAGCGATAAATAAGATTTATGCACACCATTGTCAAGCTGAAAATAATTGGTGCGCAATGTCGCTTGAATCAATGCAAGATAACGACGAAAAATTCGATCCTCATCTAAAATGATAATATCATCTAAAGCAAGGTCGATCTTTTCAAGTGTTTTTTCTTCGCTTAATTTTTCTTTTTTATCACTAAAAGGAGTAAATCGAACGATAAAATACTCAACCAAAAGTTTTGCAATTTCATTATTATTAATAAGTGTCGAGGCAATATATTGTTCGCTAAAAGTAAACCCCATTTGACGAAAATACTTGGTGTATGCACGCAGCACACTAATCTCTCGCCAAGTCAGTTCAGCCTCTAATACAAGTCGATTAAAAGCATCATTTTCAGCTTCACCTTGCCATATTTTTTGAAACGCCTCTTGAAAAACAGATTTAACGCGATCGACTTCAAAGGTAGGCTCTTTAGTATAGGTCATACTGAAATCATTAATCCAAACCGTGCTGCCATCAAGAAATTTCAGTCTATAAGGTTGTTCGCCAATCACGCGCAAACCCATATTTTCTAACGTTGGCACCGCATCTGACAAAGGAACTGTGGTATGTCGGTGATAAAGCTTAAAGCGAATAACGTCTTTTGTAGCACCTAACGGACGATAAAAACTCATTCCCAGCTGATCTTCTTTTTCAAGTTGCTCAATATGCTCAATATCAAATACCGCAACACGATGTTCAAATGTATCTTGATAACCCGCTGGAAATGCATGGCGGTATTCGCAAAAATACTGGTTGCCACGCTCCTCGCCAAAATAGTCCAACACTTCTTCATACAATCCATCCTGCCAAGACTGAGTCAGTTCAGAAACTTTGCTCTCAAGCGCATCCACATCATAAACCAAGCGTCTTCGTGGATTTACACGCACCACAAAGTGTATCCGAGCCAAAGATGATTCTGAAACATTGGTGTTGTGGGTGATGTCTAGACCGTGAAAAGTTTCTTTTAATAAGGCTTGAACACGCTCAACTTGTTTGGTGTTTAAGTTCTCTCGTGGTAAATAAAGAATGCAGGAAATAAATCGCCCATAAGCATCCCGGCGAACAAAAAGTCGAGTGCATCGACGATCTTGCATATGCAAAATCCCAATAGCAATTTGAAATAGTTCTTCCGTTGTTGCATGAAATAAATCATCCCTTGGCAAAAGCGATATAATATGCAATAAATCTTTACCCGCATGACTGTGCATTGGCAGCTTGGATAATTTAACAATCAAATTAACTTTGTGTCGAATAAATGGGATCTCACGCGGATCTACACGATACGCCTCAGAAGTATAAAGGCCGATAAATCGACGCTCCCCAACGAGCTCGCCTTTTTCATTGAAACGTTTCACACCGACATAGTCTGTATAAGTTGGGCGATGCACAGTCGACATGGTATTGGTTTTTGAAATAATGAGAAGCTCCTCTGTAGACAACGCTACTTCGCGAGCTTTCCTTGGTAAATCAAAATATTGGCGCAACATTTTGCTGTTGGTATCATCACGCAAAACACCTAAACCTGAATTGGGGATCAAGCGCAAAGCTTGGTCTTTACCCTCACCGACACAGTCATAATCTCGAAAACCTAAAAAAGTAAAGTGATCATTGAGTAGCCACTGAAGGAAAAGTTTAGCCTCTTTTACTTCAGACGCCGGCTGACTCATATATTCTGGATTGAGTTCACTGATACACTTTTCCATTCGAGCACACATTGGTCGCCAATCTTCAACGGCTAACCTAACATCATTTAATACTCGAGTAAGATTTCGTTTAATTTCAGCCAATACGCGAGGATCCGTTTGGCGATCAATTTCCATTTGAATCGGCGCTTCGATTAAGCAGCCTTTATCTTGTTGAGTATGATATGAGTAAATATTGGTCATTTCACACTTGCTATTGCGCCGGACTTTCACCCCACCACTAAAAACCATTAAATGTGTGGTGAAGTTTAAGCGGTTAATCTCCATCCGCATCGAGTCAACCATAAAAGGCATATCATCTGCTATGACTTGGATTATAGTATGGGTAGACTGCCAACCATCTTGTTCATATTGTGGGTTGAATATTTTGATTTTCAACTCACCAAACTTACGATGGTGCATAAGCTCAAACTGGGATAGCGCTGATCCATAGAGATCGGCTATAGGCCTTGTCACCAGGTCAGCCATAGGCATTTGTGCAAAATACAGTCTGATAAAATCTATAAAAAGTTGAACTTGATCCGCCGGCAGGCGTGCCTTAGAATATTCTTCAATTTTTTCAATAGCTTCCAGACCGATGTCACGTAGATTGGGCATAGAGTAACTCACATGCTAAACGTATTTATTATAATAATAGTATATAACCGTAATCATAAGATAAGCAGGTGTATTACTCGAGAACACCACCTTGTCAAAAAGCCAACTGGTCATGTCATATACAGACTGCTTAAGAAACATTCACAGTTTAACACTACAACTTTGAGATTGTTAGTCAAATTATTCAAGCAATACACATTTTTCATATAATTAATATTCATTTTTCAAACAGCTCATGTGTAAAAAAAAAATTCAATAAAGTTACTTAAATATGAGCAAATCACCACAAATAAGTTACTCTTAATTATTTTTTAATGCTTCAGTAAATAATTTGACCTTAATTGTTAATTCAGGCGCATTATTAAGTGATTTCTGTTGAAAAGAAAAGCATAAGCAACTAGAATCCTTAAGGTAAGTCATAACGATTGGCCGCAAGGAAAGCAATCACTTTAACAACCTCTAAATGATCATGGATTACACACCAGCAGTGACTTAAAGTTTTCCACTTAACGGAATAATGTGGTTTGGAACACTTTTGTCAAGGAAGCCCATTCAATTGCAAGGTGAGATGCCATGAGAGTACTTTTAGTAGAAGATGATGAATTTTTAGGCGACGGAATTCGCACAGGACTGAAACACTACGGTCACACAGTTGACTGGGTTAAAGATGGGCGAGCTGCTGCCGATGTTATCACCTCAAACCACGAAACATTTGACATTATCGTGCTAGACATTGGGCTACCAAAAATCTCAGGTCTTACCGTTCTTAATATGATACGTAATAAAAACATAGCTACTCCAGTAGTTATGCTAACAGCAAGAGATACCGTTGAAGATAGAGTTAACGGATTAGATGAAGGCGCTGATGACTATATTACTAAGCCTTTTGATCTGGATGAACTGTGTGCTCGTATGCGTGCATTACAGCGCCGGTCAAATTCTCGAGCTAAACCCGTAATTGCTTATGGTGAAATCACCATAGACCCCGCTTCACACATTGTTACTCATAAAGGTGATGAAGTTTTAGTATCTAGACGCGAATTTGCCTTGCTGCAAAAACTACTCGAAAATTCAGGTCGTGTTATATCTCGCGAACAACTTAACCAAACGCTTTATGGTTGGAGTGAGAACATTGACAGTAATGCTCTAGAAGTTCATATACATAATCTTCGCAAACGTTTTGGTGCAAAACTAATTCGGACTATTCGTGGCGTAGGTTATATGGTAGAAAAGGTTGAATGAAGTCTTCTATTCGTACCTTTCTGCTTATCAATTTATTGCTGAGCGTTACGCTAATTATTTCATTAGCCATTATTGGAAATTTGTTTCTTGCGCATAAAGACATCCAGATCCAATTAGACGCTCAGCTTATTCACTCGACATTACGCATTAAATCTTTTTTTAGCGACTTTAACGAGAATAAACGTGACCTTTCCGCTATTCAAAGAAGCCTGTTAACACCGCTCTCTCAAACATTAGAAACATTTCCGCAACTATTACACCCTAAAAACAAACACGAAACCGTTGAGGCATCCTCAATAAGAGCTGCACAGAAAAATCTTGAGTTTCAAATTTGGGACAAGCAAGGTCGGCTAATCCTGCATTCTATTCATACGCCTAGAATTCCACTTTCCAATGGTACTGACGGCTTGTCAAATCTATGGCTACATAGCAGCGACTCTTGGCGAGTTAACACGTTATATGACCCAAAAACCGAGCTAACCTTTATGGTGGCAGAAAAAACTGATTATCGACAAAGCCTTGAAAACAAGCTCACAAAAGATTCTATCTTTATCATGCTGATTACCTATCCGTTCTTAGGCTTATTGATTTGGATTATTGTCGGCCGCGGATTGGATACCCTTAAAAAAGTCGCCAAAGAAGTTCGTCACCGCGCACCAACCTTTTTAGAACCTGTGGATCTAGCTTCCGTCCCCACAGAAATTGAACCTTTAGTAAGAGAATTAAATAACCTCTTTAATCGCTTGCAAGAAGCTTTTCATCGAGAAAAGCGTTTTACAGCAGATGCGGCGCATGAACTGAGAACGCCACTTGCAGCGCTAAACACGCATACTCAAATAGCACTTCGCTCGCAAACTCCAGAAGAACGTAAAGATGCGTTATTAAAAGTATTGGCAAGTGTTAATCGCGGAACTCACGTTGTGCAACAACTGCTGACACTCAATCGAATGACACCAGAAGCCATGCGCGATAATGCAATCCAAATGGACCTCTGTAAAGAAGCAGCCGATGTGGCAGCACACCTGGCACCAGATGCGATTGCCAAAAAAATCGAGCTTGAACTTATTTCTTGTGAAGACGCACCAATTATTACCGGTCATCCAACTGCGATTGGTATTTTAGTGCGGAACCTTATTGATAATGCCATTCGTTACTCTCCTGAAATGAGCACGGTAAGCATCAAGATTGAACGCACAAAAAATAATATCGTGCTTCACGTAATTGATAACGGTCCTGGAATTCCAGATGATTTAAAAGAACGCGTATTTGAGCGATTCTTCCGAATCATTGGCACCAAAGCCACAGGAAGCGGATTGGGACTTGGAATTGTATTGCAAATTGCAAAACTGCATCACGCCGAGATTAAACTTGAAACCCCTGAGTGTGGCAAAGGTTTAGATTTTCAGATTTGGTTCCCGCAATAAGCGAGGAAGGAGGAAGGGGTCAAGTCTTGACCCCTTCTCCCAGAGTTGATTAGACATAACTTTCGCATGCATCGATCAGGTTTTTTAGGTTTTCACCTTCGGGGGTTCGGTTGGTGTGATAATAAAAATTTAAATAGTTTTTCAAAACATACTCATATCGCGGAGTGTTTAAGATCTTCAGCATCCGCTTAGCAGTTTCTATATTTTTGTGATCACGATAAGAGAAGCGTTGAAACATCACTGCGCCCAACAGTGAGACAATTGAAGCTTTGCGTTTATTGTTTTGCGCATCAAAATCATGCATAAAATATTGCAGTGAACGCAAACGATCCCAGTCACGCCAGTGTTCATACAAAGTCAGTGCTGGATGCCCAAGGTCTATGATGCCGTTATTGCTGGTAAAATCAATGCCGTCGGTGAAAAGATAATAAATTGCCGGCACACAAGCCACGACATTTGTCCAAGAACAATTACCACTCATTTGAGGGGTAATCATCATTCTGGCTTTTAATTCTAGCCCAAGTCGCTTTTCCACTTGTTCATGAATGTATTTTTCATCTTTTTTCTCGAAAATTAAGCGACGGATAAGATCTTTGGTCATTAAATTAGGATTTCGGATTTTAAAAACATTAATGCCATTAAGTGCTTCATCAATTTTTCGACGATCGCATTTTATTAAAACATCTTCGTAGCGGACATAAGTGATTGCATGCCCCTCAAAATTAACGGGGATAATCAAAAGCTCGCGATCAAGCAACGAATCGATTACTTGACGATGTTGCTCGATGTCGGTTTGATACTGTTGATATTGAATTAGCTGACCTGCAACACGCAGCGCATCAATACACACATTTAATATCGGAAAATCTTTTTTGGAAGAGCGAGCCGCATAATTTTGAGTATATTGCTCCAACGAATAACGCACCAGGTTTAACGAAAACTCAAGAAAAAAGCCTTCTAGGCCCACTTCAACAAAATCCCCGTCAGCACTTACAATATCAACACTGCCGCGTAAGTCATAACGATGCCCGAGCAATTTAACATTGATAAAATCCATCGCAAAACGCGCACTGGCGTCATATTCATACAATAGTAATTTAAGCTCACTTTGTTTTCGTAATATCGCTTTAACCAATACCGGCTCGCCATTATTATTATACGCATTTGGATCTGCTTTTTTTGCCAGTAATAATTTACACATCTCCAAGTTGTTGTTTTCAACCGCCCAATGCAATGCGCTACCACCGATCATATCTTTCTTATTGACATCAACGCCATGATCCAACAGCATCCGCATCATGGTAATATCATTGGCAATAGCGGTTTCAATTAAAGGGGTAAAACCATACTCATCAAATTGATTTAAATCCATACCCGATTGCAAGTATTGCTGAACCAGTGAAGTGTGACGATTGATAATGGCCTGAGCTAATGAAGTCATAGTGGATTACATATTCGGGGTTGGAGCCGAACCCTGGCCCGGTTGATTTTGATTCGTTAATTGCGCCGCCAAGGTTAATTGCATCGCAGCCTCGTTTTCGGCCGGATCAGGCCGCATATCAGGCGGTACACCATCAAATTGAGCCGAGTTTGCCAGTAAAGGGTGCGCCAGGATCTCCTGCCCATAGTTACCTTCTATCTTAGAGCTTGGGTCACGTAACGGTAAGGTCGCGGCACCATGTTCAGATTGATGCTCACGCTCTTGTTGGCGACGGGCAAAGTCATCTACTGGATCAATCTCAGAAAAATACTCACCGTCGTTATTGATGTCGCCACTATTCAAAATAAAGACAGCGTCGGTCCGCGTATTTTGTTTTAATTCGACCTGGCCTAAATCAAAAGTCTCATCTTTATAGATCACTTGAATCTGATACTTACCTTCGGTAACACCAAATACAGGCTGTGGGTCTTTGGACTTGATCAGATCTGCTTGTTCTTTAGACATTCTAAGCAGACACCATGAAATATTATCGTGAATTACCTTCCCTTGCCTACTCGATAACGCGGTAAGTTTTAGTTCTGCACTTAAACTGCCAATATTATGCGTGACTATCATATATAAATCAGTTCTCTAATCAGTTATACTATTAAATCTTCCTTAATAACCCGTACTTCCATATCTAAATATTTTATCACAAACCCACTCGCGTATGCTAAGCACAAAAAAAATATAATTAAAGTTTACTTATCAAGTTGTATTGGTGAAAACGAAACATTAAGGCTTTATTAAATAGCAGTCGCTAGATAAAAATCAAACAGTTGTTCCTCGATTGTCTAGAAATTATTCTAAGAATTATATCCACAAAATCTGTGGATAAATATGTGGAGAAAGTGTAATAACGCCTTTGAAGATACTGAATTCACGGGTTTGACAACAGATTGCTGGGTAAATAGGCATTCATATAAATTACTTACTTTTCAGTAGGTTACAATAATCCAAGTTCTTGCCTAACTTAACTTGCAAACAAACCTAACAGTATGAATAATAGCTCCAAGAGCTGTGAGCAACTTTGAAAAAAAATTGTCACAGCAAGGAACAAACCTTAAACACACAGTGGAAATATACATTTATGTATTGTGAGCTTTTTGCCATTCTTGATAGCGATGTTCTCGTACTTACTGCGAATCAGCGGCTCACCGAGTACCTTTTTCGCGATTATAATTACCAACAGCAGCAAAAAAAATTAACCGCATGGACATCCCCAAACATAATGCCTTTGAATTTATGGTTAACCGACGTTTGGCAAAAAAATCCAAAAGCGCATGGAACATTATTATCCGACCTTGAAGAAAAACTGTTATGGCAATCAATAATAACTGCCGATCCATCGACTCATAACGTTTTACAAATTAACCAAGTGGTACAATTAGCTAAGTCAGCTAAACAAACACTGCAATTATGGCAGGTTAAATTAGATGAAATTAAAACGAATGCTAATGAAGAAGTGGCAAAATTCGCAACGATTGCAGAACAATTCGATCAATTTAAAGCAAAAAAAGAACTTTTTACCCAAGCTGATATTGTAAATGAAGTAATGATGCTCATTAAAAATAACGTGATTCAATTACCAAAATCGATTATACTATATGGCTTCGATCAATTATCACCTGCAATAAATTCACTCATTGAAATTCTTAAAACGCAAACAAAGGTATGTTTTTTTCAATTATCTGCAAAAAATAAATCAATTCAGCGCGTCGCACTCGATGATGAAGAGCAAGAAATTACCGCAATGGCGCATTGGGCCAAACAAAAACTCAAAGAAATTGGCAAAAGGGACAAAATAGGCTGCGTTATTCCAAAGCTCAGCACCAATCGCGATAAAGTTGCGCGCATCTTCTGTGATATTTTTACTCCTGAAAATATTATTCCCGCTCAAACAAAAGTCGATTCGCCCTATAATATCTCAGCAGGAATTGCACTCAGCCTCTACCCCATCGTTAGCAGCGCAATAAATGTGTTAATGCTGGCAGCAAAGCCCACGCAAACCGAATTACAGAGTGCGTTATTATTATCTCCCCATATCAACAGCACAGCGGATGAACGTGCTTTAGGCGCACTGACCGATTATAAACTCAGAGAAACTGGCAAAATAAATCTCGATTCAAACATTATTTTGTCATTGTTAAATCAGGGGCGTGATCAATATTATCAAAACACCACATTAGCCAATCGATGGCTTGAGTTTTGTAAAATCCAAATACCCGAAGGCAAGCAGCCGTTTTCATTCTGGACTGAATTATTTCAACAACTCTTTGATGCGATTGGCTGGCCAGGGCAAAGAACGCTATCGTCAGAAGAATACCAAATTATGCAGCGACTGCAGCAAACATTTTATGATCTTAATAAAATGACAAATGTTTTCAGAACGCTAAATTATCAAAAAGCACTGTTTATTTTAAAAGAAAGTTTACAACAAATTGTGTTTCAACCTCAAACTGAAGACAAACCCATTCAAATTCTCGGTACGCTTGAAGCGATGGGCTGTCAATTTACGCACTTATGGTTTATGGGACTGGATGATGAAACTTGGCCAGCAAAGCCGAATCCCAATCCATTTCTGCCAATTAATTTGCAACGAACTAAAAAAATGCCGCATTCCAGCGCAACTAGAGAGCTCGAATTTGCCACTCAACTGCAAAAACACCTGGTCGATATAAGCCAACATGTGATGCTCAGTCACCCGTTACAAGAAGGTGATAAACAACTGCGTCCAAGTCAATTAATTAAAAGCATAGACAAAATAGACTATCCACAACGTGTGGATAGCATTAACCTTCAGAAAATTGAACTTGAACAACTTGAAGATAACCAAGCGCCACCCGTCACGGATAACGAACAAATTCGTGGTGGTAGCTGGATTTTGCAACAACAAGCGCTATGCCCTTTTCGCGCTTTTGCCAATGTGCGCTTAAATGCGAGTCCTATTGAGACAACAGATATAGGATTAAACGCGTTAATACGTGGTACCGTCACTCATTTTGCCCTGGATCACTTATGGAAAGAAATTAAAAACCAAGAAAATTTAATAAATCTCGATCAAAACAATCTCAATCAACTTATCAATCAAAGTATTAACGCCGCTATTCTAGCCACTAATTTAAGTCAAAACCAATACGTTATTATCGAACAACGACGCCTGCAGAACTTACTTGAAAAATGGCTGCAGGTAGAAAAAAATCGACCGAATTTTAAAGTGGTTGAACGTGAAAGTCAGCGACATATTAAAATTGGCAAGCTGTCGATTAAGATACAAATTGACCGCATTGATGAACTCAATGATGGAACCCAATTTATTATCGACTATAAAACCGGGAAAAATAATCATATCGCTAACTGGCTGGGGATGCGCCCTGCTGAACCGCAATTGCCGATTTATTGTTTATATGGCAGCGAAACCAGTGTTGGATTAGCCTACGCCGAAGTTAATTTAGCCAGCTTGAAATATAAAGGCATTATCAACGCCGAACAAACTTTCTCAAAAATAAGTACGGTTGATAAGTTATTTAAAAAAACACGAACCTGGGAAGATCTAAAAAACCAATGGCAGCAATCGCTGGATACCTTAGCAGATGAATTTATCCGCGGCGAAGCACGGGTTGATCCTCAAAATAACATCACTTGTCAATATTGCCACTTACATGCGTTGTGTCGGATAGGAGACGAACCATGAACGATTTATCAGACACACAAGCGCGCTTGAGTGCCATCGATCCCAGCAAGTCTTTTATTATTCAAGCACCAGCCGGCTCAGGTAAAACTGAACTGTTGGCACAAAGATATTTAAATTTACTCGGGGGCGCCGTCAAAAGCCCGGAAGAAATTATTGCCATTACGTTTACCCGTAAAGCGGCGAGCGAAATGCGTGAGCGCATTATTACTTCCTTAGAATTTGCCAGCGAAAACCCCGAACCTGAAGAAGATTATAAAAAAACCACCTGGAAATTAGCACAGGCAGTATTAAAAGCAGATCAATTAAACCAGTGGGAACTACTATCCAACCCCAATCGCCTCAGAATATTAACCATCGACGCATTAAGCGCGATGCTCAGCGCTCAAATACCATTATTATCTGGTTTTGGTGCACAAGCAAAAATTATTGATGATGCAGATACACTGTATCAGCAGGCTATTTTCGAAGTTATTGATAACCCTGGCCCATTGCAAAATACCATTGATACACTGCTGCTGCATTTTGATAATAATGCGGAAAGTTTATCGCGCCTGTTAATGACCTTGATTTCAAAACGTGATCAATGGCTGCCACATATTATTGCACATTATCAAGACCCCGACAGACTAAAAGAAATCTTAGAGCAAAGCCTTAAAAATATCGCTGATGAAATTTTAGAAAATGTAGATGATGCTATTACCAACGCGCTCAAGCAGGATATTTTAAATTTAGCGGTATTTGCCGCTAATGAATTAACAGCAACCAACCCCGATCATCCGTTATGCGCCTGCGCCACACTGACAGAATTTCCACAGGCGTTATTTGAAAATCTCGAGCAATGGCGCGGCATAGCGCACTTATTTATTTCCACAAGTATGCAATGGCGTCAAAAAGTCGATAAACGCTTAGGCTTTCCAACTACCAAAAAACCACAAAAGCAGCAAATGCTGGAATTATTAACTGAGTTTTGTGAATATGATGGCTTAAAACAAGCGCTGATTGATATTATCCATTGCCCGCCCACCCAATACAATCAACAACAATGGCAAATCATCGAAGCGCTCTTGCAAATTCTTCCAGTTATAACTGCACAATTGAACATTTTATTTCGCAAACATGAAGCCACCGACTTTGTCGAATTAACTTTAGGAGCTCTGCGCGCACTGGGTAGCGATGACAATCCAACCGATTTATTAATGCACCTCGATTATCAAATTCGCCATATTTTGCTGGACGAGTTTCAAGACACCTCAGTCATGCAATTTAATTTAGTTGAAAAGCTGGTGAAAGAGTGGCAGTTTGACGATGGCAAAAGTTTATTTTTAGTCGGCGACCCAATGCAATCCATTTATCGCTTTAGAAATGCTGAAGTTGGATTATTTCTCCGCGCGCAAAGTCAAGGCATTGCCAATATTCAACTGATTCCACTCACCTTAAAACGAAATTTCCGCTCATCCCCCGCAATTGTTGACTGGGTAAATCAATCCTTTGCTGAGATATTTCCAGCCAATGCAGATATTAGTGCAGGCGCGGTACCTTATAGCTCGTGTGTCGCTGCCAAAAGCAATAATGAATTTTCCAAGATTTGCACGTATGCATCAACCAACACCGACACCAATGCAATCGTGGCAATAATCGAAACTTTACAAGCGCTTGAGCCAGACGACAGCATTGCGATTTTAGTACGCTCTAGAACACATTTACATGAAATCATTCCAGCGCTCAATTTAGCTCAACTAAATTATCAAGCAATCGAGCTTGAAACTTTAAACCATCGCCCTGAAATCATTGATGTGGTGACGCTAACAAAAGCATTATTGCATTTAGCTGACCGAACAGCTTGGCTTGCATTATTGCGTGCACCTTGGTGTGGACTGACTTTAAATGATTTACATGCAATATCTGCAATTGCAGAAGGTCGGCCATTATGGTCTGTTTTACAAAACTTTGACACAATTGAAACACTATCCGCTGATGCCAAAATCAGATTAGCTCGAATCGTACCAATGCTCGCTATTAGCATTGCCGAACACGGACGACTACCATTATCACAATGGATTAAAGGCTGCTGGATAGGGTTGGATGGGCCTCGGTGTTTGCAAACACAAGCGGAACATCAACATATTGCCAGTTATTTTGAATTATTAGAAAGCCTGCAACACAATTTTAATCTCACTCTATTAGAGAAGAAATTAAAAACACTGTATGCAAAGCCAAATAACAAAATGGATGCCAAGATTCAAGTGATGACGATTCATAAATCCAAAGGCCTTGAATTTGATCATGTAATACTACCAGAATTGCAGCGACAAACTAGAAGCGAACCCAATCATTTATTAATGTGGTTAGAGAACCCCAATCGATCGGGCGGCGAAGATTTAGTGCTGGCACCCATTAAAGCCAGCTATGAATATGAAGACCCCATTCACCGTTATTTAAAATTACTTGAGAGCCAAAAACTTTCACACGAATCAGCACGTCTTTTTTATGTTGCTGTTACTCGAACTAAAAAAAGTCTTCATTTAATGTGTACACTCGATATTGATGATGAGACCGGAGAAGTTTTAGCACCCAAACAAAATACTTTTGCTGGACTTATCTGGGATCAATACCAAGCAGAATTTCTTAGCAATTTTATTGCAGATTTATCCACTACAGCCACAGATCAAACACAAGCGACACAGTTAAAGCGCCTACCCTCAAGTTGGAGCTCATCATTAAAAGTACTAGATACACAGCATTTAAAACAAGCCAATGACAAAAACCAACCAGAAAAAATATCTCCATCCGTAAAGCAAGCTGCAACTGTGGGCACAATTATTCATGAAGCACTGCAAAATGTTACCACTGATGCTAACACGTCTTGGCAACAACAGTCACAACATTGGCAACGACGCCTAAAACAACTCGGCGTTGATTGTAAAGATTTAACAAAGAACGTAGTAACCGCCATAGAAAATATTCATCAAGATAAACGCGGACAATGGATCTTAGAGCAACATAAAAATGCAGAATCAGAGTATGCAATAACAGCAGAAATTGATGGTAAATTTCAACGATATATAATTGATCGCACCTTTATCGATAACAATAATACCCGTTGGATTATCGATTATAAAACCGCAATCCCTGCTGATGAATCCATGGATGATTTTTTACAACGACAAATGAAATCACACCAACAGCAACTCAATCGCTACGCTAAAATTATGGCGTCCCTTGAGCAATACCCAATTAAACTGGGATTGTATTTTCCACTCTGCCAAGGTTGGATTGAATGGGAGTTTGCCGCGCAATCTTCGATCACTTGTTAAGGCGTCGGGTGCCATAAATAAAACCCGCGATTCATAATGCGAAGACTATATACCCAAACCGGGTTGAAATTAGGCTTTAAAACTTTAAGGTGGTACGTATAAACGGACACTCTTACGCGGCGTCGCAGCGATTATGATAAGGCGCAACGGACTTATATTAAGATACCTTTGCGTTCTTTTTATAACCGCAGCAAAGCCGCGTAAGAGAAAACATCTTCGAGCAGCTTTTTAGCCAAAAAGTCAAAGCTACCAATGTCAAAGCCCTTACTAAAAAGGCCTAATTTCAAAATGCTTTGAGTATATTCATTATTTGATGTAAGTGATCGGGGCAAACGTTAGTTGGGCCCGACTCTGCTTTCGCTATCTGTTGCAGGGCCAGAAATGGATTGATCACGATTATTGTTACTGTGCTTATTCGCGGGTTTAAAAAGCGTCGCTTCGAAATTTGCTGTTAAGCCGGATAAAACCTTAATTCGTTTTTCTTTCGCTTCCATCTCCTTCACCACTTT
>CAXMUH010000081.1:0-3132 GCA_964196565.1 uncultured Legionellaceae bacterium | reverse complement strand
GTTTTAATGTGGCAGACGAGGTCAATCATATTATCTTCTTGCTGCAAATCAATATTACCAACATCTTCGAGTGTTGCTCCTAACTCATTGATTGCAGCTTCTAATTCTGGCTGTTCATCCAATGTCCAGTCCTCAACGCCTTCCATAAAGGTGATGACTTTATACAGCGTAGGGTCTGGGTAGTTTTTCCAAAACTGGTGGACTGCCTTATGGCTTAAATCGGGCATGGGTGTTCCTACTTTTGATATAGATAAGCTGATTTTTAGTGTTATTTATTGTAGCGCCAAAACATTAAGGAAATATTAAATAGAAGTTAACTTTATCTTGCCTATAAATTGGTAATTAACGTTAATTATCCTAGTAGACATAAAATCAGCTAGTTAGGATATCCTAGGCACTAAACCTGTCGCCTGGGTTGGGTATATACCTAATGCGGTTAAGTTTCAGGCCCCGTCATTCCGGCGGTGCTTCCGTCATTCCTGCGCAAGCAGGAATCTTTTGAATCAAGTGCCAACGTCATGAGGTCCTTGCATATGCGGGGATGACGATGCACTTTCGCTGGGATGACAGTGCCAGAGGCTAAACCTAATTTTATACTGCGTTGGGTATAAATCTTTAAACTCTTATCATTCACTTAATCTTTCCTTAAGCTTTTACTGGTAGTATAAATACCTGGTGTATTACTACTCGAGAATATCAGTTGCTTGTGAGATCGATAGATTCTATTCATTAAATTTCCAATGGGGTTACCGTGGGTTTATTCAAAACAGTAAAAAAAGGCATATCCTCTGGATTTTCGCCCAAACGTTGGGTTGGTCTCGAGCATGTTAAAGCCAATGGAAAAATTGTCATGGACCTTGCAAAAGATCTGGTTGATGATAAATCTAAATCCACTGCAGTAAAAGATAAGCGACAAGCCAGCTGGGATTTGATGACGCCAAAAGAATTTGCAGCGCGCAAGCGCTCTGCTGTTGTGTTTATGGTTGTGTATGTATTGGTGGGAGTGAGTTTAATTGGGTACGCGTGGTATTTATGGTTTAGTAAAAGTCTAATTTTGCCAGGATGCATTTCGTTCACTATGGCGTTGCTTGTATTTATTTATTCATTACGTGAATTAATGGTATATGTACAAATTCGTCTTCAAAGGAGCCATTTAAAATTAAAGGATTTGTTTGTCCACCTCATCAAAGGCTTTCCAAAATGAAAAGAATACTGACTCTACTTTTTTTATTATCTTGCTGTACCGTTTCCTTCGCAGATTCAAGTGTGCTCCACCCAGCAGCCATTACCAATTATACCGATTTATCGGTTAATTATTTAAGTCAGATTTTTGGTACGGTGGGGACTGTATTATCAGGTGGACAGTCGCAAATGATGGGTAAGTTGTTTTATACGTTAAATAACGGCATATTACTCATTAGTGTGGTGGTGATTGTTTATTCAGTAGGGATGTCTACACTTCGATTGGCCAGTGAAGGTGTGTCGGTGGCGCAAGGTAAATCAACTTTAAAGAGCTTATTTAAGTTAGCGCTTGGAATTGCGCTTATTATCCCGAGTCCAGCAACCGGTTATTCGATTGTTCAAACTATTGTGATGAAGGTGGTGATTGAAGGTGTTGGTCTTGCTGATAGCATTTGGGATAGTGGTTTAAATTATTTAAATGAAGGTGGTGTGGTTTGGGCGCGTCCCAATGATACCAGGACCAATACCGATGGCAGTAGTCAGACTAATCTTGTTACCAATAAAAATGCTCAAAGTATTTATGGTAACCCCAATGGCACTCCCGGTTTTGGAGCACAGATTTTTGCAGATGAAGTGTGCATGTATGGTTCCCGTGATCCATTAAGCGTATCACAACCGAGCTCTTCAGGTAGCTCAATTACAGCGGCACCGCCGGACCGTCCGAGTTATAATGTTTGGGCTGATAATGCGACACAGACATTTAATTTCCCGGGACTTAATAATGGCGCGAGTGGGGGAAGTTCTTGTGGATCTGTGTCGTGGAATATTAGTAGTGCATGCTCATCACCAACATCATCCAATTGTAGTATTGCCAGATCGGCGACGTCATCTTTGGTGACGGGCTTATTGCCGTTAGCAAAAAAATATTATTGTTCACAAAACCCAACCAGTAAAACCTGTGCGGATGTTAGCTCGACATTACCAAAAGATGCCTATCCAAGTATGTTCAACGCAATGTTAGGTTATTACTCAGCCATTCAAGTTTATGCGAAAATAAATGGGAAACAAGCTGATAAAACAAAAGCTATATTTATTCCAAATGCAGAAGCCGAAGGTTGGCTCAATGCAGGGCGGTATTTTTGGGATGTGATGCGCTTTAACGCGAGCAGTGCCAAAGCGATGAACTTATCTAAGTATGTTGCACCAGCGATCTCTCCAAGTTGGCCTAGCCCCATGCCGACGAAGTTAAATAAAATTGTTACTGGCGCCGGCACAGCACTAACGAGTTATGCGCTAGCTTCACCAGCAGCTATTTCAACTGGTTTTCAAGCTTACATCACCAGCGTATATGGTACGATGGGAAATGGTGTTTACGGTGGTAAGACCGGTGGTACCTTGGGTCATGGAGGTGGTGCTGCAGCTGGAGCTGCTATAGGCGGCGCATTAGATTTTGGTCTTGGGGCAGGAGTGGGTGCTGCAATAGGGCAAAAAATCTTTGCGAATCTGTCCAAGCCTATTCTCGGTGGCGCAGCAGCGGGTGTGATTGCACCGACTTATGTTGTCCCAGGTGTTGGGCTAACCTTGACGAGTGCAGCTATCGGGCTGGATGTTATTGGTAATATGTTTAAGCATGTCAATAGTTATGGTGGTCCTTTAGGTTTTCTTTATAGTGTGGGGCAAGCCTGTCTTAAATTAACGATTGCTATCTGGGTGATTGGTGGCGTTTTGATTACTGCAAATATATTACTTATGGGCCTTTGTCCAGCCGCAAATCCTTATGCGCCAGCAGCAGCTGCCGCAGTTCAATGGTTTTCTCCGATGATTACCATGATCTGTACCATGTTGTGGGCGGCCGGGTTCTTTTTAAGTTATTATGTGCCGCTGTATCCGTATATGATTTTTCTGTTTGCTTCGGTGGGGTGGTTTATCTCGGTGATTGAGGCGATGGTG
>CAXMUH010000080.1:0-29871 GCA_964196565.1 uncultured Legionellaceae bacterium | reverse complement strand
GACACAATAAATAATGTGGTTTCTGGATCACAGTGCTGCAAACAACGGCCAATATCGCCTTCATCTAAATTAGAAACAAAATAAAATTTTAAATCTGGATGCACCAAATGCGACAATGCTGAAATTGCCATCTTAGGTCCTAAATCAGAACCACCAATTCCAATATTCACGATATGTTTAATGGGTTTGCCACTATAGCCGCAGTATGTTCCTTCACGAATCGCACGCGAAAATAAATCCATCTGTTCCCAAGCGGCCCTAACATCCAATAAAATATTTTTTCCACTCACCAATAATGACGTATCAGAAAAATTACGTAATGCGCTATGCAATGCAGGTTGATTTTCACTTCGATTAACAACCTGGCCGCTAAAAAGATCGGTTATCGCCTGCTTTAACTGACTGGCCTCAGCTAACTCTGCAAGTAATTTTACCGTGGTATGATCGCAATGGTTATTCGAATAATCCAACAAAATACCCGCCCCAGCGAATGAAAATTGAGAATGCCGATCCGGATTATCGTGATGCAAGTCTTTTAAATGCTTAACCTGCATCAACTGCTGATGCTGCATAAGCGCTTGCCATTGCTGAGATTGAGTTGTCATTTTATATTTTCCCTGTACCTGTAATTATACTGAACAATCAAGAGCTAATGCTTGGGAATTTTAACAGAATCTCACAGTCCCTGAAACATCGCTAGTATTTTATTGCTTCAAGGAGAATATAAAAAAAATAATTACATTCAATCAAAAGGTTGAAACCTTAAGAGCGACGCCTTGGAGGAAACTATAAAGTTTTTATTTGAACAGCTCCAGTTGAAAGAAAAATATACCGTTTATAGTCTCCTCCAAGGCGGCGCTCTTAATAATTCAAGTAAATGAAAATACTGGAGAAAAAAAATCTTATGCTCCTTGAAGCAAATAGAAGTTAAGATAATTTTAATAAATGAGGAGTATCATTTTAGTCAGCATCATCACAAGGAGAGAAGTATGAGACTAACTGTTGTTCACAAAAATATTGTGCCGAATGTCGCTGACTGCAAAACCAATCAAGCTATCTATACTCTTATAGCTAATTCAATAAGAAATGAAAATCAGTTAGAAGCCCTGGCTCATGCAATCAGCAGCGAAATAAAAGAAGAAGTACAGCGCCAAATGTTGAATGGCATTTTAAGTAGTCTTCCACAAAACAATTGGATTTCAAAAGTTGATACTGGCTCATCTGTGATATTCGCAGCAGCGGTAACTTCATATATCAATAAAGCCCACTCTGAATTGCCAAAAGACTCCGTTGAAACCTCTATGGCAAATGCTATTTTAAATTCAGTATTAATTCTTCTTTTTGGCTCAATGATAATTAATCCACCTATTTGTGGACTACTTTTTCTAGCCGCTGGTTTATCGCTTACTAATTATTTAGCTTTATCAGATGCTGCAGAGAAAAACTTAAATGGTCTGTCTTGTGTTGTAACCGGAGGAACTATCCCAGAATCATCTCTTTTACCTAATCAAATTTATCTTCAGCACAGCTATGATAATAAATACGATTATGCCTATTCAGTAGATGAAAGAGAGGTTTATGGACAAGTTACACTTTCACCTTACGAAGTTCCAAACGACAACGCAACCATAAGCTTAACCAGCAATAATCCACTACTGGAAAAAACGGGGTATCGTTCTGCAGTTACAGATATGCAACTTAATACTCTACAGAAAACGTGGGCCGTGGGAGCTTTAGCCGGCACTCTACTAGCCGATACCACAATTCTTCTAACAGCTCTGATTCTAACTCTCATTCCCATAGCGCCTCCGCTTGCACTAGCAGTAATCGGTACTGTAATTGCTATATCTATCTTTTTTCCATCAATATGTGGTTTTTTTGCTACCCTCATTGACACGGAGAAAGCGACTGCAACCAAAGAACGTGCTACCCATCATGGTGGCACAACCTTTAGTATGCTGGGAGAAAAAAATAGCAGCTTATTGTTTAGGGAGTGTGAAACATCAACTCAAAAGGCGATTATGGATGACACAGCAACATACGCTTTATAGCTAAAACATTATTACAAGGAAAAAAGAATGAGAACAGTTTATGACCTAAAATATCCGTTCCAAAAAATCCAAAGCGAAAATTTCGAAATCAACAGAGATGTTTATATTTTCTTAGCTAATAAATTAAAAAATAAACATGATTTACAGAGATTAACTCAAGAACTTCAAAACGAAAAAAACTCAGAAGAACAGCAGCACCAAATACTAAATGGCATATTGAGCAACATGCCAGAAAATGATTGGCTAGTTGATGTTAATGCTAATTCATCTCCGATATTAGCAGCCGCACTCACTTCATATAAAAATAAAGCTAATTCTAAACCACCAGAAAACGCAGCTGAGAGCACCGCATCAAGTCTGTGGTTAACTGCAGTATTAACTCTGTTGGTTAGCATAAATTTCGCGACTATTCCAGTTCTCAGCGTGGCTGCTTTAATGGTCGCCACCTCATCGCTTACTAATTATTTTTTGCTGCCAAACTATGCAGAAAAAAAATTAACCGGTCTATCTTGCAAGGTAATCATGGGATCCATCCCACAAGCAAATTTTCTACCTGAAACACTTTATCTTCAACACAGTCATGATCATAATTACGATTACGCCTATTTAATTGATGGAAAAAAAGTTTATGGGCAAGTTACGCTTTCACCCAATGAAGTTCCAAGCACCGATACAACATTTAGCTTTGCCAACAATAACTCACTACTGCAAAAAACAGGGTATCGCAACGCGATGAAAGACATGCATCTTGATACACTGCAGGCTATGTGGATGGTAGGGGCTTTGGCGGGCACAGCGCTAGCCTATTTAACGCTCATGACATTTGTTTTTGCAGTATCTCTCACAGTAGCTGCCCTTCCTATATCAGCATCACTTATAACATTATTCTCAATCATGACCTGCATAGCTCTGACTTTTCCAACCGTAGGGGGGCTTATTGCCACCAACATTAATACAAACAAAGCGGTCGACACTCATCAATATGAAGCAAAAGCTAGCACCTATAGTAGGCTGGGAGAAAAAAATAGCAGCTCATTGTTTCCGGTAGGCAAAACAACAAATCAAGAAGATAATTTAAATGACACGAGCTATAGTTTATAGCCAAAACATTTTATAACTCCGAGGAGACTATAAGAAAAATAATTACTTTAAATCAGATAGTTAAAACCTTAAGAGCGACGCCTTGGAGGAAACTATAAACGGTATAGTTTTTTGCCAGTTTGAATTGTGCATATAATAACAATATAGTTTCCTCCAAGGCGTCGCTGTTAATAATTTAATTCATTGAAAAGATTGAAGAAAAAAATTCTTATGCTCCTTGAAGCAAGTATAAGGTTTGGAGGGTTTTTCCGTAGCTTGCGTGCTGGAATAGTTCAATCGAGCTTTCTAAATTGTGCTTATCGATGTATTTGTTTTGCCAAGCAATCCATTCTGGACTTGCTATTAACTGACCACGCTCGAGTTGTTTATGCTTCACATACTCACCCGCTGTTAATAACGCATCAGCGGTGCCGAGATCAAACCATTGACCAGCTAATTCAGTTACGCTTAAACGCTTGGCTTGCAAATAAAGATTATTAATATCGGTCACATTAAATTCAAGGTTATTTTTTGTTTCTGAAACAAGGTCAGAACCGTAAAAATATAATCCGGTAACAACTGCATTTGAAGTGCTGCTTTCAGGCTTTTCTTCGATGCGAATTGGATTATTTTCATTATCACAAATTAATATACCAAATTCACTGGGATTTGTTGTTGGGTAAGTAAATATCGCGGCGCCATTTAAATCTTTTGTGGGGGTTACTTGTTTTAATTGCGGCGTATGAAAAAAATTGTCACCCAAAATTATGCACACGGAATCATCGTTAATAAAATCTGCGCTCATCAATATATTTTTTGCTAATACTTCTGGTTTTTGTTGAATTTTATATTGAATTTTTATTCCAAAACGCTCACCATTCGACAGTAAACGTTGATACGCATCCAAATCCTGTGGGTGTGCAATAATTAGAATATCGCGTATACCAAGCTCCATCAACGTCGTTAACGGATAATAAATCATTGGCTTATCATAAACGGCTAATAAATGCTTAGTGATGGCAAGTGTCATTGGATACAAACGAGATCCTAATCCGCCTCCAAGAATGATTCCTTTCGTTATCAACCGTCCACCTCTAGATTATTATTTCTCCGCCATTCGAATTGCACCATCTAAACGAATCACAGAACCATTTAAATAAACATTGGTAAAAATAGTCTTTACCAATTGTGCATATTCGCCCGGGTGACCCAATCGTTTTGGGAAAGTAACCGCCTGCGCTAAACCCTGCTGCACATTCTCTGGCATCGCTTCCATCATCGGTGTTTTAATGATGCCAGGTGCTATGGTCATCACGCGAATTCCAAACTTGCCGAACTCTCTAGCTGCTGGAAGCGTCATTGATGCAACACCGCCTTTAGAAGCGCTATAAGCCGCCTGCCCGATTTGTCCTTCAAATGCCGCAACCGAAGCGGTATTGATAATAACCCCGCGCTCGCCATCTTCGTTTAATTCTTTTTGACTCATCATTTGCGCGGCACACAGCCGCATAATATTAAATGTGCCGATTAAGTTAATTGAAATAACTTTTGAAAACTCACTTAAATCTTGGGGCCCTTCTCGAGTGACAATGCGTTTAGCCGGTGCTATTCCCGCACAACTAACACAACCATTAATCTTGCCATAGTGTTTTACCACCTCAGCAATTGCATTTTCAGCATTTTTTGCATCACTGACATCACAACTTAATGCAATGCCATTTAGAGCTTTAGCTAGCACTGAGGCTTTTTCAAGATTAATATCTAAAAGAGCAACCTTTGCGCCCGCCTCAGCTAATACTTCTGCGCTAACCGCCCCCATTCCAGATCCACCGCCGGTGATCACAATTACTTGATCTTCTAAATTCATTACTGCTGCTCCTATAAACTTCGGTCTCGATAAATATCTAAAGACAATTTATTTTCAGTTTTTGCAACAATGGTTGCAATCATTGAATCTCCGCTAATATTAACCGCCGTTCGCGCCATATCAAGCAGACGATCAATGCCAATAATTAACATAATGCCCTGCACCGGCAATCCTACCTGGTTCAGCACTAAAGCCAAGGTGATTAAACCAACACCTGGAACACCCGCGGTACCAATAGACGCTAAAATAGCCATCACAATAACGGTAATGTAACCCACAACTCCAATACTAATATGGTATGCGTGTGCGATAAATACTGTTGCCACACCTTGCATAATTGCCGTTCCATCCATATTAATGGTCGAACCCAAAGGAATGATAAAAGCCGCCACTGAATTATAAACACCTAAGCGCTTTTCAACTGTTTCCAGTACAATCGGAATGGAAGCGGTACTGCTTGAAACACTAAATGCAAATAACATCGCCGAATACATTTTTCTTAAAAATATAAAAGGGTTTAAGCGCGCCAGTAAAAAAATTAATATCGGATAACAAGCCAATAGCTGAATCGCCAACACCAACAAAACACAGAAAAAATAAAGTAATAAGTCATCAAACGCTGAAAAACCAATGGTTGCAAATAATTTCGCAAGCAGAAAAAATACCCCATAAGGAACCGTTTTCATAATCATTAATATCAGTTTTAATAAAACCTCATTGGTTGATTTAAAAAACCGCGCCAATAATTCGCCTTTTTCACCCACCGCTGAAATCGCAATTCCGACTAATAACGCAAACACAATAATCTGCAACATAATCCCGTTAGCTAAAGCATTAAAAGGATTTTTCGGAACAAAATTAATAAGCACTTCGCTAAACGAAGGCGGAGCTTTCGGCACATACGCTGCCGGCAACGCCATATCAAGCCCATACCCAACCCTGAACAAACTCGCAACCAATAATGCAATTGTAACGGCAATCCCGGTTGTTAAAATGTATAACAACACACTTTTACCACCAATTCGGCCGAGCTGTTTAAAATCCCCTAGCGAACTGCTGCCGCAAATTAACGAAACTAACACGATTGGAACCACCAGCAAGAAAATCAAACGCAAAAAGATTTGACCAGCTACGTTCAAAATATCATCAACAATGACAGCTTTTGCTTCCACAGAGAAGGGAATCCACTTAATGGCTAAACCCGCCAATATGCCCAAAAACATTCCAATCAAGATATTAATCGTAAAGCGGTGTTGTCCCTTCATGCTTTTATTTACTCCGTTTCATTGCGCGCGATTTTCATCATAGCCAAATTTACATCACGGTGGTATAGTTATTCAAAATTTTTCAACATTATTTATAGGGACGTTGCAAAAACCATGAAAGTTAGCGTTTTTGGTGCCGGCTATGTCGGCCTGGTAACTGCAGTTTGTTTAGCTGAAATTGGTCATTCCGTTATCTGTATTGACAATGACCAGGCAAAAATTGATTTACTCAATCAGGGCATTTGTCCAATTTACGAATCCGAGTTGCAGCCACTTCTGGATAAACACTTATCCAAGCAACTCTTTTTTAGCACTGATGCCAGTCGCGCGATAGTGGATACCGATCTGCTTATGATCGCTGTTGGCACACCTTTAAATAAAGCGGATGATGTTAATTTAGACTACGTCTATCAAGTAGCTACTACCATTGCTTATCAATTAAATTACCCCTGCAGCGTCATTCTCAAATCAACCACACCGCCTGGGACTGCCAATGCGCTTACCCAGTATGTCAACGGGATATTAAAACAACGCAACTGCAATTTTAGCGTCGACGTTGCCACCAACCCTGAGTTTCTACAAGAAGGCACGGCGGTCCAACAATTTATGTATCCTGACCGCATCATCATTGGCGCAGAAGATATTAAAACCATTCAACTGATGCATGATCTTTATCGACCCATTACAAAAGACAAAAATCAATTACTCATTATGGATAAAGCTTCAGCCGAGCTAACAAAATATGCCTCAAATGCATTGCTCGCCACTAAGGTAAGTTTTATGAACGAGATAAGCCAAATTGCCGAAGCCGTAGGCGCTAATATTAATTCCGTGAAAATGGGCGTTGGCCAAGATTATCGAATTAATCCACTTTTTTTAAATGCCGGCTGTGGCTTTGGTGGGTCGTGCTTTCCTAAAGATATTATGACCTTAATCGCAATGGCTAAACAACATCAAATTGAACCCTATGTTATGGAATCTGTAATTAAGCGCAATCTTTCGCAACAAAAATTATTGTTTCATAAAGTTAGCGCTTACTTCCAACGACAATTAAAAGGCAAAACCATTGCGTTATGGGGCTTAACCTTCAAACCGAATACTGATGATATTCGTTGTTCAACTTCACAAGTGCTGATCGATTTATTTCTCAAAGCCGGCAGCATCGTCAGAGCCTTTGATCCGATGGGCATGGATAATTTTGCGAAACATTATGATGATCAATTGCGATTACAACTTTGTTCATCGCCATTGGATGCGCTCGATAAAGCCGACGTCTTGGTGATCACCACAGAATGGCACCAGTTTAAAAAAATCCCGCTAGCCGAAATAAAGCAGCGACTGCATTATAATGCGATTTTTGATGGGCGAAATATTTTTAACTATGAAGAAACAAAACGCCACCAATTGAATTATTTCGGGATTGGCATGGGGGATAACCTCCACGCATATCATGAAGAGCTTATGCCTACCAGCTAAACGCCCCCCCCTTACGCAAAGATGAATACCCTACATTAAAGTAATCTTATCTTGTAGACTTTCACAACTGTGAAATAATTACCAAGAATTTAATATTTCCTTAATAAAAATACCGTATAGTCTCTAGGTATAAATACCTGGGCAGTTGCCGCGCTTGAACTTAACACAAGAGTGAGAGCAATCTTATGAGAGAATCAATTCATAACCGACTTAAACTATTAGAACGTCAATTTGAGCACAGCGTGACGTTAATGGAGGATTGCGCAACAGAACTGGAGCCAGCAAAGGAAACGAAATTATTATTTGAGATAGTCTACGATTATACACCAACGACATCACTGCTCGATATAATTAATGCATCATTAAAACCTACAACTTCAGAAATTCAAACTGTCATATTCGATCAATTAACGCCACAACATAGATTAACTGAAAACCAGTTTATGCTTTTACATGATTTTGCTATCAAAATCCAACAGATATCCAACAAACTGAAATTTATAGTTGAACATGTATTTGACGAGCAAGACTTGAATGATTCGGACTTTGATTCGTCGAGCGAAGATGAAATAGAAAATCATCCCATCAGTTTAGAGCAAAAGCAAGCGCAAGATCTTCAACTCTGCAAACAATACAAGGGAGAAGTAACCGCTGAATTAATACCTGCTACACAAGCCATGATTGCAAACATAAATCAAATCATAAATGCAGCTAAAGCAAGAAATACAAGCTCTACCGCTATGTTATTTCAAACACCTTTTAGCCACTGCACAAATCCCACAGATGATAAAACAGCCACACTAACAGTAGAATTGACTCCCACCCTGTCGACCAATAACAATGAAGCTAAAACAAATCAACAACGCTACGATGACGATGAGAAAGTTGAGCAAGAGCCAACTGTTGTAATCAATGAACGATATAGACTATACAAACTAAATAAATCAGCCAAGCATTGCATGATATTCAAATCCTTGAGCAATTAACCCATGTCTTCAAAAGCCCAAGCGCATTACTCTGCTCCTTAAAAGTAAAGCAAGGGATATTAAAATGTACGATTCAAGCGGGACTTTTTCGTTCTGCAGATTTTATGCTAGCACAAGGCATTGACGTAAATGAACCATTTGAACCAAATTACAATGAGGCAGAAACACAAGCAATTTTAAGTATATTTAGAGCTTGCGGATTTAAGGATCCTTATATCCCTTGTTATTCTTATAGGAAAAACAAATATCCACTCACCCAAGCCTTAGAACATAAACACTACATTCTAGCCAAACATCTTATTAATAAAGGCGCAAACCCAAATTTAACTCGCACACTCACTCTCTGGAACATTGATTCATCTTTCAATCTCGCCATAAGTTATTCAGGTTACTATTGTAAAAGTGACCCAAGAGCACTGCAGCTATTACTCAACGCTGGCGCAAGCGCAGACCATATAGAGCTCTGTGGAATGACAGCACTTCATGTTGCAGCGAGAGATCACAACCTCGATTGCGCAAGAATTCTAGTTGAACACTCTCCTCATCTTTTATTTTTAAAATGCTGGGAAAAGTGGGAAAAAAACGTTGGATTTGTCTATCAAACACCAAGAGATCTTGTTAATGCAGAACGTTACCCTGAGTTAGCGGCTTATCTTGATAACGCCATGGCAGCGCACCTTAATCAAAATGAAGAATGCAAGCATACGTTCAGCATGGGCTGTTAATTGTCTCAAAAAGATCCCAGCTTTCGCTGGGATGACGAACTTGTAGCCTAGACAAAAATTTATTTTTGGCCGGGAATAAAGCTACACGCGCTCGACTTCAGCGCAAACAACCTGATTAACTGCACTGGCAACTTTCTCTATCTCACTTTCTTCAAGATAAGGATGAAAAGGCAAGCTAAGCACTCGTGATGCGGCATGTTCTGCAACCGGAAAGCTTTGTTGTAAAAATAAATCGCGCAATGCATCTTGTTGATGCAATGGTTTAGGATAATGAACAGCCGTTGGAATACCCTGCTGTTTTAATTGTGCCTGCACTTGATCTCGCTGATCAACCTGAATTGTATACTGTGCGAAAGCACTCAAATTATGTGGCTCAACATAAGGCGTCATCACGCCATTACCTAAATACTGCTGATACAAACTGGCTACATGTTGTCGAGATTTAATTTGTTGATCACATAATTTATCGAATTTAACAGAAAGTATAGCGGCCTGGATGCTATCAAAGCGGCCATTAATGCCAATTTCTACATGCTGATAACGTCCTGCCTGTCCATGATCAATGACTCTGCGCATCCGTGCCGCCAATTGATCATCATCTGTAAAACAAGCTCCGCCATCACCATAACAACCTAAAGGCTTAGAAGGAAAAAAACTGGTGCAACTGATTGTGGTCAAACCGCAAGAGCGCTTACCTTTATATTCTGCGCCAAAGCTCTGCGCGGCATCTTCGATCACAGCAAGTCCATGACGCTCAGCAATCTGATTTATGGCATCGTAATCAGCGCACTGGCCATAGAGGTTAACTGGCATTATTGCTTTAGTTTTCAATGAAATAGCCGCTTCAAGCAACTCCGTGTCCAGATTGTATGTTTTAGGATCAATATCCACAAAAACCGGGGTCGCTCCCAACAGCTGAATCACCTCCACGGTGGCAAAAAAGCTAAATGGGGTGGTTATGACCTCATCCCCGGGGCCAACGCCAAGCACCATTAAAGCCACCTGAAGGGCTGTAGTGCCGCTAGACATGGTAATGCAATGCTTAACCCCAACATACTCAGCAAGCTTGGCCTCGAGCTCATGAACTTCTGGGCCCATGATGTAAATACCATGCTCCAACACCTTGGAAATCGCTGTATCAATTTCTGAACGAATCAATTGCTGCTCTTTAGCTAGATCAATAAACTTCATCACAAAACCTTATAAAAGAATGTAAAATCGCAATGTTACTGTATAATATCTATCGTTGCAATTTATAATCTGGTAGGGTACACCTAACTATTTTGAATAACTTGGAGTTAATATGGAGCTTTGTGAACTAACCGCCATCTCCCCTTTAGATGGGCGTTATCAAAACAAACTCGAAACGCTGCGCAAAACATTAAGTGAATATGGACTGATTTATTATCGCGTCCTGGTTGAAGTTCAATGGTTAATCTACCTAACCAATAACAAAAGCATCAGCGAAGCGCCTACACTCAATAAACAACAACTCCAATTTTTAGAAAATATTGTAACTGATTTCAATTTAAAAGACGCAGAAACAATTAAATCCATCGAGAAAACCACCAACCACGATGTTAAAGCAGTTGAATATTTTCTGCGTGATAAAATCAACACTCAGCAAGATTTAAAACAACTTATCCCTTTTATTCATTTTGCTTGCACCTCTGAAGACATCAATAATCTTGCCTATGCTTTAATGCTAAAAAAATCTCGCGATGAAAATTTACTTCCCGAATTAAATAAAATGGTGGACAACCTTAAAAGCAAAGCAAATGAATATATGAATTTAGCAATGCTTTCACGCACCCATGGACAAAACGCGACACCCACAACCCTCGGCAAAGAGTTTGCCAACGTTATCGCACGCCTACAACGGCAAATCAATCAACTCAGCAATCAACAAATTCTTGGGAAATTTAATGGCGCAGTCGGTAACTACAACGCGCATTTTGCCGCCTACCCTAAAGTTGATTGGCCAAGCTTTAACAAAACATTTGTTGAAAGTTTAGGGCTGTTATTTAATCCCTATACCACTCAAATAGAACCACACGATTATATTGCCGAATATTTACAAACGCTAACTCGGGTGAATAGCATAGCGCTGGATTTAGCCCGTGATATTTGGGCTTATATTAGCATCAGCTATTTTACCTTGCGCCAACAGCAGCATGAAGTGGGTTCTTCCACCATGCCGCATAAAGTGAATCCAATCGACTTTGAAAATGCCGAAGGTAATCTCGGTATTGCCATCGCACTTGGCGAACATTTAGCGTTGAAATTACCAATATCACGCATGCAACGCGACCTTTCAGATTCAACCGTGCTGCGCAACCTCGGTTCAGTGATTGGTTATAGTTTGCTCGCTTACTTTTCTCTCACAAAAGGGCTGGATAAAATCGTCGCTAATAGCACGGTCATTCAAGCTGACCTTAACCAATGCTGGGAAGTACTGGCGGAACCCATTCAAACCGTGATGCGTCGATATGGCGTAGCCGATGCCTATGAACAGCTTAAATCATTAACTCGCGGCAAATCGATCACCAATGAGTCAATTAGAGAATTTATTGATCAGCTCGACCTGCCTGAAGATGCCAAAAATGCCCTAGAACAGCTAACACCTGAAAACTATATTGGTTATGCGGTTTCACTTACACAAAAAATCAGTAATAATTAAAGTAACGAAACGGATTTTATAAAAGGGCGCGCATGGGTCTTGGCAAATGGTTTTTCGATAAAATTGCGAATTACTACTCAACAGAGAGCAAAGATAGAAAACGCGCACATCTGTGCGACTTTGATCGAATTTCTCATGAGATCATTCCAGGTGACGTACTCCTGGTTGAGGGTACCAACCGCATCAGCCGCTACATCAAAGCGATCACTTTAAGTCCATGGACTCATGCCGCGCTCTATATTGGTCGCCTGCACAGTATCGAAGACCCTAAAATGCGAGAAATCGTGCGCAAATATTATCATGGATCCGCTGGACAGCAGTTGATTGTGGATACTGTGGTGGGTCAGGGTACGCGAATTCGACCCGTCAGCACCTACAAACGTGATCATATTCGAATCTGTCGACCCACAGGCCTATCACACAGCGATGCGCAACAAGTGATCAATTACACCATTGAAAAAATTGGCCACAGCTATGATACTCGCCACTTCTTCGATCTTGCGCGTTTCTTGCTCACCAACCACTGGTTTATTCCGCGGCGCTGGAAGTCGTCTCTGTTCGATCAAGGAAAAGAGAACCAAACCACCAAGGATATTTGCTCCGGGATTATTGCAGAAGCATTTTCATCGGTTCGATTTCCGATCCTTCCCCTGGTTCGACAAGTCGAAGGCAAAAAAATCGAAGTCATTCACCGTAATCCGCGATTATTCACCCCTTCAGATTTTGACTATTCGCCCTATTTTTCAATTATTAAATACCCCATATTTCGACTTTCAGATCATGGGCCCTACCATGATTTACCCTGGCGCGAAGATTTGATCAGTCACGATGAAGGCGTCGTCACACAAGACGGCAAGCCTACTAAGGAAGACTAGCGTAACTGTATTATATTATTTAATATTGTTCGCCACGGAGAGGCAATAAAATGAAAAAGCTAATCATTATATCTACGTCGACCATACTCTTTGTATTTTTTTCCACTCTCACAATCGCAGCTACGTATGAAGAAAATCTAAAAAGAGGCGCACAAACAACAAAACGAAACGATTTAAACGTACCATTCGTTAGACCGAAAAATTGGCGAACGCCTTATACATCACCCGCAAGTTGGCCTATTTTTGAGAACAGAGGGCCTATTGACCGATCACCCCAAAACAAACCATCAAAAGTCATAACACTTGGAACTGGAGACCCCTCCCCAAACCCTTATCGTTTTGGGCCAGCTGAAGCTGTTATTGTCAATGGTTTCCCCTACTTTATTGACTGTGGTGAAGGTTGGTGGAGAGCGTTAGGCAAATCGGTTCTCACTCAAGGAAATATAGATCTAGCAAAAGTATTTGCTCTTAAAAATTTAAAATATATGTTCCTCACCCATCTGCATGAGGATCATACTGTTGGGCTCCCCTCTTTTATAAACAACCCATTTAAGTTTGGTGTAGGTGGCAATAAAAAAGTATTTGGCCCGGAAGGTATTAATCAAATGATTGGGCATATTAATGCAGCATGGAGCATTGATAGGAATGAAATGTTTCAAGGCTCCATTGCTCTTCAAAGAGCAAAAGCTGACGGCGCTACTGCGCTGGGTATTCCTGTTAATCCCAAGACAGGGCAGCAAGGTAGGGCTATTTTTGAAGATGCCAATGTCAAAGTCACAGCATATCCCACATCCCATGGAGCCTTGGAACACACATACGCTTATCGTTTTGTGACGAAACCAGATAACAGAGTTCTTGTTTTTGGTGGAGATGGGCATTATTCAAAAGGGCTCGTTGCTGCAGCCAAAAATGCTGACATTTTATTTATTGAGGGTATTACACGGAAAGATCTTAAGTATGTAGTATGGGGTGGTGACACTGTGGAAAAAAAGCTTAAGGTAATTGGAGCTTATCATATGTTTCCTAGTGACCTGAAAAAAGTACAAACAGAATCTGGTGTAAAGAGCATTGTTTTAGTTCATGTCCAAAACTACAGTCCACCAGAGACATTCAAAAGACTCGGCGTGCTTAATGAAATGATAAAAGCTGGAGTTAAGCAAGTACTTCAAGCTCAGGATGGAGATCTCTATTAGAGGTTGTGTTAAGGCACCGATAAGACCGTGTGACTATTTTTGCGGGGATAAAAATAATTCCAACCTCATGAAATAATAAGTATTTTTTTATTTTACGCTCACCCTGACTCATGCGCTCTTTTTTGATACAATAACCAACCAGGTTTAGACTATATTTCCAAAAAGAGGCTAAGCAACTTATGCTGAATTTTTCGATTAAAAAAGATAAGAATGGGAACAAATTCCTAGAAACAAGCTATCGCGGTAAAGCGTTGCTAACCTTTCCTCGCCTAAACAAAAGCACAGCATTCACTAAAGAAGAGCGCGAAACACTTGGATTAAAAGGCAAACTGCCTAACCGCATTGAAACGCTAGACGAACAATTACTACGTGCCTATTCACAATATCAAAGCTTTGAACAACTGCAAAATCGCAATGAATACCTTAATCGATTGCTCAATAACAACCAAACCCTGTTTTATAGGCTCGTCAAAGATCATATCGAAGAAATGCTTCCCACCATTTATACGCCATACGTCGGTGATTTTGTACAGACTTATAATAAACGTTTTATGAATCCACGCGGACTTTATATCTCTTATACCGACCAAGATAATATTGAAGAAATCTTGGATAATCGCACCAACCCGAATATAGAATTAATCGTAGTCAGTGATGGCGAAGGCGTGCTTGGCATTGGTGATCAAGGGGTTGGCGGTATGGCGATTCCGATTGCTAAACTGATGGTCTACAGTGTTTTTGGTGGTGTTAATCCAGATATTACTTTACCCGTTATGCTCGATGCCGGCACCAATAATCAAGCCTTATTAAATGATCCTTTTTACTTAGGTTGGCGTCACCCACGTATTGAAGGCAAAGATTATAATGTTTTTCTAGATAAATTTATTTCTGCGCTAAAAAAGAAATTCCCACATGTTTTTCTACACTGGGAAGACTTCGGCCACATTAATGCGTATCGTAATTTAGTCGCTTATCAAGAACAAACCTGTAGCTTTAATGATGATATTCAAGGTACCGGTGTCGTAGCACTTGCAGCGCTACTCTGTGCAGCCAGCAAAACTGGGACTCCATTAAATCAACAGCGCATTATTGTTTTTGGTGGAGGTACCGCCGGCATGGGGGTTACTGAAAATATTTATAAAGGCCTAGTCAATTTTGGTTTAACAGAAGATGAAGCTCGCGCTAAATTTTGGATCGTTGATAAACCGGGTCTTTTAACCGAAAATATTGGTAATACAAGCATTGCGCAAAAACCATTTGTACGCCCCAATTCAGATGTTGAAAACTGGCAAGTCAACAATAAAAATCAAATCAATTTATTAGAAGTGATTAAAAACGTAAAACCTACGGTTTTAATCGGCACCTCTGCCAGAACAGGTGCTTTTACCGAAGAAATTATTGTTGAAATGGCACGACATGTTGATCACCCAATAATATTACCGCTATCAAATCCTAATACACGCGCTGAGGCAACACCCGAAGATATTATCCGCTGGACTGAAGGTAGAGCTTGGGTTGCAACTGGCAGTCCATTTCCAGCCGTTCAATACAATAATAAAACCTATCCAACCTGCCAATGCAATAATTATTTAGCATTTCCAGGAATCGGCCTCGGTATTATTTCAGTGGCCGCCAAACGTACTACGTGTTCGATGCTCCAAGCTGCCAGTCAGGCGCTCGGCGCGTATGCAGCAAAACACTGTGAAGGCTTATTACCAACCATTGCGCAAGCAGCCGAAGCATCCAGAGAAATTGCCATCGCCGTTGCCAAAAACTGCATAGAAGAAAAGAATACCGATATTAAATTAACTGGCACCATCGAAGAATTAGTGGATGAAAATATCTGGGAACCAAGTTACCTGCCCTATCGCCCTGAATAATTCTGCAGAGCCGGTCTGTGTAATTTCCTACGCCAACAAGAATACCACAAATAATTATTAACATTTTACTAGCTTTAATTGCAGCATGTATTTATGTACTATACTTGTTATACGAGTAAAAACAAATACAAAAGCGCAGGTAAGTAGCATGAATACAAGAAAGATTTTATCTATAGCTGCGATAGCAATATTGTTGGTTACCTCGACTATCGTGTTAGCACAAGAAGGTCATCTACGAGTTAAAAATTGTTCTACGGTAACTATTTATGTGGCTACTGCAGATTGGATTGATCCTTTAGGATGGATTCCCTACAAACATAATGCGAAGCACTTGAAACCACAGCAAACTCATTATTTTTATTGCCGCAAAACTTGGACCGTAAAGAACGCCCCAGGATGTGAAGTTATTTTAAGGAATTCACATATGGTTAACCCTATCAGAATACTGAGAAAATCAGGTGATTATATTGTTATTTCCAACGGTTACATTGGACTTAAAAGAAAATCAATTTGCGATTAAAGCCCCGATGAGTTTTCAGCAATCACTTGATTTGATTTAGACGCCCAGCGCCGCATTAAGATAATCGCACCAAAGGCAAATCCAACGATACACGCAACACGAATACCAACCACACCCCAATGGAAAGTAAATCCAAAGAGATAAGCTAAAGGAATGGCAATAATATACAACACAATTAATCCCACCCACATCGGATATTTAGTATCATAAAATCCACGCAAAGCACCCGTATACAGGTTTCGCATCGTATCCATCATTAACATCAGTGAAGTGATATAAAATAACCAGCGCGTTAATAACACCGTATGTGCATTAACAGGATCATTCACATTGAGATATAAATTGGTTAATTGCGTGGGTACCGCAAAAAATAGAATGGAAAAAAGTACCACACCAATCATGCCCAGTGCCACACAGGTATTGCCTTCACTTTTTATTCGATTAAATTGTTTGGCGCCGATCGACTGACTCACCAAAATACCCGCCGCTTCAGAAACTGCAAACAGCGGAACTAAAAATAATAATAATATTTGCTGAGTTATTTGCGAAGCTGCCAATTGCGCTGTGCCGAGCCAGCCGGTAAAAATGGTTAGCACAAAAAAACCAACCAACTCGCCACCAAATTGCACGCTCATCGGCCAACCGACAGTGTACAATTGCCTGATATAACGCATTCCACGGTGACTATGGCGCGCAAATAAGTGATACTTTTTAAAATCTTTTATCCAATAAAAACTAACCACTAATAAAATAACATTTAATAAATTCTGAACTAAAAACGCATAACCCAGTCCTGCCACTCCCATCGCGTGTATGCCTAAACCGCCATAAATAAAAACATAGCCCACCACCAACAAAGCTAAGGTACAAATGATATTAATAATAATAACAAGCCGCTGTTTTAAAATCCCATAACACACTTGCTGCATACATACCACCAACATAAACGGCAAGGATGCCCATGCAAAAGCATCAAAAAACGTTTTACAAATTCTCACTAAGCTTGCCGATTGCCCTGTCCACAATAAAAAATGACTCAGGTGGAAAAAAATCAAGGTAACAATAAGACCGGTGATGACACTGAACATCAAACCCTGTTGAAATAAAGCGCCAACCTCTTTGGACTTTGACTCCCCATAAAGACGGCCAGTCACCACGCTCACTGCAAATAACAGCGTCATAAAAATAACAAGTATGGCTACCATGGTAGAGTTAATAAGTGCACTAGCCGCGAGCTCAGGCTTGCCTAAACGAGCAATCATTAGCATGCCAACAAACCAGCCAACCATTTGTATGAATCTTGACCAGGCCATAGGCAGCACTAACCTCAAGATTCGCCTCACTTGCTGGCCGTAGGAGGATTCTAATTGAAATGATTGCATTTGCATTAAATTTACCCGATTTTGCTTTGCAGAAAACCTAACAGTATAGAGTTGTTGAACCCATTTATGAAGCTAAAATGTACTATATATTCAATTTGACAAGACAGCCGCTAACTATATGATATGATATGAAATCTTATTATCTTAATCGGAACCCAAGGATGGCAAGTGATTAAAAGCGAATCAACCGCCCAATATCAAAACCCCACCATCTGGAATTCTATTATTGTTCCTTGGGGCGTTTGTCTAGTCGCAGCCTTGTTCTATGCTTATGACTTTTTTCTCAGAATTGCACCCAGCGTTATGATACACCCATTAATGTCGACCTTTAACATCGATGCGACCACGATAGGCTTAATCTCTGCATTTTATTACTACTCCTATACACCGTTGCAAATACCCTCAGGCTTGGTGATTGATCGCTTTAATATTCAAGGTATTTTGGTGGGCTCAATTGTACTCTGTATTGCTGGCGCACTACTTTTTGCGTTGGTGCCTTCACTACCCATTCTGTATCTAGCACGACTGATGATGGGGTTTGGCTCAGCATTTGCGTTTTCAGCTTCATTAAAGCTAGCATCACGCTGGTTACCGAAAAATCAATTTGCCTTTTTTGCAGGAATAGCAACCGGGCTTGGTACCTTGGGCGCGGTTTGTGCCGACTGGATTTTATCGCGACTGGTAAAAACCTATGGCTGGCAAGATGCAATGTTGGTAACAGCCTATATCGGTGTTGCAATGGGAATTCTAATCATACTTTTTGTCCGCGACAAACCCAAATGGCTAAAAACATATCATATCCCAAAGGCCAGCTGGAAAAAGTCGTTATTACGTCTTTTAATTATTTTAAGAACTCCAGGATTTTGGTACAACGGCATTGTTGGTAGTATCTTGTTTATGCCCGTTAATGTGGTTGCCTCATTATGGGGCGTTTCTTTTTTAATCCAAGGCAAACATTATATGCCAACGGAAGCCGCAAGTATTACCGCATTAATTTTTGTTGGCGCGGCTATTGGTGCACCGCTCTCTGGCTGGTTTTCAGATTATATTAAAAGTCGTCGAATACCGTTAGTCATAGGAACGATTTGTGTATTTGTCGTGACGCTTTTATTAGTCTACACAGATATTACTTCGCATGTTGCAATTTATATTTTGCTTTTTTTATTGGGTTTATTTACAGGTACTCAGGTGCTTGTGTTTGCTATTGTACGTGAAATCAGCCCACCACATACCACGGGTATCTCGACCGCTGCCACTAATTTTGTAGTCACCATTGCTGCGGCAGTTTTCCAACCGGTGATTGGCGTCCTGTTGGATGTCGCTTGGGACGGAGCAAAATCTGCAACGGGGGTACCACTTTTTAATATTGATGACTACAAAGCGGCCTTTCTGGTATTGCCCATACTCACCGTAATCGGCTTTTTTATGATTTTTATGATTCCTAAAACACATTGTAAAAGATTGTATGAAAAACCTGAAGATATCGAACATATTCCGCAAGAGAAAAACCCGTATTACAAACGCAAGAAAAAATAGAATGTTTTCAACTAGTCGTCTCCGGGCGTAAATGGAACCTCAAACGGAGGATATAATAATGCCAAATGTTCAAGTAGATAATGTTGACATGCATTATACAATTCACGGTGAACAGGGGCATCCCTTGGTTTTAGTCGCCGGCTATACTGGAGACTACTTGTTTTTTCAAGATATCATACCGCTACTTTCTCAGCATTTTAAGGTGCTTACGTTTGATAATCAGGGAGTTGGCCAAACAAAAGATAGCGGGCAACCTCTCAATGCGAAACTCATGGCGGATAACACCGTAGCTTTATTTAAAAAATTAAACTTCACCAAGCCACATCTTGTTGGGCAGTCCATGGGAGGAACTATTGCACAGACTATTGCAAGTAAATACCCAGATGAGATTTCAAAATTAGCCTTGCTAAACACAACCGCAAAATGGCGTAATGCGATGTTGCAAGCGTCAGAATCATTAATTGAGTTAAGAGAAGCCGAGGTTGATTTTGATATTCAATTTAACGCAACACTGCCTTGGATATTTGGGGATGCGTTTTTAGCTGATAAAACAAAAGTAAAAGCATTAAAAGACGCATTATTGTCAGCAGAATATCCTCAGTCATTAGTAGATCAAAAGCGTCAATGCGAAGTTCTTAAAAACTTTGATGGACGTAAGTTAATTCAATCGATATCAGCGGAGACACTTGTTCTCTACTCCACTCTGGATCTATTAACATTGCCAAATGAATCTGAATATTTGGCAGAAAAAATTAGCAATTCAAAACTAAAGGCTTTTTTATGTGGGCATGATCTACCACATGAGTTGCCTAATGAATTAGGCGCTGAATTGCTGAGATTTTTTGTTTAAGATTATTTGACTAAATTATATACAGAAAATATGTAGAGCAAAATACTCACTTTTTAATATTTCTTTAAGTATACGGTGGTATTATTATCTGGCTACTGACTGCGGAGCTTAATCAGGAAAGGAAAAGTAATATAACCAAAATAAATATGTGAGGTAAGCCGATGAGCCGACGACGACACGATGAGAATAAATATGAAGCCAAACAACCAAACTATCAGGTCGAGTTTGATAATTTAAAACAGGCAATGCAAGCTAAAATTTTCAGTAATCATGCTTTTTTGAAAAAAGAATATCTACAAATTGCACAAACTAAATTTGATAAAATTTCCAGAAACGCCGATCTAACTTCCAAAAAAAAATGTATAGCAGGAATTGAAATTGTTAAAAATTGCTTAGCAATAACATCACAATTTAAATTTAACCCAACAACGTTCTTCCAAAACCCCAGCCGAGTAAGAGCTGCCTTAATCCATATTTGCAAAAATACACTGGGGCTTCTGCAATCAGACTCAGCTAAATATAAAGATGACATTCATAATAAAACAGCTCGTCAAATTCTCAATTTAAGATATCAGCAATATGATCGAGATACAGCACCCGTAGGACACATATATGATAGATATGACGAGAAGCCAAACCCAAATATGGAAATAAGGGATAGAGATCTACGAGATAAAGCATATAAAATTACAACTACTGCTGCTAACACATTAAAAAAATCCAACAGCGATTATCCAAAAAAACATTTTATCGATCTGCTACAGGGGTCAATTGATAATTTAAAATCACAACCTGAAACTGAGATTGAATTTCCTATTTCGAGGCAAATACAACTATAGTATAACGTCATTATTGCGAGTGAAACTAGATTGCCGCGTCGCCTACGGCTCCTCGCAAAGACGAAGTCGGCCCACCCGTCATTGCGAGGGAGTGAAATGACCGCGGCAATCCATTATTTTTTAAGTAAAACTAGATTGCCGCGTCGCCTACGGCTCCTCGCAAAGACGGGGCTAGTTTGCCGCGCTAACGCTCGCAAAGACGAGACTGGATTGCTTCCCACTTCGCAAAGACGGGCTATGAGTTAAATCTCGCGGGTGGCGCGCAACTCAACACCGGGCCACTGCTCGGTGGTGATGTCCAAGTTTACCCTTGAGGGGGCTAAATAGGTTAATTGATCTGAATTATCCAAGGCCAGATTGTGTCGTTGTTCGAGTTTAAATTCGGCTAACATTTTGGGGGCATCACAATAAACCCAGCGTGCGGTAGCAACATTGACTGACTCATATACGCATTGAACGTTATATTCATTTTTCAGCCGATGTGCGACTACGTCAAATTGCAAAACACCTACCGCGCCTAAAATTAATTCGTTACTATTAAGCGGGCGAAATACTTGCGTCGCACCTTCTTCGGATAATTGAATTAAGCCTTTAATTAATGCTTTTTGCTTTAGCGGGTCTTTTAATCTAACCAGGCGAAATAATTCTGGTGCAAAGTTAGGAATACCGCTGAATTTTAATTTCTCACCAACGCTAAAGGTGTCACCAATTTGAATGGTGCCATGATTGTGTAAACCAATAATATCCCCCGCCCATGCCTCATCGGCATTTTCACGAGCGCCCGCCATAAAGGTTAGCGCATTGTTTACCTGAATATCTTTATTGATGCGAATATGGCGCATTTTCATATTTTTTTTATATTGTCCAGATGAAACCCGCATAAATGCTATGCGGTCGCGATGCTGCGGATCCATATTGGCTTGTATTTTAAAAACAAAGCCGGTAAATTTATTCTCTTCTGGATCAACCACACGTTCAAGCGTTTCTCGTGGCTGCGGCGGTGGCGCTTCTTTTACAAAGCCACTTAAGAGTTCAGCCACACCAAAATTGTTAACCGCAGAGCCAAAATACACTGGCGTTAATTGGCCGCGTAAAAAAGCTTGTCGGTCATATTCATGACTGGCACCACGCACGAGCTCGATTTCTTCACGTAATTCTTCAGCGCTATCACCTAATATTTCGTCTAACTGCGGATTACTCAAACCATCAATTTTATTGACGTCGCCCACTTTATAATTTTTACCGGGTTCATATAAATAAATTGCATCCTCTAATAAATGGTAAATCCCTTTAAACCGTTTTCCCATACCAATGGGCCAAGTAATAGGAGCGCATTTAATTGATAAAATGTCTTCAATTTCATCCAACAACGCGATGGGCTCGCGACATTCGCGATCCATTTTATTGATAAAGGTGGTAATCGGTGTGGTGCGAAGTCTGCAAACTTCCATCAGTTTAATGGTGCGCGCTTCAACACCTTTGGCGCCATCAATCACCATTAAAGCAGAATCCACAGCGGTTAAGGTACGATACGTATCTTCAGAAAAATCTTCGTGTCCTGGTGTATCCAGAAGGTTAACCACTTTACCTTGAAAATTGAATTGCATCACGGAAGTGGTTACCGAAATCCCACGCTGCTTTTCAATTTCCATCCAATCAGATGTCGCATGGCGGTCCGCTTTACGACCTTTAACCGCACCCGCCAGTGTTATCGCGCCACCAAACAGCAACAGCTTTTCAGTCAACGTGGTTTTACCCGCATCCGGGTGAGAGATTATCGCAAAAGTGCGGCGTTTAGCAATTTGTTGTTCTAGTTCATTCATTAATATTTAATCTTTATAAAGTTTGAATCCAGCTTCGCTGGATGCTTCCCGGCCGACGAGTCGTCCGGGCTACTTTTAAGCACACCTCACAATCGGCGAAAAAGGATAACACAGGCGCAAAGAGATATCACCAGCGGGATAATTGCTCCAATAATCAATGGGATCTGATAGACCACTGACAATGGTCCTATCACCTGGTTTAACGTGTAGAACGAAAAGCCGATAATAATACCTGTTAACACCCGAAGTCCCATACTCGAATTTCGAAGCGACCCAAAGATAAATGGCACCCCTAAACAAATCATGATAATCGTCACCAGCGGCTGAAATATCCGCTGCCAAAACGTATATTGGAACTGACGAATCTCAAGCCCCGCCTGTGCCCGATATTTAATGGTCTTATATAAACCCACAACGGATAACTGCTGCACACTCTTCTGCCCAAGCACCAGATTTACCGGATCAAATTTAATTTTAAGATCAAGGGTAGGCCTTGTGGTCGAAGTAATTTTATTTCCACCAAGATGGGATTGAACCACATTTTGCATTTGCCACGCACCGTTTTTTAATCTTATCGCGGTGCCTGAATAACTATTACTTTGCATTTTGTGGTCTACAATATTAAATACGGTAACATTATTCACTTTCGTTGGCGAAACAATTTTACCGATATGGATAAACTGATTTTTATCCCTTAGCCAGCCTAAGGTTGAATAATTTTTCTCTTTACCCAGCGCATACGCTTTCATTTGTTCAGACTTCGATTGCAACATCGGCGCCACCACTTCACCGATAAGGGTCATAACAACCAACATAATCAGCGCGGCTTTAATCACAGAATAAGTGATTTCTACAACCGAAATACCACTAGAGCGCATCACCACCAACTCACTGGTGCTTGCCAAACGCCCCAAACCAATTAAACACCCTAAAAACCCCGCCATTGGAAAATACTGATACATGTCTAATGGCAATTGCATCAATACAAAAAGTATCGCCTTAAACATGGTGTAATTGGCTTTGCCAATATCACTGGTTTGTGCAAAGAACACCATAAACGAATCAATGGCAGCCAGCACTCCAACCACCAGTGCAGTGGCTGCAATCACATTCGATCGAATGTATCGATTTAATATTTGCACTAGCGCTTACCTCTTAAAATGCGAAATATTCGCCGCCATCGGTTTGGTTTAATATAAAGGAATCCGGTTAAGATTAATAACAATGCATCAATCCACCACATTCCAAGCCAGGTGCTGACTTTTCCATCTTGCACCCAAGATTTACCCACAAACATCATATTAAGGAAAACAACATAAATTAAAATCGCTGGCAATAATTGCGAAAATTTACCTTTGCGCGGATCAACCTCAGCCAACGGAATCGCTAACAACGCCAAAATCAAGGTCGATAATGTCCAGGTAATACGCCACTGCAATTCAGCCTCCGCATGCCGATCGGTGAAATAAAGTTTTAGCAACTCAGTATTCGACAATAAAGAATAACGTCCCTCATAAGATACAATTGGCACCGGCGGTTGACGCACAAATTGTTTATCGAAGTTAACCACATTGAAATTTTTCTGGCCGGCGATGCCGCTATAATTATTACCATCAGCAAAAGCAAAATAAGTCCCTTCATTGGGTGCAGCTGTCTCAGCTACCTTACTTGCTGTTAGTATATTCCATTTATAAGGGCGGGTTGAATTATTTTCAACTTTACTGCGAACGGCAACAAAAATATCCTGATATTTTTTTTCACCGGTCGATACTTTACCAACATAAAGCACACGAGTATCATCACCGAGTTTTTGAAAACGACCCGGGATCACCTTTTTTAAGGTCATCGTCGCAACCGAACGCACCACAATTTGCGTTCGATAACGAAAAATGTCCGGTTCGAGCTCTAACGTCAACCACCCCACCACAAGAGTTACAAACAATGCGATCAAAGTAACCATGCCAACCAATCGCGCCTTGCTAACACCACAAGCAGAAAGCACTACCATCTCATGATCGACATAAAGTCGCCCAAAAGACAGCATAATGCCCAAAAATAGTGCAAGAGGTAGCAAAAAGCCAAGTAAATATGGAACCTGCAAGCTCATCACCATCATCACGGCACCAACGGTCAGCTTACCACTAGCAGCATCGTTTAAATAATGAGCTAAACGGTTGGTGAAAAAGATCAACATCAACACCAGTGACGTGGCAAAAGTAGAGCTAAAGATTTCTTTAACTAAATAACGGAAAATAATCACTGACAAACCAAGCCTTTTGTGAAAAAATAGCATCAAATTTTAGCATTAACTATAGCACCTTAGCGTCACCATTTAACATAAAAACTAATAACTAAAAAAACATACCATGGAAAAAACATACAAACCGAAGCAAATCGAGCAACACTGGAGTGAGCTTTGGCTTGGGTCAGATTTTGCTCAACCTAGCGGCAAAGGCACGCCCTACTGTATTATGCTGCCACCGCCTAATGTGACTGGAACGCTGCACATGGGCCATGGCTTCCAGCAAACTTTAATGGATGCGCTAACACGCTACCACCGGATGCGCGGACACAACACCCTGTGGCAAGGTGGTTCAGATCATGCCGGCATAGCCACCCAGATGGTGGTAGAACGTCAACTGTTGGCCAAAGGACAAACTCGTCATGACCTAGGCCGCAAACCATTTGTTAAAAAAATCTGGGAATGGCGTGAGCACTCTGGGGAACTGATTAATAATCAAATGCAACGCCTTGGCGTCTCCCTCGATTGGAAGCGTGCACGCTTTACCATGGATGAGGTAATTTCCCACGCGACTGCAGAAGCGTTTATTCGCCTTTTTCAAGAAGGCCTAATTTATCGCGGCCAACGTCTGGTAAACTGGGACCCGGTATTATTAACAGCGATTTCGGACCTTGAGGTCGAAACTTCAGAAACCCATGGTCACTTGTGGCATATCCGTTATCCATTGGTTGATGCCAAAGGTTCTTTAACCAAGGATTATTTGGTAGTTGCCACCACACGCCCAGAAACAATGCTAGGCGATACAGCCGTTGCCGTTCATCCAGAAGATGAACGTTATACTCACCTGATCGGCAAAAAAATTAAATTACCGTTGTCTGATCGAGAAATCCCTATTATCGCTGATCAATATGTCGATCAAGAATTTGGATCCGGATGCGTTAAAATCACTCCCGCCCATGATTTTAATGACTACGATATGGGAAAAAGACACAAGTTGCCTTTAATTAATATTTTCACCCCCGATGCCAAGCTTAATGAAAATGCACCACAAAGCTATCAAGGCTTGGATCGATTTGCCGCTCGCGCACAAATAATCGAAGACCTTAAAAAACAAGATTTAATCGAAAAAATTGAGCCCCACACGTTATCAATTCCCAAAGGCGATCGATCGGGCGCTGTGATCGAACCTTACCTCACCGATCAGTGGTTTGTTAAAATGAAATCGTTGGCAGAACCTGCAATTAAAGCGGTAAAAGACGGTGAAATTAAATTTGTTCCGGAAAACTGGTCTAAAACTTATTTACAATGGTTAGAAAACATTGAAGACTGGTGCATCAGCCGCCAATTATGGTGGGGGCACCAAATCCCGGTTTGGTATGATGAAGAAAATAATCCTTATGTTGGCTTTAGTGAGAAAAATGCAAGAGAGCGCAACAACCTTGGGGCTGATCTTCCCTTGCGCCAAGATGAAGATGTGCTAGACACCTGGTTTTCAGCGAGTCTTTGGCCTTTTGCAACGCTGGGATGGCCAGAACAGAATGACTTTTTAAAAACATTTTATCCTACCAATGTGCTGATTACCGGTTTTGATATTATTTTCTTCTGGGTCGCACGCATGGTGATGATGGGACTTAAATTAACCGGCAAAGTCCCATTTACTGAGGTTTATATTACCGGTCTTATTCGTGATTCGCACGGCAAAAAAATGTCAAAGAGCAAAGGCAATGTACTGGATCCAATTGATTTAATCGATGGTATCGAGCTTGATGCATTAGTTAAAAAACGCACTGAAACTTTAATGCAACCTCAAATGGCTGCAAAAGTTGAAAAAGCCACACGGCAAGAATTTCCCAACGGCATCAACGAACATGGTACCGATGCGCTACGCTTTACCTTTTGTGCGCTTGCAACAACAGGACGTGATATTAATTTTGATATGGGGCGTATTGAAGGCTATCGGAATTTCTGCAATAAAATCTGGAATGCGACCCGCTTTGTGTTGATGAACACCGAAGATCACGACATTGATATTGATAAAGCCATTGAATTTAGCGTCGCTGATCGCTGGATAAGATCAGAACTTGCCAATACCATCAAACATGCTCATCATCATTTTTCCAATTACCGGTTTGATCTATTAGCTCAGACCTTATATGAATTTATCTGGAATGAATATTGTGACTGGTATTTAGAGCTTGCGAAAATTGATGTCAACATTAAAGATAGAAATGCAGCGCTGTATCGCGGCACCAGACTGACTTTATTGGAAGTGCTCGAATCTGCACTTCGTCTGCTACATCCTGTTATGCCTTTTATCACTGAAGAAATCTGGCAAAAAGTCGCACCCATGATAGGTAGCGGCGGCAAATCTATTATGAATGCGCCTTACCCGGAATTTAATAAAGCTGAAATTGATACCAAAGCCTGCGATGAAATCACTTGGCTAAAATCCGTGGTTATTGCGATTCGCACCATTCGCAGTGAAATGGATATTAACCCAGGTAAAAAAATCCCTCTAGTTTTTAATAAAGGAAATGACCAAGATCGCAAATTTGCTAAAACACTCGAACCCCATCTTAAAGCACTCGCTAAAGTCGAAACGATTGAATGGGCACAAGTGAATACAGATTTAAGCGCCACCGCAACCGCCATGATCGACAAACTAGAAATTCATATTCCCCTAGCTGATTTAATCGATAAAGAAGCCGAACTCATCCGCCTGAATCGTGAAATTGACAAACTCAGCAAAGACCTTATTAAATCAACCGTCAAACTCAACAACCCCAATTATGTCGATAAAGCCCCCAATGAGGTGGTGGAGCGTGAACGTCAACGCTTATCGCAAGCACAAGCGGCACTCACAAAACTGAAAAGCCAAGCCGAGAATATTAAAAGCGTTTAAGTAACCAGGTATGTATAGCCTTCCAACTTCGTAAAGCTTGCGATCTCATAGATGAGGCATATACCTAAATCGGTTTGAAATTAGGCCTTTTTAGTATGGGCTTTAACATTGGTAGCATTGACTTTTGGGCTAAAAAGCCGCTCGAAGATGTTTTCTCTTACGCGGCGACGCAGCGGTCTTTGAAAAGAACGCAAAGGTCTCTTAAATATGAATCCGTTGCGCCTTGTCATAGCCGTAGCGACCGCTGCGTAAGAGCGGCGCATCTCTGAGATTAATAAAACTGAATTTCTATGCGTCCTACAGGCCAAACATTAGCCTAACACCTAAATTTATCGTGCGTTGGGTATATATTAATATAACCATTTAATTTAAAGAAAGTTTTTCTCTTACACTCTTTTGACAAAAAATACGATTATTGCATACCATATTGAAGTTGAACTTCAATATGGTACAGCAAGTTTTATTACACCAAGCAATTTCCCAATCGCTAGCAGGGCGCCGTTCACACGAAAAAAAACCCGGCCAAACACAAGGCCTGACCGGGTTTAACCAACAAATTTACTCAGATTATTTAAAGTAGTAGTTAGCACCTACCATTACAATATTGGCAGAAGGAATACGATTGGCTTCAATCGCTGCCACCGAACTTTGGGTATGAACTTTTCGACCAAAAATTCTGCTATATTGTGCAGTTAACTCAACGCTTGGGGTAAGGTTGTAACCTACACCAACAGCTGCTTCTGGTAAAATCTTCTCAGCAGTTACGCTGCTAGTCGAAGCATGAGATGTACTGGTAGCTGCACGATTTACAGAGATACTTTGGTTAACATAAGCAATACCGGCTTTACCAAATACATTAAATTCGCTAGTTACATAGTATTTACCAACAGCTAAAAGACTAAAAGCATAATCGCTGTAGTTAACGCCAACACCTTTGTTATTAATCGCTGGGCTTACAGTACCACGCGTTTCGTCAAAAGTGTATTTGCTTTTAGGTAAGTAAGTATAACCAACTTCTGCACCTGCTAAGAAATTCTGCGCAACTTTAGCTAAATAGCCGACATGTGCACCAACACTAAAATTATTAAACTGATGTTTGGTGTTTGCAAAACTAAAACCACCAATAAGTTTGCTATTGGCTGCAACAATATTTGATGGTAAAACTTGGTTAGCATAACCTAAGCCGCCGCCCACATAAAATCCACCTTGTGGACCTTGATTTTGTGCTGGTTGATCTATTCCGCCCGCCATTGCAAATGTCGCAGCGCTTAATGTCAATACTGCAGCAGTTGTTAAAAGTAGCTTCTTCATATATACCCCTTTATTATTTTAATATTTTCCCTACAGAATTAGATCAGCTGCTTCCATCATCTGAAACTTTTATCTTAAAAAAACCTTAGGTCATTGCGAAAGCAATGATAATGTTCCGTATTGAGGGATTCATTTTATTAAATGAACAATTGAAGAGGTCCGTTTCACAAAGGTGATTCTATTCACACATACTATTTGTGTAGAGATTACTAGATGGGTAGTTTGAAGTCAATTGGGATAAATAATTTTATTGTAACAAAGAAGATGTACAATTTTCTTTTAAGCAAAAAAAACCTGGGGAACAGAACGTTACCCAGGTTTCTTAAGAGAAGATTACATGTTGAAATAATAGTTAACACCAACAAGAACTTCGTTGTTTGAAGGAATC
>CAXMUH010000079.1:0-9416 GCA_964196565.1 uncultured Legionellaceae bacterium | reverse complement strand
AATGCACAGAGGATGAATTTTGATGCATTTTTTAATCCATCAAGTTATAGCAAAACCGGTGCTGATGCGCCAGCAGCTTCGTATATTGTTTACGCGCTGCAAACCTATCACCCGCTTATTCCAGCTTCACCGCAACCCAATGCGAGTGGTGCCGCCGCCTCCCAGAATTCAACAATTTTTGGTTTAATTAATAGTAAACTTACCGCACTAAAAGGCGGCGATGGCCAAAAAGCTTATGCCATGCTCGACTCGATACTCAAAAATGCTGAGTTTCAAAAATTTTGGTTGTCACTACGTTCTTATGAAGCGAAGCGATCGTTATTGTTAAGTAACTTTAATTTTATTCGCGCGGAACGTACACCACAGACCGGACTCGGCGCAGCCTATGGTTTAAAGGGCACAGACAACAAAATCATTAAAAATGCCAGCCCCTTGCAAATTGAAAGCCTGCTGATTAACAATACCGTTAACAATCCAACTTGGTATAAAAACATGAAGACAGCACCTCCGGTTACTATTGCGCGTGAACAGTTATTATTAACCAGTTTATTGGTGAAACTTGAATTTAAAAACCAATTGATTAATGAACGTAACTTGGCAACACTAAGCATGATGACCGATGCAGGTCTGCAAACCAGCAAACAACTACTAACCTTGCAAGAGTTGAAATTGAAACAAAAACTGTTTCCACAATCGGCGCCAAAACAACAGCAGCCAATGCAACAGCAGTTAGATAAGTACCGGAAGTGATAACACGTCTTTGCTAGTCAGCCCCGCTTAGACTTGAAAATCTCAACGTCACCTTGTTGGTGATAAGAGCATTTTTTAAAGTGCTAGATGGATTAAGGTGTTGCGTCCAGAATCGTGATTCAACTGCGGATTCTAGGTTTAATGCAGTTTAGAAGAAAAAAATAATGCTGGACTAATTCCAAATCTCTTGCTTAAAGAATTGACATGATCCAAAGTCAACCTGCGCTTGTTGTTTAAAATTTTAGAAATAAGTGATTTTGATCCAATCTCAGGAAAATCAGATACCCCCAGATTATGCTGATCCATCAGAACCTTCAATAGGCTAATACCTTGGTCTAAATTATCAATAGATTGATTAAAGGCTTTGAAAAACTTATCTTCATTCTCCCAGCGCTCAATACTGATCGATAGAACATCTATTAACGCACGATTGTAGTCATAATCCTCAATGAGTTCATCCATCAACGTTAGAGCCATATTATACTCTTTGGCGTTTTGAATGTGGGTTATCCAAGTCGCCCCATCAAATAAGGCATGTGCTTTTTTTTTCAATAATGCAAAACCCATGTTATCCACCTTCTTTCTTATATTTTTTACAAGGCTTGTCGTACTCTGCATGAGTAACAATATGTTTGACATACATACGATTATCTCGGAACTCGATGAATGCCATCAACCTCAAATTATTACCACCAATATCAATAATCCACCACTTGTCCTTATATTTGCGGAGGGATCTGCTGACCGGGCTACATTAAAGCAGTCTATTAGCTTGCTAAATGAAAACGCAGCTCAGCAGCCATTTGACGGATAGCTGATTGTGTTGTCGGCAAATTACTTAATACATTTAATAAGCCAAAGTCATGAATCATACCACGATAACGGGTTATCGTTACATTGACGCCTGCCGCATCTAATTTTTTACCATAACTTTCACCTTCATCACGCAAAACATCATTCTCCGCGGTTTGAATTAATGTCGCGGGGAGTCCTTGCAACTGCTCTGTGCTCGCTCGTATTGGCGATGCAAATATCTCATTACGCTTAGCTGCACTCGTTGTATAATTATCCCAAAACCAACGCATCATATTGCGTGTGAGAAAATATCCTTGTTCAAACTGATCGTACGAAGCGGTATCAAAATTAGCATCTGTTACAGGCCACAATAAACCCTGGAATTTTATCAAAAACTCATTTTTTTCTTTTGCCATTAAAGCAATCACCGCAGCCATATTACCACCAACACTATTACCAACTACCGCTAAGCGCGAGCCGTCAACGTTGATTTGTGCTGCATTATCTGCAACCCATTTGCTGGCCGCATAAGCTTGATGAATTGCTGTTGGGTATTGCGCCTCTGGTGACGGTGTATAATCAACATAAACAGCAACCGCACCCGAATGCACCACCAAATCACTGATCAGTCGCTCATGCGTAGGAAAATCACCTAATACCCAACCACCACCATGAAAAAACATAAACACAGGCAGTTTCTCATTGTTTCCCGCTGGACGAACAATCGTTAAGTTAACTTCTTTATTATTAACCGTAATTGTCTTTTTTGAAACGTCCGTAGCAAAAGCTTGCAACTCAACACTCTTTTGCACATCCGTCAAAACCGCACGAGCTGCCTCGGGCGATAGCTCTTCTAAAGGGGTGCCACCACTACTATTTAACGCATCTAAAAAGTTTTGCGTTCCATGATCAACATAGTTTTTTTCGTTTTTTTGCATGATATTACCCTCACTATATAAGAAATAGTTGAAATTATTCTTATCCCTAAGCCCATCATATTAATTAAGAAAATACTCTATATGTTATGTATTGACTATATAGCCAATAATTCACAAAGTACAATCATTTTGAATTTGAAGTGCATTCCATAATGGAATGAGTTTACGACTGACCGGGAAGAAAAACCTGGCCAACCGACACGAGCCTGCCCTCTGCGAAGTCGAGGGATCTATACCTAGGGCGCTTGAAAATAAGGTTTTAAAATTTATGGTGCGGCATACAAATTAACACTCTTACGCGGCTTTGCTGCGGTTATGAAAAGAACGCAAAGCTTTCTTAATATGAATCCGCTGCGCCTTATCATAACCGCAGCAAAGCCGCGTAAGAGAAAACATCTTCGAGCGGCTTTTTAGCCAAAAAGTCAAGGCTACCAATGTTAAAGCCCATACTAAAAAGGCCTAATCTCAAAAAGCTTTGGGTATATTGACCAGGTTACATCAACGATCAAACCACTGATAGTATTTTTGCAGGCCTTGCTCTAATGAATGGAACTCTTGGCTATAACCCGCTTCTCGAAGTGCATCGATATTAGCTTCGGTAAAACTTTGATAGGCACCTTTTAAATGTTCTGGAAAAGCAATATAGTCAAGCTCACCTGAACCATGCGCTTTAATTAACGCATTGGCAATTGCATTAAATGGTCGGCTTTTTCCGGTACCCACATTAAAAATGCCAGAAACTTTTGGATTCTCCATTAACCAAATATTGACATTCACCACATCATCGACGTAAACAAAATCACGAAGCTGCTCACCGTCGGCATAACCATCACACCCTTTGAATAACTTCACGCGCCCTTGATCACGCAACTGATTCATTAAATGATAAGCCACACTGGCCATCGAGCCTTTATGATTTTCATGCGGTCCATACACATTAAAATAACGCATTCCCGCAATTTGTGATTTTACCGATGGCAGTAAACGCAATACATATTGATCAAAAAGCCATTTGGAATATCCATAAACGTTTAACGGCTTCTCATTAGCGCTAAACTCTTTGAAATCAGATCCCGCACCGTACACTGCAGCACTGGACGCATAAATAAAGGCAATCTCGTTATCGAGACAATAATGTAATAATTTTTTTGAATAGTTATAATTATTACGCATCATGTAACGACCATCCCATTCGGTGGTGGTGGAACAGGCCCCCTGATGAAATACCGCCTCAATCTTATAATTTAATTGATGACCCTGCACAATACCTTGAATAAAATCTTCATAATCTTGATAATCCGCAATGTCGCACACCGCAAGATTTTGAAATTTTTTGCCGTCAGTTAAATCATCCACCGCTAATATATCGGTATAACCTTTAGCATTTAACCCTTTAATAATATTGGAACCTATAAATCCGGCAGCACCTGTTACTATAATCATATTTTACTCCGCCTTAATTTTCTCTACCATTTTTGTTGTTGAATAACCTTCCCTGAAGGAAAGAATTTTAACTTCCCCACCTTTGTCCAACACAGTCTTGTGCCCCACTACGGTTTCTATCGTGTAGTCACCGCCTTTAACCAAGCAATCCGGTGATATTGCATTAATCAGTCGCAGGGGGGTGTCTTCAGAAAAAGGTAAAACCCAATCAACACAACGTAGTGCACTTAATAATTCCATCCTAACCTCAAGCGGATTAATCGGCCGACTGTCACCTTTTAATCGTGAAACGGACGCATCGGTATTCACCGCTACAATTAATCGATCGCCACAAGCTTTTGCCTGACTTAAATATTGAATGTGCCCCGCATGCAGTACATCAAAGCAGCCATTGGTCATCACAATTTTTTCGCCTTTTGCTTTAGCATCTTCGACAATCAACAGCAATTCTTCTTCCGTTAAAACACCCAAATCTAAACCTAAATTATTTCTCAATGCATGGCGCAACTCAGGCATGCTAACAGATGCCGCCCCCACTTTAGCAACGACAAGACCTGCAGCGATATTGGCAAGATAACAAGCACGTTCAAGATCAACGCTTTGTGCTAATGCAGCAGCTACAATCGAAATAACGGTATCACCCGCACCGGTTACATCAAACACTTCGCGCGCTTGTGAATGCAGGTGACACACTGTGTCGTTTGCATCAATCAATGTCATGCCAAGCTTACCGCGTGTTACTAAGATTGCACCAAAATCGTGCGCTCTAATTAATGCTTTTGCCTTAGCAACAATCAGTGCCTCATCATCACCACAGGGTCCAACCACCGCTTCAAATTCTGCTAAATTGGGCGTAATTAAACTCGCACCGGCATAAATTTTATAATCCATACCCTTTGGATCTACTAAAACAGGGATATTTCGTGATTTTGCTAAAGCAATAATCTCGGCTGATTTCTTTAATGTGCCTTTACCATAATCAGATAACACCACAATATTTGCTTTATCCAACTCTTCTTTATAAATTGATATTAAATCCTCATCATCGTAATCTGCAAATGAAGATTCAAAATCAAGCCGCAACATTTGTTGATTGCGTGCAATCACTCGCATTTTACTAATCGTTGGCAATCCTGGCACAGATTTAAATTGGCAGTTAATGTTTTTTGCTTCAAGCTGTGATCTTAAATCCAGCGCTTGGAGATCCTCACCCACCAAACCAATCAATGTGGCGCCGACCCCAATGGATGCAAGATTAAGTGCAACGTTCGCAGCACCGCCTGGGCACGTATCTTGTTTTTCTACTTTAACCACGGGCACCGGCGCTTCTGGCGAAACTCGATTTGACACGCCTCTCCAATAGCTATCTAACATAAGATCACCAAAAACTAATATTTTAGCATCACCAAAGTTAGGCAAATTTCTAATGTTAAACATGATCTATTATTCCTGCAGGGTCTCTAATTCTAATGTTTCGGGCGCGGTTAACGTAATGGCTTGTAAAACACGCGAAGGCGGCAAGTCAATTAAACATTTCATATGGCCCAATGGGCATTCACGTTTAAAACAAGGACTGCATTCTAAATCCAATGAAAGTTTTTTTACATTTCTTGTCAGTGGCGGGGTAAATTTTGCTGAGGAAGAACCATACATCACAATAATGGTACGCCCCAATGCAGCCGCAATGTGCATTAATCCAGAGTCGTTGGTCACAACAACACGAGCTAAAGCTAGCAAGTCGATCACTTCAGTTAATTGTGTTTGCCCAGCCAAATCAACACAACTGTGATCACATAACGTATTAATTTTATCGGTGATTGGCTTATCTTTTTTAGAACCAAACAACCACACTTGCCATCCGTCTTTGATTTTTTCATTTGCGACTTCTGCAAAATATTCCTCTGGCCAACGTTTTGCTGGGCCAAATTCAGCTCCCGGACAAAGCGCTAAAATCGGTGCAGTAGGCTTTTCTAAGCCTAAACTCTGCAAGGTGTTATTGATACTTGTCGGTGAAACAACTAATTGTGGAAATGGATAGTCACGCGGTAAAGCTTCATTTTCCTTGTATGCTAATGCCATAAAACGTTGCACCATTAAAGGGTGACGTTTTTTATCTAATTTGCGCCAATCATTTAATAAAGGATAACGCATTTCGCCAAGCCAACCGGTACGTAATTTAATCCGCGCCCAATAAGGAATTAATCCAGATTTAAATGAATTACGCAATAAAATAGCCCAATCATACCCTTTTGCACGCAATGATCTTCCCAGTTGATAACGACGCGCTAATTGCAATTCACCGTGGCCAAAAGGAAGCACTAATGCCTCGGTCACCTCAGGCATACGGTCTAAAAGTGGTTTGGTCCAAGCTGGGGCTAATACATCAATTTGCGCATTTGGATATTGTTGTTTTAAAAGTTTAAACAACGCTTGCGCCATGACCATATCGCCAATCCAAGCAGGTCCATCAATTAATATTTTGCTTGGGCTATACATCTCTTTATTAGGGTCAACTTTGCTCATGGGTCTTGAGTACATATACAGCATCACAGTAAGGGCAGACAGCTTTACCTGTCTTTTCGATTGGTAAATAGACTCTGGGATGCGCATCCCACAATCTCTGATCAGGCATTGGACAACATAAAGGCAAATCTTCCTTGGTGATATCATAATGCAAAGCAGCACATGCTTCTTTTTTAGCCACGTAACTCTACCTTTTGATGGTTGTTGTATCTATTTTGGATTAGATTTTAACATACGCCCTGCTTCAAGCAAAACCTTATTGGTTCTATGCCTGCTGATTGCTATAATTCTGTAATAACTAAATACGAGGCTCACATGACAAAATTTGAACTAATTGAACCTATCTCACTGACAGATAAAAAAACCGTTCTCAGATCACACAATCTTCCAGAAATTGTACACCTGGATGACCCAGCGTTAGCGGTAATGAAAGATTTTAATCAAGTTAGACCCGAGTCTGTCTCACCGTCTCTCACCATGAATGATGCACTGAATGAGATGAAAATTCATGGTGTACATATTTTACTTGCCAAAAATGAAGAAAATGCGATCATTGGCTTGATTAGTACCGAGGACATACTGGGTGAAAAGCCAATTCGCATTCTGCAAGAACGTCGCATAGAACGCTCCAAAATTACCGTTAAAATGCTAATGACGCCGATTGATAAAATCGTTGCGTTTAAAATAAAATCCGCTCGCTATGCCAAAGTCGGCAATGTGGTTGAAACACTCAAAAATCTCAATGCACATTATGCACTGGTCATCGATGATGAAAACAGTGAAGAGCATAATTGCTTGTGCGGCATGTTTTCAACTTGGCAAATTGGCCGTCAATTACATACTGATATTGCAGATTCGATTAGTAATGCACAAAGTGTGCTGGAATTGCAAAAACGCAAGAAAAAATAAAGTAGGGAGGATGTCCTGAAACTATATAAGGAAATAAAGATGCAGACATTCAAAAATAAAATAGCGTTGTGTGGCTTAATTGTAATTATGGCTCTCACTACTGCAAATGCAGCACAAAAAGTGGTTACATTTTACAATCCTTTGAAACCAGAGTACACCGTAGTTTTACCTCAACAAATCCAATGGAAACCGATTCCTAATTTACCTAAGGGCGCTTATGTTGCTATTTTAGAAGGTAATCCCAGCAATTTAGGTCCATTTACCATCCGCGAAAAAATCCCACCACATTTTAAATTATTGTCACATTATCACACAACCGCAGAACATGTTACGGTTCTTTCTGGTGTATTCTATACCAATGGTGGAGATCATTTTACTAAAATTGGTGGGCATCGTTTAACAGCAGGCAGTTACTCAGTGAATCCCCCTAAATTTCATCACTTTGGTTGGACGGAAGATCAAGGTGCTGTGATACAAATCAATGGTGTTGGGCCATGGACAAGAACATATCTTAATCCCAAGATGCACCTAAAAAATAATAATGGCTGATATTGCAGATTCGATTAGTAATGCACAAAGTGTGTTGGAATTGCAAAAACGTAAGAAAAAATAGGGTTGGATTTAACATCGGATCTGTCAAAACTGGGCCTTAAGACACAATCTCCTAAAAATCAGCTAGTTATCTACTTCTGAGGCGCTTGCAGCATCATGTATAAAAAATCGTGATTTTTATATATGATAAACGTATCATATATACAAAATTCATTATTCTAATACATGAGGGCTAAATCATGTATAGAAACTCCCAAAAAATGAAAGTGATGACAGGATGGCTAAAAACTCACCGAAACCGCTACCCCCCTCAACAGATGAGCTAGATACCAAGGCCATCCTGAAAGCATCTATTTCGGCGAACAAACATCTAGCTGAGCTAAAAGGAATTTCTGAAACCATACCCAACCAAGGTATCCTTATTAATGCACTGGTACTTCAAGAAGCAAAAGTCAGTTCTGAAATTGAAAATATCATCACCACTCATGATGAAATGTACAAAGCCGAGCTCGACACCAATCTTATTAATTCATCCGCAGCTAAGGAAGTGCTAAGTTATGCTCACGCGCTACTTGCAGGGTTTGAGCAAGTAAAAGCAAATCATTTATTAACATGCAACCACATCCTCACAATACAAAAAATATTAGAAGGAAATGATGCGGGATTTCGAAAACAACCTGGAACTGAATTAAAAAATGAGGCAGCCGCCGAAATTGTTTATACACCACCCCAAGATCATCAAACAATAATTCAGCTAATGAATAACTTAGAAAAATACATTAATGACGAAGCACTTTCACCTGACATAGATCCGCTCGTAAAAATGGCTGTTATTCATCATCAATTCGAATCTATACATCCATTTTACGATGGTAACGGTCGAACTGGCCGAATCATTAACATTCTTTACCTTGTAATAAATGGCTTACTGGACATTCCTATTTTATATCTCAGTCAATATATTATTGAAACGAAATCTGACTACTACAAATTACTACAAGCCGTACGAGACACAAATCATTGGGAGGCATGGGTACTCTATATGCTGAAAGGCGTAGAAGTAACTTCTCGCCAGACGATTCTAATCATTCAAGCAATAAAAAAACTTATGCAGGAATATAAGCAGGGTATTCGGAAAGATTTTCGTTTTTACAGCCAGGATTTACTCAATAATTTATTTTGTCACCCTTATACTAAAATTGAATTGTTAGAACGAGACCTAAACGTTGGCCGCATAACGGCTACAAAATATTTGGACCAACTAACAGAGGCCGGGTATCTGGAGAAACATAAAATTTGGCGCACTAATTACTACATCAATCGACGTTTATTTAACTTACTCAGCATACCCCCTAAAGTGCCGAATTGAAAGTTTGATACTCAACCAGGATTCGGCAAATTTCACTACCTTTTTACAGAATATAATATAAACTTGCGACCAACCCTAGGGGCTCTTAGGGGTTTTAGTGGAGTAATGTATATTTTTGGTGGATTACGAACCTTTTG
>CAXMUH010000078.1:0-5394 GCA_964196565.1 uncultured Legionellaceae bacterium | reverse complement strand
TGAAATTTGCAACACAATGTCTTTTTCATTGATACCATTCATACCCAACGCGCCCGGATCTTTGCCACCATGACCTGGGTCAATCACAATTACCACCTGACGTTTTGGCTTAACAGGATGCGATTTTGCTTTGGTTGAATGTTTGTGAAAACGGGTTAAAAACTTAACCCGATGCGCAGTTAACGCAGCCATTTTTGGTGCTGGCAATATCGCTTTTGGTTTTTGCTTTATTAAATCAAGAATCAAAACGTTTTGATGATCTTTGGCAAAGCTAAGGCGGGATTCTTTTGCCGAGTACTGGCCTTTTAAATCAAGCACCATTCGTAAACGATTATCTTTTTTATAGGCATAGCGAAAATCACTCACTGCTCTGTTTGTCCACAAAATAATGCTATCTTGACTTAATAGATAGGTATTGTAAGCATCGATCACTAATCTCGGTTGCTTTTGTAAAAAAATTTTCTCGTAGTGCAGCGGTTGCTTTGATTCAATTCGACAGCGCACAAATCCTGGATAATCTTTTACCGTAAATTTAGTGATAAAATTTAGATCAGCCTGACTATTTAACGGCCAAAGAAGCATGCTTGTTGAAAAACAAACCAGGCTTTGTAAAAAAAGAGATCGGCCTCTCATCCGTTAATTGCCTATTTAATCTAATGAGCATAAATTATTACACAGATTGCTAAAGATTCAAAATCAATCGGCAGAATCAAGCAGAATATTTTGCGGTGCCTCAATCTCAATCGAACGACCAGCAGACTCTGTTTCGATTTTACACGTCACGGTGGGTTTTGGCAGTAATACACTGGCTTTTTCCGGCCATTCAATCAACACTAAAGAAGCTTTATTAAAATAATCTTCGATACCCATATCAAGCAACTCTTCCGGAGTATTGATACGGTATAAATCAAAATGATAAACAGAGGTGTTATCGATTTGATAAGGTTCCACAATCGTATAGGTCGGGCTTTTAATATGGTCTTGATAACCTAAGCCTTGTAAAATTCCACGCGCAAGTGTGGTTTTTCCAGCTCCTAACTCACCTTGCAAAAAAACAACGTCACCGGGTCGAAGCAGCTTTGCCATGCGTTGCCCGAGTTGTTGCATTGCTTGTTCTGAAGGTATATTAAGTGTCTTCATTTAATTAGGATTTACCAGTTGCCGCATGTGAGTAAAAATATCGGTGGCTAAAAGTCCGCGTTCACCGCCGCCTTCTTCAACCGCTAAATCACCCGCTCTGGCATGCACATAAACACCCACTTCAGCAGCCGTTACCAAATCTAATCCTTGAGCAACCAAACCACCAATAATGCCGCTTAATACATCGCCCATACCACCGCTAGCCATGCCTGGATTTCCGGCACGACACACACTAATAATATCGGAATCATCTTTTACTAAAGTTCCAGCACCTTTTAAAACAGAGACGCCGCCATACTTTTTCTGAAGTTCAGTAATTGCAACGAATCGATCACATTGCAAATCTTGGCAGCTGGTTTCTAATAAACGCGCTGCTTCTCCAGGATGCGGGGTTAAGATCCAATTGTCACAATGCGATGGTTGTTCGCTTAATAAATTTAATGCATCCGCATCGAGTAATTTTGGTTTAGAAGATAAAAGCACTTTTTGCAGTAAACCTTCTGCCCAGGGTGTTCGACCAAGTCCAGGACCGATCACCACCATATTCACTTTTTCAAGTAATGGATCTAACTCATCGGGATCCGCGACCTGATGACACATAATTTCTGGGCGCGAACTGCTAACCACAGGCACATGTTCGGGTCGCGTTGCAACAGTAACCAAACCAGCGCCGACCCGCAATGCACCTTCTGCTGCCATTCGAACTGCCCCACCCATTCCATAATCACCGCCAATTACTAACACATGGCCATAATTACCTTTATGGGTATCACGTCCACGACGCGGTAAAACATTACAAACGCGTTCCCAATCGATCATCGCCGCAACGGGAGGAACTTTATCAAATAATTCTGAAGGAAGATCCAGATTTTTTAAAACAACAACACCACAACGACCTGGACCTTTGCGAGTATATAAGCCTTTCTTTAAACCAATAAACGTGACCGTCAGATCAGCATCAATCGCGGCACCTAAAATGCAACCGGTATCAATATCAATACCTGAAGGCACATCGAGTGATAAAATATCGACATTGCCATCATTAATGGTATTTATCAGCGAAACAAAAGGTTCTTTAACTTCACCTTGGAGTCCGCTGCCGAGCAATGCATCAATGATAAGGTCAGCATCGAGTGATAAATCTGGGTGGTATTGCTTAACCTCTACTCCAGCTGCAATCGCAGTTTCAGCTGCTTTTAAAGCGCTGCCTTTAAGTGATTTGGGGTCAACAATAGAATAGACAACCACGGATAGTTGCTTGTCATGGGCTAGCCGCGCGACTTCAAAGCCATCACCTGCATTATTGCCCTTTCCTGTGCAAACAATGACCTTTTCTGCGCCAGGCCAACGCTGTGAGAGTACCGTAAAGGCTGCCTGGCCCGCACGTTTCATCAGCTCATACTCATCAATTCCCGCCTCAATTGCTAGCTGCTCGAGCAAGCGAATCTGACGGTTCTCATATAAAAGTGTCATTAGAACCTCTTATGTTAGTAGCAAATTTTACCTCTTTGCCAGAGCCAAACGCAACCAATTTTGATCATTAAATAAGCATATTATTCAATATGTTATTAAATTAGCGCAGCGCTTCACTCAAACCGCATTTCCCGCTACAATCTAAGCCATTGATGATCACCAATTGACCTATGGAAACACGATGAGCGATACTATAAATCAAAGACCTACCTTATATCTACCAGAAGGCTATAAAAAATTACTGATGCACTCATGCTGTGCACCTTGCTCGGGTGAAATCATGGAGCAGATGGTTGAGTCGAATATTGATTTTTCGATCTTTTTTTACAATCCTAATATTCACCCCTTAAAAGAATATGAGATTCGCAAAAACGAAAATATTCGCTTTGCCGAAAAACATAATATTCCTTTTATTGATGCTGACTACGATTCGGATAATTGGTTTGTGCGTGCAAAAGGTATGGAAAATGAACCGGAGCGCGGTATTCGCTGCACAATGTGTTTTGATATGCGTTTTGAACGAACAGCGCTTTTCGCGCATGAAAATGGTTTTGATTTAATTACCAGTTCGCTTGGCATTTCACGCTGGAAAAACATGGATCAAATAAATGATTGCGGCGAACGTGCCGCAAAAAAATATCCAGACATGCATTATTGGACTTACAATTGGCGCAAGCAAGGCGGCTCACAGCGCATGATCAAATTATCCAAACGCGAAGAATTTTATCAACAAGAGTATTGTGGTTGTGTTTTTTCATTACGTGATACCAATCGCTGGCGTTTAAAAAATGATAGAGAGCGTGTTAAGCTGGGTGTTAAGTATTACAAAGAGAAAGATTAAGCGCTACAGTACTCGAGCATTATCATAAGCGCACTAATAAATTATACTCCCACGCAGCAAAAATCTTAAGGCTTGCTTAATTAAGCAAACGTAAATACATATAATCCATTTTAGTTGATACAATATTTACAGTGATAGTGATAGCGATATAGATGAAAATGCAAAAGGGGGAAATTATGCGACTTGCTCCATGCGAACTGGACAACCTTGCTAAAGGTAATTGTGGTTATTATGCTTATGCATTTTCCCTGGCATTGTACTATCATCATCGTTTTCAAAAGGCTCAAGAAAGCAAAGATGGTAATTTGCAACATTTTCAAACTGAGCTGGACGAAGTCCTAAACTTGCTGGAAATTCCCAAAGTCAATCAAGAACTATTTGTACGTGTCATCCGAGACAAAATGTTTAAAACAAAAAATCCAAAAAAAGATCCAGACTTAATATCAATACAAGAGGCTTTTGAGCCCCGCTTAAGAAAAGCAGCAGCTACTTCAATTTATGAAGAATTTGTAGGCACCCCGGATCGCAGTTCAATTCTGCCGGTTGTTATTTACAAGCTGCGTCATTATTTTAATAAACACTCACAAGTTCTAAAGGTCCATATCGCCGAAGATGACAGTGAAAGATACGATCGGGCAGAAATCTTCAAAGTTCCAGCTATAGACAAAGCAATTGACACTTGCGCAAGATTTATAGTGGGAATATTTGCTGACATGAAGCTAGAACTCTGTGACGAACCTTTCAGAACAGAGACAACCGACAGTCAGTTCAAGGCTAAGGCAAAAGAGATATTAAAAGCTAACAGAAATGCCCTTTTAATAGAATACTGCAAGCATGTTAATACATCTCCAAAATGGGCAACAGAAGAGATTTTAGGTTCGCTGCATCACTACGTTCAGGGCGCCAAACTTATTTATGTTGCTGAGGACGAGCGTTATTTTGAATATCAAGCTCGAAAAATCCCTCTGCAAATATTTAGAAATGGCAGTTGTATAGTCCCACTAGATGATCCAAGACAAAGCGCCTTAAAGAAGTCGGTTTTAAGTAATGAAGTTATGATTTTAAATAACAAAGGTAATGCGCACTGGACTTCTGTTTTCTTTGCACCTTCACGTGCACCTGTACCTAGAGCTGAATACAAAGCTAGAGGGAGTAAGCGCAAACCGGCTCCTGAAAGAACGGGGGCTTCGGCTCCTAAAACGAAAGTTGCAGTTCGCCGAATACCACAAAAGATTGACGACATATATTTAAACTATCTTATTAACCTCTATACAAAAATTGCAGCGCTCTATGACAAAATAACCGATCTAGAAAATAGAAATGAAACAGAAGCTGAAGTTGCTTTAACAGCTGTGGCAAAAAAAATCACTGGCTTTTGCGATAGTGTTTTTAAAATCAATGGGCATACTACTCATCCAAATTTAAGGACCCTTCAATCTAACCAACCCAAGATAATACTTAATAAGTTAGATGAAATTAGCAAGCAGCCAAAGAAACATCTCATTTACAGAGAATTTGCAAAACATATTTCCGAAAATAGTGAAATAGAAACTATGGCTAGTCTAGTAAATACTATGACACAAGATCAAATGGTCATTCTTTCGAAGCACCGTGATTGGGGTCTTCCGCTGGTGGGCTCAATACTGTTAACATTAACACTGATCGGCGCCTTTGTAGGTGCAGCACAATACTTTAGCAACAAAAACCGGTATCTATTCTGGAAATTCACTCCAGATTCTGCAGCCTTGGCCCAGGAAACAATAGATACATTTGCCTCGGCGCCTGCTGCGTAGTTGAGGGATCATTGAGGGGTCAAGACTTAACCCCTTCCTTTGCCTCGCATAACTCACCACGTAAATTCATTTTCATTTGTTTTCTTACCTCATCACAAGATAAATCACAACTTAATAAAGAATATAATTTTCCAATCACCGCTTCAA
>CAXMUH010000077.1:0-10959 GCA_964196565.1 uncultured Legionellaceae bacterium | reverse complement strand
TCTTTCACTCTATGCTTATTCGATATAATTCCTTTTGATAAGGTTTTCTCGGTACCTCGCGGATTACCTATAGCATAAACCACTTCTCCAATATTAACTGTCTCAGAAGGCCTAATAGCTACTGGAGTAAAACTTGCTCTTGGCACTTTGAGCAAACACAAATCTTTTTTCTCATTCTTATAATAGATTTTTGCGACCATAGGCCTATTATTAACTTTGACAATAAGATAATCTCCAGCCAAGGCGACATGACAATTGGTGGCTAAAGTATGTTTACCAATCGCAACGGCGGTACCACGACCTTTGGGTTTACGCGAACCATACTTATAGCTATATAAAGTGTAAATGGAACTTTTGACCTTTTGATAGACTTGCTGCGCGTTAAATGCAGTTGCGTCAGTAGCAGCAAACATCAGCGCTAATGAAATAAACAAACACCAGCAGCTTGTCCGTATCGATTTCATCAATAGATGACTCCCTTAAATATCCCCTGATGGGCTATTTACTTTAAATATAGCAAAGGATTAGGAAATGGCGAGATGAATCTGGGCAAAAAAAATCCGGTACAGTGTAACTATACCGGATTTTGGCCATAGGAGATGCAAACTTGCAATAATACTCTAAAGCAACTGTAGACCGTTAAGCCTTAAACTAACTCTTGTGCTCGCGTATCAATAGCGGCTGCAGCTTGTTGCTTTGACTTGATTAAGTCATATTGCTTTAACTTTTTAATCACAGTACCACGGGCTAAGCCTAGGTATCGTGTTGCGCGACACTGATTGTTACCAGCTTTCTTCATAACTTCTTCAAGCATAGGACGCTCGATCAGCTCTAGCATCATATTGTATACATTAGCTGGTGCTTGGCCACCTAATTCTGAAAAGTATTGTTCCAAGTAAACACGAATTGAATCTTGGATTGTTGTTGGCGTTGACATTTAGCTCTCCTCACGGTCAATAATTGCACAGTGATTATATCTCTTTCTGTGCGCTTGTCTATAGTTAATTGAAAGAAAATTAATTAATAGTTACACTTTTTTACCAAAAAAAAGTTATGTTGTCAAAAACTAATCAGATAAAAGCTAAATTTCTTTATCGTGTGTAATAAATAATCTATAATATGTACATATTAAATTCAAATTTCTCATAAGAAAAAGATATTTTCAAATTCGAAAAGATGATCCCACATTAAATTTTATAAACCCCACGCCTAAAAAGTAACTTGCCACAAAACACAAAAAAACCCTGGACAGAGCCTTGCATAAGCCCCCATCTAAACAAAAGCCAAACAAATGCACAAACATGCCTGGTTGTCATAATGAGCCTCCTACGGCCAGTGAAAGACCACACCGACCATGGGGCCATACATTAGGGTATCAAATCCAGACTTCGGCTTGGTGTAATTTATTTTCAATAACTTATAGGCGACAGCAACATTAATACTACGGTACACCTGATAAGAGATCCCAAACATGGCACTCCAGGTATTACTGACGTCATCCACATCAAATCCACCCACATCACCCTCTAGCCACAAACGCGCTTTGGGGGTGAACAGATATTTAAGGCGAGCCCCAAGCATGGGCGCTATAACCCACACATTTTCGCCCAAACCATTACCAGGAATAGATAACTTAACATTGCCCCCAAAGTAACGTGCACCGCCCATTAACTCCAATGCGATATAGCGATCTGCGGGTAAGTACTTGGAAAAAAAACGATAATAAACCCCCGTATCGATTAATCCTAATTGAGTAGTTATCCCAACCCCAGAGGAATCTTTAGAAACTTTAATATAAGAGGGGTCCAGCATTAGCGTCCACGGACCTTTGCCCACCTCAAAATGACCTTGGAAGGCAAAGTCTAAATTGGTAAATATTTTACTAAAGGGAACGTCGACATAGCGCTCATTACCCAAGACCGTGACATTACCACTCATCTGGCTCATCCAAATATACGGAGCGACCATAAAATGCCAATCATCCTCAGTCTGACTAAACCCATCCTCGGTGGATGCACCACCGGCAAAACTGGTCAAATAAATGCCCGATGCAATAACCAGCGTTAAGATTTTTGTTATGATTTTATTCATGCATGTCCTTGCTCAAATTATGATTATTATTTTGATTTGCTACTGCCGAATTATTTCAGAGATCTGTATCTAAGTCAGCAATTCCCGCTAATTAATTGCCAAGTGATTGGCAAAGCAGCATGACATAATTTTGACTATACTTTGGTGAGTGAAATATACTATGGAAGGTAGCCACTATGATTAAACAAACCCAAAAAATTCTTGTGGTTTTTGCTGCACTATTATCTGGCACTCTCAGTTTTGGCTGCAGCAATGTTTTTATTGCAAGCAATGGGTTTGCAGCAACTGCGCGAACAATGGATTTTGAATATAATACCGGCTTTGGTTTTTCAATCGGTAAAGTCGGCGAAAACAATGTCGGCAGAACCAATCTTCAGAAACAAAAAATTCCGCTTTTTAAATGGCAAACCAAATATCCCTTCCTCGGCCAAAACTGGCGTGGCTCTTCCACTGTAATTGATGGGGTTAACAACCAAGGACTCTATGCCGGCTTTTTGTATTTACCCAGTTTTGCCAAATACCCTGCATACAACCCAAATGATAAACGTCCAGCATTAGGCTTTATTAATAGCATTAATTATGTGTTAGGAACTTCACAAAATGTTGCACAAGCGCTAAGTAATTTATCTCATGTTCAACTGGTCAAAGCTGCATTGGAAGTGGATAAAGTCAATCATCCCGGTGTTTATGGTATATTCCCACTGCATCTTGTTTTACGCGACAAAAGCGGGCACTCTGCAGTAATCGAATGGGTCAATGGCGAAACCGTTATTCATAAAACCCCAGGGCCAGTTTTAACTAACTCACCAACGTTAAATTGGCAGGTGTCACACGCACATCAATACGATTATGTTTCAATAAAAACTACTGCCGCTAGATTTGATGGCATCACCTTGCTTGGCACTGGCTTTCAAGGTATTCCAGGCGATTGGTCAGCCGTCAGTCGGTTTGCACGAGCCTATCAAGTTGTGGCGAATATGCCAAAACCAAACAGCGAATTAATTGCCGTCAGAGAAGCATTAACTGCACTTGAAACCGTACAAGTACCGCCAGGCACCAACCCCTCACCCACTTTATGGAAGTCAGTCGTAGACTTAAAAGCTTCAACTTATTATTTAGTTCGTATGTATTATTTTGAAAACGATAACAGCAAAACGTTAATTGCCTTTCCACCCAATGCGATGTGGTCAGTGCAAAATGTGGATAAAGACGCACAAAAAACTTCTTTTCCAAATTATTGGACGAGTGCGGAAATTAAAGCCGTACCTGAATCAGATATTCAAAAGGTAATGGATTTTACTCACAAATCAATTGCGAGTGTGGTGAAGCAAGATGGAGATAACTAGTTAAAATTTTTTATGAAGTTGTTTGAAATATTGCAGTTGAACTGCAGATTAGTATAAAAATATATGCAAATATGAAGTCGGTGCTCGTCGTCCCGTGGCTTGACCACGGGATCCAGTATAAAATCATAAATCTTTAAGCTAAATGAAAGCCTGCATTCATAGTTTAAATAAAATCCTTGCATGTGAGTTAGTTTAATATAATTTCACGAAATATCAACCAATACGGTAGTGCTGGAATCAATGAATTCAGTTAAGCTAATGCGTATTAAGTATCGCCTACGGTGTCGAAAAATGAATAAGAATTTTTGTGTTTATATTCTTGCAAGCAAACAAAATGGAACATTGTACATCGGAGTTACATCCGATTTGATAAAAAGAGTCTGGGAACATAAAGAGTCTTTAGTGGATGGCTTCACAAAAAAATACAATGTGAGAAAACTCGTCTACTATGAGCAGCATCATAATTCAGAAAGTGCTATACGAAGAGAAAAACGATTAAAAGAATGGAAAAGACAGTGGAAATTAGAACTCATTGAGGAGTTCAACCCAGATTGGAACGATTTATATGATAGTATTTTAGGTTAATTTTTTTCTGGATCCCGTGGTCAAGCCACGGGACGACGGGCCTGGATCCCGTGGTCAAGCCACGGGACGACGGGCCTGGATCCCGTGGTCAAGCCACGGGACGACGGGCCTGGATCCCGTGGTCAAGCCGCGGGACGACGGGCCTGGATCCCGTGGTCAAGCCACGGGACGACGGGCACCGAGTTTCAAAACGCTTTGAGTATAACAAGGCAAGAAGGGGCAACGATAAATCATGCCCCTCTCTAAAGACTGGACTACACTGATCGCTTACTGCGAAAAGCCAAAACAAAAAGTGAAGCACCAAAGAAGATTAAATTGATGCCCAGCATTAACCCAACCACCCATAATGCACCCAACGGCCATCCTGACCAAATAATGATGGCCAAAATAACAGAAATAATCCCAGAGATCAGCATTAATCCCCAGTTCGAACTATAATGGCGCATTTGAATGGAGATACCAATTTGAATCACCCCATGGATCAAAAACCAAATACCCAGCAACAAAGCCAGCGCTAAAGCACCATGCAAGGGAAATACTAAAAGCAGAACACCAATCAAGACAGCGAGTACAGCACTAATCAATAATGTCCAAAAAGAAGCATGCTCGCGATTTTGAAAAACCCTCAACAATTGCACCACACCGGCAACAATGCATAAAATCCCAACCAATAGAGTAATACTAATCGCCGTCGCCGCCGGCACCCAAATAGCAATCACGCCAAGGATAAATAATAAAATCCCTTCGGTAATTAATGCACTTTTTGAAAAATTCTGACCCATTTTATGCCTCCTTGCTATGAATTTAATTATCACCATTATGGCTTTTTATACTTAGATAATCAAATCCAATAGTTACTTCCATGTTTCTCGCAAAGTAACGATCTGATTAAAAACTAGCTTATCTGCACTAAAATCATGCCGATCAGCCACAAAATAACCAACACGATTAAATTGAAAGCGTTCTTCGGGCTCAGCAATCGCCAACTGCTTTTCCACTTTAGCTTGATGAAGCTTTAATGAATCTGGATTAATACACTGTAAAAAATCATCTTCAGCTGCTGGGTTTTCAACATTAAATAAACGATCATAAACCCGTATTTCAGCGTCCAAAGCATCTGCTGCATTGACCCAATGAATAATCCCCTTCACTTTGCGACCATCAGCGGGCTTTTTACCACCCAACGTGACAGGGTCATAGCTGACCTGCAATTCGGTCACTTCACCTTTATCATTTTGAATCACTTTATCGCAATGAATGACATACGCATTACTCAGCCGCACCTCTTTACCTGGCGATAGACGATGAAATTTAGGCGCGGGCTCCAACATAAAATCATCGGCATCGATATAGATTGTATTACTAAAATTAATTTCACGCCGGCCAAATGTTTCATCTTGCGGATGATTTGAAACACTCAATATTTCAGTTTTATCTTGTGGGTAATTAGTAATGACCACTTTAATCGGTTTTAACACCGCCATACGTCGCATCGCAGACTTATTAAGATTGTCGCGAATTTCTTGGTCTAACACACTCATATCAATCACTGAGTCTTGCTTTGAAATGCCAATTTTTTCACAAAAATTACGAATCGCCATCGGCGGCACACCACGACGGCGCATACCGCGCAGTGTTGGCATACGCGGATCATCCCAACCTTTGACGATTTTATCCTCGACTAAACGCTTTAATTTACGCTTGCTGGTAATGGTGTAATTTAAATTTAAGCGTGAAAATTCAATTTGACGCGGTTGACGCGGCATCTCACAATTTTCAACGAACCAATTATACAATGGGCGATGATCTTGAAATTCCAAAGTACACAATGAATGGGTAATTCCCTCAATGGCATCGGATAAGGCATGTGAAAAATCATACATCGGATAAATACACCAGTCATCATTGGTGCGCTGATGCTTAACTTTGCGAATACGATAAATTGCGGGATCTCGCATATTCATATTGCCTGAAGCCATATCGATTTTTGCACGCAAGATATAAGTGCCCTCAGCAAATTCGCCTTTTTTCATTCGTTCAAATAAATCAAGATTTTCTTCAATCGAGCGATTACGATCCGGGCTATCTTTGCCCGGCGTTGTTAGAGTTCCGCGGTAGTCACGCATTTTTTCAGCATCCAAACTGTCCACATAAGCTTTACCGTCTTTAATTAACTTAACCGCCAACTCATATAATTTAATAAAATAATCCGATGAATGAAATAAATGTTGGCCCCAGTCAAACCCCAACCATTTGACATCATCCTCGATGGCGCGCGCATAGACTTCCTCTTCATTTAGCGGATTAGTATCATCAAAGCGTAAATGGCAAGTGCCTTTGTAATCCTGTGCCAAAGTAAAGTTAAGGCAAATCGCTTTAGCATGTCCGACATGCAAATAGCCATTAGGCTCGGGGGGAAATCGGGTAATGATATGCTGATGCTTGCCTGTGTTTAAGTCTTCATCAATAATATTGCGAATAAAATTCTTTTTACTCATCAATTAGGTCGCCTTTTATACATATGGGAAGTGGCTGATATTATAACAAAGCTAAGCAATTCCCGCTAATTAATTGTATATATACTCGTACTCGGCGCGGTTTAGTTTTCGATGTAGCCCGGACAAAAATTTATTTTTGGCCGGGATTAAAGCATGAATCCAGCTTCGATGGGGGCTTCCCGGCCGACAAGTCGTCCGGGCTACTTCAGATGGTGCCAGAAAAACACCTTGTATCTAATTTCATACTGGCCTGGGTATATATTCTTATTTTTACATGCACAAAATTTTGAACAGAAATATTCATGCCAGCTTAAAACTCCAAACCCATCTGTCCGCCATAAACAAAAGCATTGGGTATATGTGAATACCCATTGGGTTTTATAATGTACTGAATATCCGGCTGGATAAACAACCAAGGGGTAACAAAAATCCGGTAATTTAATTCAATATTTTCCTCATATTGCTGTACCGGCATTCCACTAGCACGCTCTTTTTCCCGCAAATTATTACTAAATTTGCCATACACAAACCCAAGCGCCAAAAAATCTCGCGGGCGCGATAAAAATATGCCCCGATAAATTAAGCCGGTATCAAAAAACAGTGGAATTTTGTTATATTTATCTGGAAAAAACTCCATCACAAAAAAAGTCGATAAACCACGCAGAGCATTAAATCCTGGCTGATAAAGCTTTTGTTCAAGCTGATAATAAAACCCATAATTACCTTTAACTTTTTTATTAGTTACAAAGTTTATCTGATCTTTACCGCTAAAATAAATAAACCCAACGGTATACCGCCCCGGCAATTTACAACTAATAAAACAATGATCTTTATCATTCATCAAACCCCATTCGGTAATCGCCATGACTCCGTTATCGCCTTTAAACGAAAGATTAAGACCATGATATCTATTTTGTGATGCTTGCGTATTGGTATTGAAAATTGCAACCTTACCAGCAACAAACGGGATCGGTCGCACGTGCAAATAAGCGCCCCACTGTGAATTGGGATAAGCTGAAAAAGGTACATTAAAAAATACCCCAATTGGATTACCATCATAAGCATTACTGACAAAAGAATAATACATGGGTGATTGTAAAAAATAGTCCCCAGCATTTAAGCGCCCAAAGCTAAAATCCGCCTTACCACCTGCTGATACTTCTTTTAAATACATATTATCAACACGAAAATTTTCACCACCATAAATTTGTGATACCGGGAATAAATTTCCAATATAGTGTCCGCTTAGGCTTGTACCATTTCTTTGCACTAAAACCAAATAAAACGACCACCCGTGCAGCGCCAGCAACTTATCAAGATCAAAAATGAGATTGAGCCCAGAGGAGTCTGTATAAGCAAAACCTTGCTTTAAACCGCCAATCGGATTAGCCAATAAATTATTGGTATATGAAAGGCCAACAATTATACCCTTTTCAGCCAGCTTACGACGATACCCGTTCCAATCACCGGTAAAGGTATTTTTATAAGACTTTGGTGCTGGCGAAGTTAAATAGACGCTCTGAAAAAAACTATCCTGGCTAACAAAGCCAATAGAATAGGGGGTCATATGCGCTTGTTTTCGTTTGGCGTGAATAACATGTATCGGGTTTCGATGCGCAACCAAACCCATACAAGCTATCGCCAAAAGCGTCACGACTAATGGTTTAAAAATATTCAGAAGACAGCTCCATGTCTTACATGGCAAACAAATAAATCAACGCTATTTTGGACGCCCGTATTGAAAAATAGAGACAAATATCTTGTAATTAATCAACAATTAATTTACCCTTAATGATAACTAAGGTCAACCTTAGTTACACTATTTATAATATCATAACAGGGAGTTGTTTAATGAAAAATGGTGGATTATTTCTACTCAGCGCCTCTGCATTGTACACAGTTGCTTTACTTTCGTACCCAATGGCAGCAGACGCAGAGATAAATTACCCAACCCCTGACAGCATTGACGCCCGCTACGTAGCACAGGGTGATCTTAAGTCTACCTCGCAGCTAAAGATGGAACCAACGGTTTATAGACCTCGCGCATCGTTAGGGCCTTTTTATCAAACACACACAGATGTTTTTGGTCTCTATGATCTATTTCTCCCTTATACCATAGACTCAAAAACCATTGTTTTCGCGGATGGTCGTTATTATGAGCGCGGTGGCAACTCTTGGGAATATAATGCAGGCTTAGGTCTTCGTGAAATCACCCCTGACGGTAAACTTTTGTGGACAGTCTATGGGTTTTACGACGATAGAGGAACTCGCTTTGGTAATACATTTAATCAGCTTACATTCGGCGCTGATTTTCAAACACAAAAATGGTATTTTAACACCAATGCATATGTTCCAGTAGGGAAACGCCAAGCGTTTGTGTCACAATTTAATACCGCCTTTTTATGTTCAAATAACACCCGTATATGTTATGCCCGCGGTATTGAAAGGTCCATGGGCGGTTGGGACGCTGAAACTGGATATGACATCTGGCGTGGCTTAAGAGGTTATGTCGGGATGTATGTGTTTTCAGCCAAAAGAGTTACAACGGCAATAGGGCCAAATTTACGTCTGGAATATAACATCAGAAACAAGTTCGGTAAAATCGTGTTAATTACTAACTGGCGTGATGATGCTTTATCAGGCTCCGTCTGGTATGCCGGTGCGCGCCTTGATGTTACCCTTGGCAAACTTCCGCCAAATGTCGGCTTAGAACGTAAGATGACCAGCTTTATTCGTCGTGACTTAAACGTAGAAATGAGTTCTGACGGTAACGGCTCAAATGCTGCTTCAACTGAATCCGTTAGAGTTCTGAGAAATGATTTTGATGCTCAAGAAACACAAGTGGCGTTGGTAAATACTGCAGCTGGCTTAACACTCGCTTCGATTACTCCAAGAGACAATATCATTGGTGTGCAGGGTACAATTACCACTGCAGCCGCTACCAACTTAAACACTAATCAAATTCTTGAAGGCGGTGTGTTCCGTTTTATGGCTGAAGGTCAACAATTTCAAGTACAAGTTGGTCAAAACGGCGGAATGTCTAGAGGCGGCGCTACTGGTTTTCCTCTTATTACGGTTGGGACTGCTGCCACGGTGGGGCAAAATGTCACCATTGAGAACATGAGTTTTAACTCTACAGGTGCTCTCAGTAACTTAACTGATTATATTGTAAATCATACTGCTTCTGCTTTTACGATAGGTAATTTCGTATTTAGATCTAATCGCAGCACCACCGCTGGTAATTTAGTGAGTATAGATTTAGGTGTTACTAACATTAGCGAAACTGGCTCAGTTCTTGTTCAAGGAAACAGCTTTACAGGCACAGGCACGGCAGGAACCAGTGATTTTATTCGTCTAATCAATGGTGGTCTTGGTTCACGGGTTAATGTTATCGTAGATGGCAACACGTTCCTTTCAACAGTCAATGTTGGCATACTCAGCGCTCGAACGCTGAGTAACGGCATACTTAATCTAACTATAACTAATAATGTTCTTACAAATGCTGCTATTGACGCTGGTGCTGGCAACGGTGGTCCAACAGTAGAGATTATTGGCGGGAGTACTCCTAGTAACAGCCTTAACGTAACTGAGATCACAAATAATACGCTTACAAATACTTTGGGAGGTGTTTCTGGTACGAACGCATTGCTCTTCACTAACAGTGTTACTGTAGGTAGTATTACCGGCAACGTACTCAGTGGGAATGGTCTTGGCGGGGGTGGTGTAGGCACATTAAGAGTAAATACGCTCAGCACTGGCAATTTTGTCGTTACTGGACCAGTAAGTGGTAATACATTCACTGCGACTGATGCTCTTGGAATTGCTTTTAACGTTAGTGTAACTGGGCTTGGTGGTTCTGCAACTTTCAGCGGTGGAATTTTCAATAATACCTTCACGAGTACTGGCACTGATTTTAATACATTCACGTTTACAAGTGTGACGGTCCCGCCCGTTGGTCTTGGAACCATTACTATGGTTGGTTTCTATAACAATACGTTTACGCCAGGATTCACAGCGGGTTCAGCCATAGTAACCAATCTTGGTGGTACTGGTTTTAATAATTTCTTTGTCGGTAACGGCTTTGCTGGTACTGTTTTTAACCTTGCTGCAGCCAATGGCATATTTCCAGCCGACGTGACGTCTGCTGGGACCACAAATATTAGGTAAATAGTCTAAGCACATTTAGTAAAACAGAAACCGCCTCATTTGAGGCGGTTTTTTTGTTAACATGCGCTTATTAATATTCCTGGATCGCCGCAGTCGTTACACTCCTTCGCGAAGACGGAGTCTTACTCCCGACACTCCTTCGCGAAGACGGGACTGAGCAATGGTATATAGTCTTCGCATTTAGGATCGCAGATTTTTGATATTTTGTAGCCCGGACAAACGTTCGAAGAACGTGCGGCCGGGGAGCATCATGCGAAGCATGATTCAACCTT
>CAXMUH010000076.1:0-4445 GCA_964196565.1 uncultured Legionellaceae bacterium | reverse complement strand
CGCGCGTAAATGCTTTTTAGCGGTAATGGGATAATAAGTACCGCCCTTAACGCTGGCATCGTTGGCTACGATCACACATTCTTGGCCGTTGATTTGTCCAATGCCGGTGATGATGCCGCCCGCGGGGACAGTATCTTCATAAAGTTTATAGCCGGCCAGTTGCGAAAACTCTAAAAATGGTGATCCGCGATCGATCAGGCCGTTGATGCGTTCGCGCGCTAGCATTTTGCCTTGCGCTCTTTGACGCATCCGTGATTTTTCAGGGCCGCCTTGTTCGATTGTATTTATCGTTTCTTGAAGTTTTTCTAATTGGGCATTTGCAGCCGCGTAATTGGGTTTATAGGTTTCGCTGTTTGGATTGATTTCTGATTTAATCACGCTCATGGTTATTTCCTTATAACATTTCAATGGCGATGGCGGTTGCTTCTCCACCCCCAATGCAAATGGCCGCAACGCCTTTTTTTAATTTATTTTTTTTCAGGGCATGAATTAAAGTAACCACAATTCGTGCGCCACTGGCACCAATTGGATGTCCGAGTGCGCAAGCCCCACCATGAATATTTACTTTTTCCATGTCAAGATTTAAATCTTTGACCGCACACATAGTCACAGCGGCAAAAGCTTCGTTAATTTCAAATAAATCGACGTCATCGATGGACCAGTTGGCTTTTTGTAATACGGATTTAATTGCAGCAATTGGCGCTGTGGTAAACCAAGCCGGTTCTTGTGCATGTGACGCATGGGCAATAATTTTTGCCAGTGGTTTTAAATTTTGAGCGTTAGCATTTTTAAGTGAACTTAATACTAGCGCCGCGGCACCATCCGATATAGAGCTGGAATTGGCTGCTGTTACCCGGCCGTCTTTTTTAAAAGCCGGTTTTAATTGCGGAATTTTTTCAAGTTTGGCTTTAAATGGGTTTTCATCTTGGGAAACGGTTGTTTCACCTTTGCGATCACGTTTGATAACAGGTTCGATTTCAGCATCAAAACTACCGTCTTCATTCGCTTGCTTTGCACGTGTTAATGAACGAATGGCAAATTTATCCATGGCTTCGCGAGAAAAGTCATATTTATCGACACACATTTCAGCAAAAACGCCCATTGATTTACCTTTGTCGTAGGCATCTTCAAGGCCATCCAGCATCATTTCATCAACCAGAGCGCCATGGCCGAGACGGTAGCCAAATCGAGCGTTAGGAACTAAATAGGGGGCAGATGACATACTTTCCATGCCGCCAGCAATAATGGTTTCTGCTGAGCCTGCAATAATTTCATCATGGGCGAGCATAATGGTTTTCATGCCTGAGCCACACATTTTATTTAAAGTAGAGCAGGGTACGTTTAAAGGTAATCCTGCAGCAAGTGCTGCTTGACGTGCAGGCGCTTGGCCTTGACCGGCCATTAATACGCAGCCCATTAACACTTCATCGATATCTTCTGGCTTTAAGTCAGTTCTTTTTAAAGCACCAGCAATGGCTGTGGCGCCGAGTTCGCTTGCGGTTAATGTTTTAAATACGCCGCCTAAATTTCCAGAGGGTGTGCGTGCCGCGCTTAAAATTACGACTGTTTTATCATCACTCATTTTTTTCCTCTCATTCTATTTAATGCTATTCACGGAATAAATTCCGACCGATAACCATACGTCGAATTTCAGAAGTTCCAGCACCAATTTCATAAAGCTTAGCGTCGCGTAATAAGCGCCCAGTTGGAAATTCATTAATATAGCCATTGCCACCCAAACATTGTATCGCGTCTAAGGCCATTTGAGTTGCGCTTTCTGATGAATATAAAATTGCACTTGCAGAATCTTTTTGTGAAACGGTGCCGGTGTTACAGGCTTTTGCAATGGTATAAATGTAGGATCTTGCCACGTTTAAGCTGGTGTACATATCGGCGATTTTACCTTGGATAAATTGAAATTCGCCGATGGGTTTGTCAAATTGTTTGCGCTCTCGAACATAGGGCAAAACTACATCCAAGCAGGCTTGCATAATACCAAGCGGACCTGCAGATAAAATCAATCGCTCTGAGTCAAGGCCGCTCATTAAAACGCTGACTCCCTTATTGACTTCACCCAAAATATTTTCTTTAGGAATTTTACAATTATCAAAAACAAGCTCACAAGTATCCGAACCACGCATGCCTAATTTATCGAGTTTTTGTGCGGTTGAAAACCCCGGCGTGCCTTTTTCAACGAGAAATGTGGTAATTCCGCGCGATTTGGCACTGGGATCTGTTTTTGCATACACAATAATAACATCTGCTTCGGGCCCGTTGGTAATCCACATTTTAGTTCCATTTAAAACATAATGATCACCTTCAGCTTTTGCGCTCAAGCGCATGCTAACCACATCCGATCCTGAGCCGGCTTCACTCATGGCTAATGCGCCGACAAACTCTCCGCTACAGAGTTTAGGCAGTAATTCTTTTTTGTGTTTTTCGCTGGCGTGCAATTTAAGTTGATTCATACATAAATTGGAGTGTGCGCCATAACTTAAACCGACGGATGCGGATGCGCGGCTAATTTCTTCCATCACAATGACATGCGCGAGATAGCCCATGTCGACACCACCGTACTGTTCTGGAATCGTCATGCCGAGAAGTCCGAGTTCTCCCATTTTTGGCCAAAGGTCACGTGGGAATTTATTACTTTTGTCGATTTCTTCTGCACGTGGTGCAATCTCAAGAGCCGCGAATTGTTGGACAGTGCGACGCAGTAAGCTATAAGTCTCATCGAGTTGAAAATCTGGCCCATTTATCATAGTGCTGTGTCCTAAAAGTGTGATCTAAGTTGATTCTTGTTATTATTAGGCTTACTATTGTAACTAATTCTAAACAAAAGTTAACAATGATTATGACGATATCATCAATCCCAGCTTGGGTACATTCATTTACTGATTACAGACTAATGTTTGGTCTAACTGATCAAGATTTGAGCCTTAATGTTCTCGATTTTCCGGCAGGAATCTCGTGTTTTGCGGCAGAAATGCATGAACTGGGACATAACAATGTGATCAGTGCTGACCGTTATTATGACTTGTCACCGATGGATATGGTCAAGCATGTTGATTTTGTAATTCAGGATTTGTCCGAGCGTGTGGATCAACATATTAAAAAACTGCATACGGATGCTGAGCAAGAAATCGAAAACTTGACTAATGTCTGGAATCAATATGCGCAAACATTTTTAGCTGATTATTCTGTTGGTCAGCAAGAGGGGCGTTATCAAGCTGCAAGTTTGCCGCGGCTACCATTTGAAGACCGGCAATTTGATTTGGCATTGTGCTCGGATATGATCTTTCATAATCCTGATATTGATACCGAAGTGGCAGCGATGGAGCTTATGCGTGTAGCGAAAGAAGTCAGGGTATTTCCATTGTTAGATCATGCGGGTGAAACATCTAAAGAGATCGGGCCGTTGATGCTGAGCTTACAACAGAAAAATTTAGGCGTTGAGGTAAAAGAAGTTCCCTACAACTTGCAAAAGAAAAGCAATGCGATGTTACGTATTTGGGCCAATGAGTGTGTCGTAAGCTGATATGTATCGATTTATACGTGCCATTTTATTTTGTTTCCCCCCTGAATTTTCTCATCATTTAGGCTGCATTTTTTTGCGTCTTCTGTATTGTTCTTGTCGTGTTAAAAAAATCCTAGCGAAGTTTCCTAGCAAGCCCAGTACTGTAATGGGTTTAAATTTCCTTAATCCTGTGGGTTTGGCCGCAGGTTTTGATAAAAATGGTGATTATATTGATTCACTTTTCGGATTGGGTTTTGGCTTTATTGAAGTAGGGGCTGTGACACCGCGCGCACAACCGGGTAATGCAAAACCAAGATTATATCGAATACCTGCTGCAAATGCGTTAATAAATCAAATGGGCTTTAATAATCTTGGTGTCGATCATCTGGTTGAACGATTAAAAAAACGCAAAGTCAGTGGAATCGTTGGGGTTAATCTTGGCAAAAACTTTGATACCCCGCTTGAAACAGCGTACCAAGATTATGAAATCTGTTTTAAAAAAGTTTACCCTTATGCAGATTTTGTCACTATTAATATCTCCTCGCCCAATACCCAAGATTTGCGTTTACTCCAAGGTGAACAACACTTAACAGATTTATTAAATCGCATGATGGCTCAGCAGCAGCAGCTTGAAGCGCAGCATCATAAACACGTACCTGTGCTAGTAAAGGTTTCACCCGATTTAACTGATGCCGAAATCGATTCAATGGCTTCGATATTTTTACAAACTGGGATTGAAGGCATTGTCGCGGTCAATACTTCAAAAGATCGCGCCGGGGTTCTGCATTTAAAGCATGGTCAGCAACATGGCGGCTTGAGTGGCGCCCCAATATTTAAAAAAACCCTAGCTTCGATTAAGCGCTTTAAGGCGCAAACCCATGCAAAAATACCTTTAATTGCAGTCGGAGGTATTAACCAAGCCGAAGAT
>CAXMUH010000075.1:0-4630 GCA_964196565.1 uncultured Legionellaceae bacterium | reverse complement strand
TATTATCAGAGTTATAAGTTGATATGTTAATTAGTTTGAAAATAGATTGTTTGCTACAATCATATTATGAAACTGATTATTGTTATTCTGATTGCCTTATTTGGCCTATTACAATACCAACTGTGGTTCGCAGATGGCGGTTTGCTGAGCGCAGTTAAGATGCATACTGACATCCGTAATCAGAGCCAATTAAGTCAAAAATTAACCAAGCGTAATCAAATATTGGTGGCTGATATAGAAGATTTAAAACATGGCAAACAAGCTGTGGAAGCCCATGCCCGTTATGACCTTGGTATGGTGAAAAAAGGCGAAGTATTCTACCAAGTTGTAACCACGAAGCATTAAGGTATGATAAAAATATGATAAAAATTTTGCTATCAAATGATGATGGAATTTACGCAGAAGGGCTGGCCGCGTTGGCGGATGCTTTGCAAGATATTGCTCAAATAAGTATCGTTGCTCCAGACCGTAATCGAAGTGGCGCCAGTAACTCATTAACATTAAGCGCGCCGCTTCGAATTAAAACATTAGATAATGGCAGCGTGAGTGTTGAAGGCACGCCTACAGATTGCGTGCATTTGGCGATTACCGGCATTTTAGAAGAATTACCCGATATGATTATGACTGGAATTAATGCAGGTTCTAATTTAGGTGACGATGTTTGGTATTCTGGAACAGTCGCAGCAGCAATGGAAGGACGTTTTTTAGGGTTCCCGGCAGTTGCCATGTCATTAGTGGGAGAAAATCTTAGCCATTATCATACTGCAGCTATTGTTGCACGCCAAATTATGAAGCATATTTTATCTCACGCATTGCCGCCTAAAACCATTTTGAATGTGAATGTGCCAGATATACATTATGAAGATATACGGGGCTATGAAGTGACTCGTCTTGGCACGCGTCATCGCGCAGAACCGACAATTCGTCAAATAGACCCCAGAGGTGCGCCGATTTATTGGGTAGGTCCAGCGGGTTCTGAGCAAGACGCAGGTGTTGGGACTGATTTTCATGCAATCAATAATAATTGTGTTTCGATTACGCCGCTAAAGGTAGATATTACCGACTATGAAGCATTCGACCATCTTGCAAAATGGGCGGAAGGGCTCCAACACAAGAGATGAATAAAATATTATCCCTTATACTTCTGGCCTTTATATTGGTGGGTTGTAGCACTGGCAGAGATTTAGCGCCAGTGGTTGATGTGTCTCGTTCTTACCAAGCCCCAAAAAATTTCTATCGGGTACAAGTGGGCGATACCCTGTATTCCATTGCGTGGGCCTTTGATTTAGACTTTCGTCAACTGGCAGAGCTGAATAATTTGTCGCCACCTTATCGAATTGATGTGGGTCAATATCTCTCTATTCGAAAAAATCGTAAATCAATTGAAAAAAAACATGTAAGCAAAAAAAATAAATTAATTTCTCAAAAGCAGCTGATTAAAAAATGGTTGTGGCCGGCTAGAGGCAAGATAGTTGCTCGCTTTTCACCAAAACCCTATGGCAACAAAGGTGTCAATATTGTTGGGCATTTAGGTGAATCTGTTCATACTTGTGCCAGCGGAGTTGTTGTTTATAGTGGTGCTGGGGTGCGAGGGTATGGTAATCTAATATTAATAAAGCACAATCAAGATTATTTAAGTGCTTATGCGTTTAACCAGCGCAACCTCGTCAAGGATGGCACAAAGGTTTATGCTGGTCAGGAAATAGCGGAAATGGGTCGTAATAATGCTGGACAAGTTTTATTACATTTTGAGATACGGCACAACGGATTGCCGGTAAACCCACTACGATATTTACGCTAGAGTATTAAATAATTTTTGGTCAGATTAAGGGAATAAGATGACCGTTAAAAATAAAAAGACCATTGCTCGTAAAAAGGCAGTGGCTAGAAAGCCTTCCCCTAAAAAAATGCGAGCTAAGTCGTCCGCATCGAATAAAAAGGTGAAGACCAAGAAGCCGGCTGCCAAAGTAAAGGCAACAAAAATTAAGGCTAAAACGACTGCTAAAGTTCGCCCTAAAACTACTGGCCCTAAAGTTAAAAAGCCAGCAAAACGGGTTAGTCAGAAGCAAAAGCCAACTCAGAAGCCTGCAGAGAAGTTAGTTAAGTCTCGTGGTCGCGTGCGACCCAAGCGCAACACGAAAGGACGCGTATCACTAGAGCGAGATCTCGCCTCAGGTAATCATAGTTTTATTTTTGCAGATAGGGGGAAAAAGAAGCCCGCTAAGGCTGAGACTAAGAAAGATAAAACGAAAAAGTCCAAATCAGCAGCTAAAGCTAAACAGAAAGGAACGATCCCTAAAAAACTAGGTAGGGCGATTGCTCATAGCGTTGATCCTACCCAAATCTATTTGCGTGAACTTGGGTATAAAGGATTGTTAAACGCAAAGGAAGAAGTTCGTCTTGCGCGCCTTGTGCAAAAAAATAATGCCGAAGCACGAAAAGAAATGATCGAAAGCAATTTGCGTTTGGTGGTTAAAATCGCGCGTTATTATTTAAATCGCGGATTGCCTTTTTTGGATTTAATCGAAGAAGGAAATCTCGGTTTAATGACAGCGGTTGAGAAGTTTGATCCAGAGCGGGGTTTTCGTTTTTCAACTTATGCCACCTGGTGGATAAGACAAACCATTGAGCGTGCGATCATGAATCAATCTCGCACGGTTCGATTGCCAATTCATGTCATTAAAGAGTTAAATATTTATTTGCGTGCAGCGAAAAGACTGACTCAAGAGCTAGATCATGAGCCCTCGCCAGAAGAAATTGCAAGATTAATCGATAAACCGATCGAAGATATTCGTCGCATGCTAACCTTAGTGCCCGATGCAACTTCCATCGATACCCCCATCTCTGCAGAAGGGCAGCGATCGATTGGTGACACATTGGCGGATGACAATAATATTGATCCTGCGCAATTGGTACAAGAAGATGACATGATGCAGCATGTGCATCGTTGGTTGGATCAATTAGATGAGCGCCACCGAGAAGTCATTATCCGACGTTTTGGTTTATTTAAACATGAAAAAGGCACATTAGAATCTGTTGGCAAAGCGGTTGGCTTAACGCGTGAGCGTGTACGTCAATTGCAAGTTGACGCATTGAATTTATTACGCGAGATGATAGAAAAAGAAACCGCGGATAAAGAAGAGTAGTCGAAGGCCTCCAGCTGTAGCTCAGTTACCCGTGCAGGACTGATCTACAGCGGACGGCTCACCAAGATTTGATTCTTTGTTATTTCAAGTCGTAAAGCGCGATAAAATATCTAAACCCAATCAAAGCTAACTGCTAGCTCAGTGACTCAATTTTTATGGAGCACTGGTTGTTTTTGTTTTCGATACCATAAAACAAAGGTAAATAAAGCCAACATTATGGCAAAGATTATACTAAGCGGGATTGTTAATGTGAATTGCTTGTACTGCGGAATGTGTGCGACGATAGCGCTAATGATAGCAGCGCCGGTGGTGGAGGCCATGCTAGCTAGGGAGCTCACGGTGCCGACACGTTCTGGGTGATGGCGCATGGCTTGTGCCATACAGTTAGAATAAGTTAATCCACCAAATAATCGGATGATAAAAATGGGAATCAAAATCACCCACACATTAAACCAAGGAATGCTTAATAAGTTTAAGACTATGCTCGTAACAAAGGCGCCAATGACCATCGTTAAAATAATTTTATCGAGTGGGTAGTGTTGACTCACAGTGCGATTCAGTAACCCCCCAACAAAACTGCCAAGCCCTACGATCAAGATAAACCAGCCGTACATCGCAGCACTAAACCCAAGTTCAACTTGAAAAATAAAGGGTGAAAGTTGGATGATGACAAACAAACTGCTGAATTGAAGTAGCACTAATAGAATATAGCTAAACTCACTGATATTTTTAATTACAAACCAATAGCCTTGCAAGGTTTTTCCGAAATGTAGCGGTTGACGTAAATTATACGCTTTACTTTCGGTAAATAGAAATATTACCAACATCAAATTAAGTATGCTAAGTGCAAGAATCACGATAAAATTCATGCGCCAGCCAAAATAATGTTGAATATAGCCACCAAAAACAGGTGCTAGTAAGGGCACCATCGACCAGGTCATGTATTGATACGAAATAATTTTTGCCATTAATTTGGTGCCATGACATAAATCGCGTAACACTGCACGGCTTAAGCCCGCGCCAAACCCCATGCCTAACCCTTGAATAAAACGCCCAATTAATAAAACATCAATGGTTTGACTAAGGGCACATAGGAGGCTGCCAAGTACTGCAATCACTGAGGCAAAAATAATAACGGGCTTACGCCCAACGCTGTCTGAAATGGGGCCGTAAAATAACGTTGAGGCGGCAATGCCTACCATATATAAAGAAACGGTCAGCTGGACGGTTGAGATATTAGAGTGCAGTACGTGCACCATGCTGGGTAAAGAGGGCAGGTATAAATCTATTGCAAACTGCGGCAGCGCAAGAAAAAACAGAATAAAAAATAACGATCGCCTGTTCATGTTGCTTTGCTTCCCTTCCTTGCGATTCTAAAAGTGATATTGATCTGTCTGATATATTAACCGCTTTGGGATATATACTCAACGCAGGTGAATTTTAGGCTTTTTGTAGGGTGGATTAGAACCAAAAGGTTCGTAATC
>CAXMUH010000074.1:0-18806 GCA_964196565.1 uncultured Legionellaceae bacterium | reverse complement strand
TGACCAAAAACGTCTTGTTCAGCGACGCTAACATTATCTTGCAGGCATGTCATTAATTGTGTGTAACCGACTTCTGGGCGCCGCAATAAATCCAATGCACTGTATTCATGTTCGATAGACTGATTAAATTGCTTTTTAAACGCTTCGGCTTGATTGGTGTTAGGCTGCAACCACAGCTTTGAGAGTCGCTGTTGCTCTGCTGCGATCATGCCTTTTTTGCGGGAAAAAACCTGCCAACGCGCTTCATCCACGCAACCTAATTGATAACCTTTTTCTGTTAAACGTAAATCGGCATTATCTTGGCGTAACAATAATCTATATTCCGCACGCGAAGTAAACATTCTATACGGCTCGTTGGTGCCGAGCGTGGTTAAGTCATCAATTAAAACGCCAATATAAGCTTCATCGCGACGCGGAGTCCAAGCGGCTTCGCCTTTAATTTTTAATGCTGCATTTAATCCAGCAATCAAACCTTGCGCACCGGCTTCTTCGTAACCGGTGGTTCCATTGATTTGACCTGCAAAAAATAAACCTTGGATAAATTGAGTTTCAAGCGATGGTTTTAAATCACGCGGATCAAAAAAATCATATTCAATAGCGTAGCCCGGTCGAGTAATATGACAGTTTTCCAAACCTTTTATACTGCGAACAAATTGATACTGCACATCAAATGCTAGACTGGTTGAAATTCCATTGGGATAGACTTCATGCGTATTTAAACCTTCGGGCTCTAAAAATATTTGATGCGAATTGCGATCGGCAAAGCGCACAACTTTATCTTCTATCGAAGGACAATAACGCGGACCAACACCTTCGATCTTGCCACTATACATCGGTGAATCTTTTAAACCGGCTCGAATAATGTCATGAGTTTTTTCATTGGTTGCAGTGATATAACAAGAAACTTGGCGTGGATGAACACCCACGTTACCAAGGTAGGACATCACCGGTGTAATTAACTCACCCGGTTGTTCAACTAACTGCGAATAATCAATGCTGCGCCCATCAATACGCGGCGGTGTTCCTGTTTTTAAACGTGCCACTCGAAAAGGCATGGCGCGTAAACGCATCGCTAACTTTATGGATGGTGGATCACCGGCACGACCGCCACTATGATTTTTTAATCCAATATGAATTCGGCCACCTAGAAATGTGCCGACAGTTAAAACAACGGTTGGTGCATAAAACTTTAAACCAGAACCGGTCACAACACCGCAGACTTTATCATCTTCGACAATAAGATCATCAACCGCTTGCTGAAACAGCGAAAGATTCGGTTGGTTCTCAACAATATTTCGAATCGCAGCTTTATATAACACGCGATCCGCTTGAGCTCGAGTGGCGCGAACCGCTGGGCCCTTGCGCGAATTTAAAACCCGAAACTGAATGCCTGCTTGGTCGGTTGCTCGTGCCATAGCACCACCTAAGGCATCGATTTCTTTGACCAAATGAGACTTACCAATGCCGCCAATCGCTGGATTGCAGGACATCTGCCCAATGGTTTCAATATTATGAGTCAGAAGCAGGGTGCGCGCGCCCATGCGAGCCGCAGCCAGCGCGGCCTCAGTGCCCGCATGGCCACCACCAACGACAATTACGTCAAATGGTTGAAATAAGCTCACAACATCAACACCTTTGGTTAAAAATGAGCAATTTTAGCATAAAGTTGGTCTGTTGGCGATCCAAGGCTCACAAATCTGAATCACGGAAATTGCCCTTCGCTTGGCTATTTGTCATTATGGCAACTCAACCTGATTTTAAAAAACCAGCTGATAGCTTACTGCGCGCCCTTTACCATAACGTTGAATAAAATGATGCTTAACAAGCGCATTTAATGAATAGATAACTGTTCTTCTTGGTAGCTCTGTTTGTTCACATAAATCTTTGGTCGATAATTTAAGCTCTGGTTGATTTTTGAAACAGTTTAAAATCAACAAAGCATTTGCTGACAAATCTTTTAAACTATCAAATTTAGCTTTATAGATTTTGATATCCTTTAAACTTGCTTCCATTATTTTTAACATATAACTTAAAAAATATTCTATATGATATTTCTTTGGATTCTGCTGATAAATTCCTTTTGAGCAACGGTTTAAAACATGATAGTAATCTGCTTTATATTTTTCAATTTGTCGATCAATTGCTAAATAATCACTTAGTACACGTAAAGGTTCATCATGGCATTGTAATAAACATAATAAAAATAGCCCACGACCTAAGCGTCCATTTCCATCTTGAAAAGGATGTATCGCTAAAAAACGATAAACAAACTCACAGGCTAGTGCAATAGGCCACTGTACTTTTTCGCGCGCCTCATTGTACCAGCCTAATAAATCATTCATCGCCGTTGTCGTCATAGGACCGGGGTCCGCTGTTTTAAAAACAGTGCGTGATTCCTTGGTGTTATGATTATACTCCACAACAGAATTAGAGCTCGTTTTATATTTGCCAGCAAAACGTTTTGCTGGGGGATAATATTGCATCAACTCAACATGCAGTCCACGCACAGCTGATTCTGTCAATGGCAACAAATCTTGTGCCTGTTCATAAATCAACTTTAACATACTGCGACAACCAGCAACTTCCTCGATGCTGCGCTCTCTATCTTTAGACAGTTTGTTTTCGATAAGCTGCCAATTTTGTTTTAGCGCGGTTATTTTGCCATCTTCCGTTAATACCGTATCGAGCCACTCCACCTCTGAATCAGTAAGCTGCGCATTCTCAATACGCGTTGATGCACCCACCATGCTGATTAATGCATAGTGGTGCATGGCACTTGTTGCTGCCTCAGGATAATTACTAAGTTCAGCATATGCTCTTGAGCACTTCTGGTGCAATGCCTGCAACCTTTGTAGCTGCTGTTGTGAAATTTCGTATGAAAGCATGTTTTCATTATACCAAATTGGACATAATTGAGCAATAGTGTGCAACATAAGGTTGGTCAATCTTGCACAATTATGTCCAATAAGAACATGGGATTTGTTCCCTGTCGGGAAAGATATGATACAAAATCATTGAAAATCAATTTGTTATATATAATAGTGGTTGGGGCTTTATTCTCCGCAGATTATGCGGAGATTAGCCGCCTTAATCTCCGCACCAAAGGGGTGATATAAAACAACTCATTGTTTTATAGGTGATTTTCTATTTTAAGAATTCCAGTACCACTTTGGTAAATTCCAAGGGCTTCTCAACAATAAATAAATGCGCGGTGTCTTCGATTACCACATGCTTTGACCCTTCGATTTTCTGCATCATGGCTTTCGCACCTTTTGCAGGAGTTATAATGTCATCGCGCCCAGAAACGAGTAAAGTCGGGTGTTTTATGTGGGATAAGCGTTCGCGGGTATCATGATCTAATACCGCTTGCGCTTGGCCTTCTATGCCTGCCGGCTTTTGTGGATTGGGATTATTAGATGCGCGCTCGAGCAATATTTTCAGTTTTTTGGGATCAGCGATAAACTCACTGGAATAAATCCAAGGAATATTGTTTTGAACCAATAAATTCATTGATAATCCAGCTTGTAAGAGCTCAGTCGAGCTTTTAACTGCACAATAAGACACATGATTTAATTTGTCAAAGGTGCCACAAATAATAAGTTTATCAACTTTATCGGCATACTCTAGTGCGAGTATTTGTGCAACCGCACTGCCTAGTGAGTGACCGAGAATATGTGCTTTTTCAATTTCAAGTTCATCCATCAAACAAGCCACGTCGATTGCTAACTGTTCAGTTGTATAAGGTGGTTCAGTCGTCTCAGTTTTACCAGCACCACGGCTATCAAAAATAATCACTTGATAGTGTTTCATTAATTGTTCCAACACAGCAGTCCAAACAGAGGTATCGGTTCCGAGCCCGCCAATTAAAATTAAAGGCTCGCCGTCACCATGAATTTCATAATAAACTTCGATATTATTTGCTTTAATCGTTGGCATTTTTATTTCCCTATACAAAAAGATGAAAAAATCTCGCCCAACAAATCATCCGAGCCAAACTCGCCAGTGATTTCGGACAAGGCCAGTTGCGAAAGACGCATATCTTCGGCTAATAATTCCGAGGCTTTGTGTTGTTGTAACTTATCTATACCTTGCTGTAACAATTTTAAAGCGCGATTAAGCGCATCTAAATGGCGTCGTCTTGCGATAAAAACACCTTGTTGGTTTTGGTTATAACCCATATGATGTTTTAAAAATTCGGTTAAAAGTTCCACTCCCAATGATTTTTTTAGTGACATACGAATCACTGGAATTGAGTCTGTTATGATTTTTTCTGCGGCTTTTTCGGTTAAATCTATTTTGTTTTCCACCACAATAATGGGGATAGCATCACTTAATTGAACTTGCGCTTTAATGCGTTTGATTTCTTGGCTAATATCTTTATTCGCAACACTGTCTATCATCAATAAAACCAGATCTGCTTTTTCTATCGCTGCTAATGCGCGCTCAACACCAATTTTTTCAACCGCATCTTCGGTTTCTCTGAGCCCGGCAGTATCAATAACATGCAATGGCATACCATCGATATGGATGTGTTCACGTAGAACATCACGGGTTGTGCCGGCGACCTCAGTGACGATGGCGCTTTCGCGCCCGCTTAACCGATTCAAAAGACTGGATTTACCCGCATTGGGCTCACCAGCGATCACCACCGTCATTCCTTCTCGCAAAAGGGCGCCCTGTTTTGCGGTTTTCAATACGGTTTGCACACTTGTGATCACGTCAGCCAGTTTTGATTCTACGTCGCTTTCAGCGATAAAATCGATTTCTTCTTCGGGAAAATCAATTGCTGCTTCAACCATTTTACGAAGTTCAATTAACCTATCTACCAGCGCAGTTATTTTTGTGGAAAACTCGCCTTGCAAAGAACGTGTGGCGCTGCGCGCCGCTTGTTCTGAGTCTGCATTAATTAAATCCGCGATGGCTTCTGCTTGAATTAGGTCGATTTTATTATTTAAAAATGCACGCTCTGAAAATTCGCCTGGTCGAGCCATACGAACATTGAGTGCTAAAATGGTTTTTAATAACATGTCTAATACCACAGGGCCCCCATGGCCTTGTAGTTCTAGAACTTCTTCGCCAGTAAAAGAGTGTGGGGCGTTAAAATATATCGCAATACCTTCATCAATTACATTTGAATCTTTTTTAAATTGGCAAAAGGTGGCGTAGCGTGGCTTGGGGACAAACCCCAGTAATTGTTGTGCTATTTTTTTTGTATCTGGTCCCGAAATGCGGATAATGCCAACGCCACCGACTCCCGATGGCGTGGCTTTTGCCGCAATGGTATCTTGGGTGATCATTTTTTCAGAAAATTACTAAATTTTGATTTTTTCTTCTTCTTGGCCTTTTTCTTAGCCATATGTGCATCCATGGTTTTATTGACATACCATTGCTGGCCTATCTGCACACAGTTATTCACTAACCAGTAAAGGGTTAAACCCGCCGGGAAGTTGATAAAGAAAAATGTAAACACCACAGGAATAAACATCATTATTTTTGCCTGCATTGGATCTGGTGACGCTGGTGTCAATCGTTGCTGCAACAACATACTCAGCCCCATTAAAATGGGAAGCACATAATAAGGGTCTTTAACCGATAAATCGTGAATCCAAAAAATAAAGGGTGCTTGACGCAACTGTACGCTTTCGATGATTACATAATACAAACCAATAAACACCGGTATTTGAATAAGCATCGGCAAACAGCCGCCAACCGGATTTATTTTTTCTTTTTTGTATAATTCCATGGTCGCGCGACTCATCGCTTGACGATCATCACCATATTGCTCTTTTAACCGTTGCATCTTGGGTTGTAACTCACGCATCCGCGCCATCGAACGAAAACTGGTCGCGGTTAACGGGTATAAAATAAATTTAATAATAATCGTGGTGAAGACAATCGCCCAACCCCAATTACCAAGTACATAATGCACCAAGCTCATTATCCAAAAAATAATGGTCGAAACCCACCACAACCATCCAAAATCAATGGTTCGATCCAGTCCAGGCGCTAAAGGTTTTAGGTTCTTTGCAAGTTCTGGGCCAACATACAGTGTTGCGTTGGTTGCAGCGGTTGCTCCACCATTAATCGAAAGCCCTTGGTTTACAAAACCTATGGTATAAATATTGCCGTGACCCGTTTTATCCACATTGCTATAAAAATAATTCATATTGGTTTGATTTTCTGGAATCCAAGCAGAGAGAAAGTAATGCTGCTGCATTGCAACCCAACCACCAATATTTTTGCGATCAATATTGGCCTTATTCATATCTTTGTAAGTAATTTTTTCATATGGCGTTTCAGGAGATGAAACTGCTGCGCCATTATATGAGCGTGAGTAAAACAGATGCCCATGTTTTTCTGGCTGCTTACGCATCAATTGGGTGTAGAGATTACCATTCCAGGTTTTTCCGCTGCTATTTTTAATTGTATAGTTAAGCTTGATCGCATAAGAACCCTTGGTAAACACATAGCTTTTAGTGACGATTAAGCCATTAGCGGTTTTCCCACTTAAACTAACAGCCAACTGATTGGCGTCTTTTGATAATGTATAGGAGGGCTGGCTTGATTTATAATTTATAACTTCACTTTTTCCGGCTTTACCGGTATTGGTTAACCCACTTTGCGCCACATAATAATGCTGCGGTTGATCAGAGATAATCGCAATCGGCGTATTTTTTTCTTTTATTGATACTGGGTATTTGGTTAATTTAACTGAGCTTAAGATTCCACCTTTAGGATTAATACCCACTTGCAACACGTCTGTCGTTACATTAATTAAATTAGTCGAACCGTTTACACCACTGACGACACCCGGTGGCAAGTTTTTTTCCGTGGTTTTTTGCGATTTCTTTTCTGGTTTTTGATTTGGATTAAACGCTGATGGTGCAAATGAGGTGCCCGAACTTGCCCGCGTTGTAGTTGTGCTGCTGGTCGCAGCAGCGGACGCCGGTTTTTCTGGTTGTTCTTTAACCCAGGTGTTCCAGATAATTGCAGCTAATACAGCAACAGCAATGTAACTAAGTATTCTTCGTATGTTCATAGGCTCTTTTACTAGTTTGGGTCGTTTCACAAGGTATAGGATCATACCCGCCGGGATGAAAAGGATTACAGCGCAGTATGCGCCACGCACCAAAAAGTATGCCTTTGCATACACCATAATGACTTATGGCTGATTCAGTATAATGCGAACACGATGGGTAAAAACGACATTGATTACCGAGCCAAGGACTCAATACTAAGCGATAGCCTTTAATACAAACAACTGCTATTTTCTGTGCATTGCTTGTAGCTTTTTTAGCAAGATCTCTATGCATTGCTGTAGCTCTTTATTTTCTACTTTATTCGCTTCCCGCTTGGCAATAAAAACAATGTCCAAACTCGGAAGCTCGTGCTGATTTAATCGAAACTGTTCTTTTAAAATGCGACGGATACGATTCCGCATCACAGCAAAGCGTATATTTCGCTTACTGGTGATCGCCCCCATTCGGGCACAAGCCATTTCATTGCTGCGATAATACGCCAAAAAGTAACGACCATACAAGCGCTTTCGTGTTTTGAATATGAGATCAAATTGAAGCTTGTGTCGAATACGTTGGTCCGCTGAAAATTGAAAGGTCATGAATTATATCAGGGAAGTAAGTGCTTACGTCCTTTCTTGCGGCGGCGATTTAAAAGGGCTCGACCAGCAGCAGATGCCATGCGGGCTCTAAAGCCGTGTGTACGCTTACGCTTAAGGTTGCTTGGTTGATACGTTCGTTTCATAACTAATCTCTTGATTAAATTGGTTCCAGAAGAACCGCAATAATAGAACAGCAGGACCCCAAGGTCAACCCGTATTTTGCGAACTTCCAGCAAAAACTATGCTGGCTACGTCAGCATAGTTTGCTTCCTGATATCGTGCGGCGTGCGAGGAAAACCAACAAAATATCAGCTAATGTACAAATAAGATGGGAGTTTCTGAAAGTTATCCAGAATCAATGTATTACTATTATTATTATATTATAAATAGTAGTAGTAGTAATAGAGGGGGCCTTTTTCTGTGGGTAACTCACTTTACCTGTTTGTATTCAATTAGTTAGGACGATTCCAGGCTGTGAGAGATGGCGGTATCGACGGTTTAGAACCTGAAGCCAAATGTTGATAACTCAGGCAGATCTCAAACTAGCCGATTTATCCCCCAAGTTATCCACATAAAAAAGGTCTGGTTACCCACAGAGCTTTGGTTGTCCATATTGAGGACAGCTTTGATGGGTGAAATCGGTAAACTTCTTTTTTTTCACTGATAATCTTATTACTACTATTATATTATTATATAAGATAGTAATAGTAGTAGTAGGGGCCTGTATAACTCCCCATTTTTTGAAAATGCCATATAAATCAAGCGTGTATGTCCGATTTTGCCTGTGGGTAAGATTGTGGATAACCGCGGGTTTAACAATGATAACTTATGCTAACTTTACCCTTTTGCCAGTTTTTGACCATTCACCACATGTTATCCACATTTCATTCAGTTCAATACACACTTATCCCCGGTGATTCCCACAGACCGGTGCATTGATGCCGTGTGTTGTACAGGTTACAATCCCTCTTGAATGTCGCCACAAAGGAAGTTTTAACATGAGTCACTACAAAAAAATTCTTATTGCTCTCGAGCTAAATCAAGATACGGACAAAACCCTTATTGCCAAAGCAAAGGAATTTTCTAGTCCAGACTCCTCGTTGTATCTTATCCATGCCGTTGAGCATATGAGCAGCTATGGTGCTGCTTACGGAATTTCAGCAGGGATTGATGTTGAGTCAGTACTGGTTGAAGAGGCGAAGAAAAGCTTGGACGAGGTCGCAAGCCAATTTAATATCCCCGAAGATCATCAACTGGTTAAAGTGGGACCGGCAAAGTTTATCATCTTGGACGAAGCTGAGAAGCTTGGCACCGATTTATTGTTGGTCGGCAGTCATGGTCGTCATGGCGTGCGTTTATTGTTAGGCTCTACTGCAAACGCGGTGCTGCATGGCGCAAAGTGTGATGTGTTAGCGGCTCGGGTTTATGATTGATTTGGTAAGGGGTTAAGACTTGACCCCTTACTTTTGGGTATATATTATTTCACACCCAGGGTAACTTGAGATTCTCCGCTCAATCTCCAATGCAGGGATGGTTTGGTTTTATCGTTGTAAACAGAGCAGTTGCCGTCAACACGGGTTTTATTATCACCTGCGCGGGTAAATCCACAATAGCTTTGATCGTAACGAATTGTACAGGTCTGTGCTTGATTGTTTTTATCGGTCCAACGATAAATAACGGTGCCCTCAGGGCCCGCAAATAGATTCTGATGAAATACCCAAGTTGTTGAATGCGCGGTTGGAATATGAACCAGGCCACGCCTTGAAATGTAACCGTGCTTTCTTTCGCTCTCCGGATCACCGGTTAAAGAAGTGACCTGGTTGGTTGCATTCGCAACATCCAGATTCAATAAATTGCAGGGGTTTTCTTTATGATGATCCGCAATTGCTGCTGAGCTTAATGATAATAAGAGAACGCTACTGATTATAAATGTTGACTTCATCGTTTTTCCTTTTCCTTAAAATTTTTGAGAAGTTATATAATATCAGCAGAGTATTAACGAAATATTAATGCGGTGTTTATCAGGAGTCGGGTGGATTATGGTGGATTCCTCGGTTCGCTTTGCTCACTCGGAATACGCAGGGTGGATTAGTAACGCTAGTTACGTAATCCACCACAAGAGCTTCATTTGGTGGATTACGCACTAAAGGTGCTAATCCACCCTACAATGGGTTAAATCTTGATTTATGCAACAACAACTTTTGATAATAATGCGTAATAAAAACCATCCGGCCCATTAGCGGTTGGTAATAATTGCACGCCATGTTTTAGTGGGATGGCGTTGGGAACAGAAATAGGACAGACTTTGGCATCAAGGTGTTTATTTAGAAAGGCGTCAATATTTTTTTCGTTTTCTTCTCTTAAAATTGAGCAAGTAGTGTAAAGCAATAGCCCATCGGGTTTTAATAATGCCCATAAGTTATTTAACAGATCAAATTGTAGCTTGGCTTGGTTTTCAATATCTTCTGGTAGGCGTAACAATTTAATATCTGGGTGACGGCGGATCACGCCCGTTGCTGAGCAGGGTGCATCAATAATAATTCGATCAAAAGGTTTTTTATCCCACCAGCTGTCTATTTCTACAGCATTGGCGCTAATTAATTGAATTTTATGTTCAGATAATTGCAGCCGATCGATATTTTCTTTGATCTTTTGCACACGATTTTTGTCAACATCAATTGCAACGAGTTTTTCTAATTGTGGTTCTGTGCTGGCAATGTCGGTAGTCTTGCTACCGGGAGCGGCGCAGGCGTCTAATACGCGCATGTGAGGCGCTAATTGCAATAACGGCGCCACATATTGGCCTGCGGCATCTTGAATATAGCAGTAGCCTTTATCAAAGCTCGGTAGCTGGTTTACTGCACAGGGTGATTTAAGTTGAATCGCAAACGGTAAGCTATTAATTAGCTCAGCTTCTATCCCCGCTTTTGTTAATAGTGCTAAGTAATCTTGGGTTGTAGTAAGTGCTGGATTAGTTCGAATTGCCATGGGCGCTTGGTGATTATTTGCAGTTAAAATTTGTTGCCAATGATCTGGCCAGGCTTTTTTTATTTTTCCAGTCAACCATTGTGGATGGGCGTATTTAGCGCCTGGGTCTTTATCAACCTCAATTAAGATTTCATCTTGTTTATCACAAAAAACACGCAAGGTTTTATTGAGTAAACCGGTGGCCCAGTTTTTCTTTAATTTTTTAGCAGCTTCGACCGTTGCAGAAATAGCAGCATAAGTGGGCGTTCTAAGATAAATGATTTGATATAAGCCAATAAGTAAAAGACAAAAAACATCAAGATGTTTTTCAGGAATTGGTTTATGTAATAATTGTTTAGAAATCGGCTCGAGACGGTAATAATATCGCAAGGTGCCAAAACAGAGCTCACGAATAAAACGTTGGTCTTTTTCACTAAAGCGCGATAAATCAGTGTTGAAAATAACCGCATCCAGTGAACTTCTTTTAGAAAGTACTTGGTGGATTATTTGAGTAGCTGTTGCTCGTGCACTCATGGTAATAATGAAATATCAGCGACTTGAGTAAACAAGTGATGCAGTCCGGCTAATAAGGCCAGACGATTGTCACGTACTTTTTTATCATCTACCATAATCATTACTTGATCAAAGAAGCTATCAACAGGTTCTTTTAACGTAGCAAGTTCACTCAGCGCTTCGGTATAGTTGGCTTGATTGTAAAGATTATTAACCGATTCTGTTTTTTGTTTTAATAAGTCTGCGAGTTTTCGCTCCACATCATTTTCAAACAAGCTGTCGTTTATATGTTTAGCTTTTTGTCCGCTATTTGCTTTTTTTAATATATTGCTGACGCGTTTATTTGCAGCGGCTAATGAGCTGGATTCTGGTAAAGTTTGAAATTGTTGCACCGCTTTTATACGTTGATCAAAATCAAGTGGTTTCGTCGGCGAGCAAGCGCTGACTGCAGCAAACAATTCTGGTTTTACGCCCTGCTCTAAGTACCACGAGCGCATGCGTTCCATTATAAATTGGAACGCTTGATCCACCACGTTTTTATTGGGAAGGTCATCAAAACTATTATAGGCGCCCTGTAAAAGTTTATGTAAATCAAGCGGTAATGACTTCTCAACAATTAGACGCACGATGCCCAATGCTGAGCGCTTTAATGCATACGGATCTTTTTCACCGGTTGGAATTTTGTTAATTCCAAGGATACCAATTAATAGGTCTAATCGATCAGCTAAAGCAAGCACGGTACCCAGTTCAGTTTCAGGTAATTGGTCACCGGAAAAGCGCGGGTAATAATGTTCTTTAATCGCATTAGCCACTTCATCTGTTTCAGCTGCGTTTTTGGCGTAATAAGAACCCATGGTGCCTTGTAATTCAGGAAATTCGCCGACCATATCGGTCATCAGGTCAAACTTAGAAAGTTCAGCGGCACGACGCGCGGTTTTGCTATCGAGTTCGAGCTGTTTCGCGATTTTTGTGGACAGTTTTACTAAACGATCGCTGCGGTCTGCTAATGTGCCTAATTTTTTCTGAAAAATAACATGAGATAGTTTATCTGTAAAATGTGTTAATGGTTGAGCTAAATCTTTGTTATAAAAGAATGTAGCATCGGCAAGGCGCGCATTAATAACGCGCTCATTACCTTCAATTACTTTTTGTGGATTTTTGCTTTCAATATTGCTCACCATAATAAAGTAGGGCAGTAAATTGTTTTGTTTATCCACAATAGGAAAACATTTTTGATGTACTTTCATTGAAGTGATTATGGCTTCGGCCGGTACTTGTAAAAAATCTTCTTTAAATTGGCCAATTAATACAACGGGCCACTCAACCAGTGCGGTGACAAAGTTTAATAAGCTTTCATCGATAACGGCTTTGCCGTAATGCGGGCTTTGTGATTCTATTTGTTGGCGAATTTTTTGTTTGCGCTTGTCAAAATCTGCAGCCACTAAGCCGTTAGTTTGCAGGAGTTGTTCATATTCACGCGGTTGGTTAATTTGAATAGCTTTGGGATGATGAAATCGGTGGCCATAGGTTTCATGGCAAGTTTTCTTGTCAAAAAATGTGGCTTTCACGACATCACTGCCAAATAACATAAGCAGCCATTTAACGGGGCGAACAAAGCTTAAATCATTTAGTCCCCAGCGCATCGGTTTGTTAATTGGAAGATTGTTTAACGCTGTGTCTATAATTTCTGGTAACAGTTCAGATGTCGGTTTGCCGGTTTGTTTAATTTCACAGAATAAACGTTCACCTTTGTCAGTGTTTCTAACTTGTAATTGATCGGCCGAGACTCCGCAGGAGCGCGCAAAACCGATGCCCGCGAGTGTTGGTGTACCATCTTTATCAAAGGCGGCGGTGACACTTGGACCTTGGCGTTCAATGGTTTGGTTTTCTTGTGAAGTGGCTAAATCGGTAATTAAAACAGCCATGCGCCTTGGGGTTGCAAAGACATGCGACTCTTTATAGTCAAGTTTAGCCAATTGCAATTGCTCTGTAATATTATCCATTAAGGCATTGGCTAAACGCATTAATGATTTTGGTGGAAGTTCTTCGCAGCCTATTTCAAACAGGAAATCTTTTGTGCTCATGACTTGCTCCCCGCTGATTTTAACATCGGAAAGCCTAATTTTTCACGTGCCAGATAATAGGCTTCGGCGACGATAAAGGCGAGTTTGCGTATTCGCAAGATATAACTTTGGCGCTCGGTAACTGAAATTGCTTGGCGTGCATCGAGTAAATTAAATAGGTGTGATGCTTTTAGTACCATTTCGTATGCGGGCAGAGGCAGCTCAACTTCGACTAAACGCTTGGCTTCTTTTTCACAGTGATCAAAGTTTTTAAATAATTGCTTTATGTCGGCATGTTCAAAGTTGTACGCAGACATTTCCACTTCATTTTGATGATAAACGTCTCCATAAGTTACATCCCCCGCGGGTGTAGTTGCCCACACAAGGTCAAACATATTATCCACACCTTGAATAAACATCGCGAGTCGTTCTAATCCGTAAGTGATTTCACCACTGACGGGTTTGCACACCAATCCACCGGCTTGTTGAAAGTAAGTAAATTGGGTAATTTCCATACCATCTTGCCAAACTTCCCAGCCTATTCCCCAAGCTCCGAGAGTTGGAGCTTCCCAATTATCTTCAACAAATCGAATATCATGAAGCAGTGGATCGATGCCCAGCGCTTTAAGTGAATCCAAGTAAAGCTCTTGAATATTTTCCGGTGCCGGCTTTAGCAATACTTGGTATTGATAATAATGTTGGGTTCGGTTCGGATTATCACCATAGCGGCCGTCGGTTGGTCGGCGCGATGGTTGTACATAGGCGCAGCTCCAGGGCTCGGGCCCAATGGCTCGCAAAAAAGTAGCAGGATGAAAAGTTCCTGCACCGACTTCAGAATCAAGGGGTTGTAAAAGTACACAGCCATGCTTTGACCAGTATTGGTTTAGGGTGAGAATCATCTCTTGAAAGTTAAGTGTTGGTTTCATATTTAAAAGTTAAGCTTTAGGTTTTCCAAACGACAAAAGTATCACCCTTAAGCTAAAAAAACCAGGCCGGGAAATACAAAAAACCTGGAGGTTGAATTTTTAGCGTGATTCCCGGCTAGCCACCGTCCCGAGGGAAAACGAAGCACAAGTCGAGCCGTAGTTTGGGTTGTGCGTAGCGAAGCCCAATAAGAGGTGAGCCTTAGGCTCCGTCATTCCTGCGAATGCAGGAATCTTTTAAATCATGCGCCAATGTAATGAGATCCCAGCTTTCGCTGGGATGACGATTTGTTGGCCCCCACGGCTTGGTGCCTAATCCACCCTACGTAGGCTACTTTAGCTGAGTAACAATCTTTTGCAAGTTTTCCTCAGTTGTTTGGCCTGGGATAAACTTATACGTGGTTTCAGCTTTGTTTGTTAGTACAAAAGCAGGTGTTCCAACTAACTTAAGCTTGCGGGCTAAATCAAAGTTAGCTTTGATTTGCTGCATAACTTTTGGATCATCCATGTTTTTCTTTAATTTTGCGATATTTAAGCCGGCTTTTTTCGCTAATTGAAAGATTTTGTTTTTGGTCATTGGGTTGCCTGCAGCCAACAATGCGTCATGCATTTCAAAATATTTGCCCTGCATATTGGCAGCAATGGCAGCTTTCGCGGCTTCTAATGAGCTTCCACCAAAAATTGGCCATTCTTTAAAAATCACTTTAAGGTCACTGTTTTTCTTGATTAAGTTCTGAACAGTGGCATTCATGGTTTTGCAATGTGGGCATTGGTAATCAAAAAACTCAACCATCATAATGTTGCCATTCGGGTTACCGGCAGTCGGGCTATTGGCATCATTAAATAGAGTCTGTTTATTTGCTTGAATTGCTTGCATGGCGTCAGACTGTTGTTTCTCTTTCATTTTTTTACGTAAAGCAACTGAAGCCTGGAGCAAAACTTCAGGATTTTTAATCAAATAATTATGAATAATTTTTTGAATAGATTTAACTTGTTGCGGGTTAAATTTAGGACTTGATGCGATGGGCGCACCATTTGCAGCAAGCGTAGAACCAACAAACACCATACTGACGAGTGCTAGACTTGAGATTATCAGACGTTTAATTTTCACCATCGAATCCTTATATTATTGTTAATAAAAAGCAGAGCCTGGCAGATATATTAACCATTAAATAATATTTATACCAGTCTTATTCGTTATGCGGCGGCGGCTAATGCTACACGTATTTTTTGCATGGCATTTTTTTCTAATTGTCGTATGCGTTCGGCGGAGATTTGATATTTTTTTGCCAGGTCTTGTAAAGTCGCTTTATCTTCGGCTAACCAGCGCTGGTGTAAAATATCTTGGCTGCGAGGGTCTAGCGCATGAAGTGCTGTTTGCAGCTTAATTTTTTCTTTCGCTTTGTAGTCAATTTGTTCTAATTGGTCCGCTGGATTGGCTTGTTTATCTTCTAAATAATGAACGGGCGCATTCCATGAGCTGATACTATTAGAATCATCGCTATCATCACTGCCATCAAAGGCTTCGTCAAAGCTATTAAGTCGAGCTTCCATTTGGCGCACGTCTTTTTCACTGACATTTAGCAATGTGGCGACAGCATTAACCTCGTCATTACTAAACCAACCGCGTTGTTTGGCTAACCTTCTGAGATTAAAGAATAATTTACGTTGCGCTTTAGTGGTTGCGATCTTAACAATACGCCAGTTACGCAGGATAAATTCATGCATTTCAGCCCGAATCCAGTGAATTGCAAAGGATACCAGCCGTACGCCCACGCTAGGATCGAAGCGTTTTACCGCTTTCATCAGGCCAATATTGCCCTCTTGGATCAAATCAGACTGAGAAAGCCCATAACCGGAGTAACCACGAGCAATTTTGACCACCAAACGCAGGTGGGAAAGGATTAGTTTACGTGCTGATTCTAGGTCATTATGGTATTTGAGCTGCTCGGCGGCGTGTTTTTCTTCACTTTCTTCTAGAAGAGGGAATTTATTAACCCATTGAATATATGTGCTTAAACTGCCAACAGTTAAAGCTCGATCATCGATGCATTGTAGATATTTGGACATTTTCTTTTATATAACCTCTGCTTAGCTAAGAATAGTGGTTATTGATTGTTCTAAAATTTACCAGCCATTTTAACATGCTTTTTGTGAGTAATATAGTACGTGCTAGGTGCTTTAGTCTGCTGGGCAGGGACCTTTATGGTCAAATAAAGCCACATTAATACTCCCTTAATACTTACCTGGTAGTATGATGGCATGGAAAGGCTAACCAGTCTAATCAGAAGGGAATAATATTATAAAAGTTGAGGCAATATAATGAGCAGACCAGTAGAGAAAAGCAAGTCTTCCATTGACGAGGGTATCAAATATTTAAAGCAGTTGACTGAAAAAGAAAACTCAAAACCCGGGGTAGGCGAAAGAAGATGGCACTTCTTTGTTCCAGGAAAAATTGTTACGGATAAAGATATTGCAAGACGAAACGCAAGAAAAGATATATGTAAAAATTCAATTGATCAATTTACCAGTTTAAAAAAGATTATTGATAGTCCTGGTGCTACGCAGCAGCAATTAGTGGAAAAATTTGAATCGATTTTTAATAGCTTGGCTAAACTCCAGAATGGAGAACACAGTGATTTAGCTCTTGATATTCTTAAGAGCGTGTATTCTAAGATACCAATTCATGAATTGGCGAACCAAAAAGATGATAGTGTTGAGATGGCGGAACTCCAGACAAGCAACTCCCCATAATAAAAACACATTTGCTGGATGACAGTCATTTTTTAAATGATGTTATTGATATAGCAAAAGCAGGTGAGAGTTAGGCGCAAGAGCAGTTGTCCCGGATAACACGTTATGTTTTTGGGATGACGGACTTAGGAGTATTTATCCTATGCGCTAAACAGTTTGATCGCTGACATATTGCTTGATTGCCAGCCATGAGCCGATTAGGCTTAATCCAATTGCAACGGCTAAAAGCGATGCACCGGTAGAGATGTTGCTGCTGTGAACTTGAAATGTTGCGTCATAGGTTTGCACCAGTTGCAATAAAGGTGGCGAGACCCATGCGCAGATTAGATCAACCAAAACCCAAGCCAATAGGCCGCCGATGCAGCCATATAATAAGCCATGATATAGAAATGGCCGGCGGATATATTTATTGGTGGCGCCGATAAATTTCAGAATTTGCATTTCATGACGATGTGATTGGGTGATTAAACGTATGGTGTTACTGACCACAAGGATTACGCCGATACCTAATAGTGTGGCTAACGTAAGAATAATTCTTTTGGCGATGGTTAGGATAAAATCCATGCGTAGAATTAATTGCGTGTCGAGCTGGGTCTGATCAACGATCAACGAAGCTTGTAACGAGCTGAGCAGTGTTTTTAGTGATTCCGTGCCGTGATCATTTTGCGACAGGGTGAGATTAATCACGCCGGGCAGGGGGTTGTTTTGTAAAATTGGAACCACGTCTTTAAACTCGGAGAATTTTTTAAGATCGTTTAAACCTTCAGCCGGAGAGATATATTTTACGTTTTCAATTTCAGACTGCGCTCTAAGTTTATTTATCATCGCGTTAATTTGATCGGTTCCGGCTTCCTTTTTTAGATAAATTGATACGGTGGGTTTATTATTCCAATGTTCTGTGACCACCTGGAAGTTATGCAGTAATACAAACAGTATGGCTGGCAGCGATAAGGTAATTGCAATAACGGTTGCGGTAATTAAACAAGAAAGTGGTTTTTTGATGACTTCTTTTAAACTGTGTTTTAGTGCACGAAAGTGTGAAACGATTAAAAAAGCAAAACGACCGTATTGTTTGGATTCAATTTTATTCGACATTTTCTTTCCTGGAACCTTTATTTTCGGTTTCATTATATTGTTCCCCGGCGTTTAAACACCCATCCTTTAAAAACAATGTGCTGGTTTGCTTTGTGAAAAGTAAATTACGTTGATGCGTTGCAATAATCACGGTGATGCCAATTTGATTAAAGGCTTTAAACAGTTTTAATATTTCTTGTGCGGTTAGCGCATCCACATTGGCAGTTGGCTCATCAACTAATAAAATTCTTGGTGTGGTAGCAATGGCGCGGGCAATCTCGGTGAGTTTTTGTTCGCCACTGGACAGAGAAGCGGCTAGCAAGTGACTTTTTTCCAATAAGCCTACTTTTTGCAAGGCAGCGGTTGTGCGCAGCTTTACTTCTTTTGGTTTATACCCTGCGACCAATAATGGCAGCGCCACATTATGATAAACGGTTTCATTTGCTAGTAACTGTGGATGTTGAAATACCATGCCAATATATCGACGCAGCATGGGGAGTTTGGATCGAGACAATTTGGCAATATTGCATTTGTTTACAAAGACATAGCCATCGCTGGGTATTTCTAATCGCAGCAGCAGTCTTAACAAGGATGTTTTGCCAGATCCTGAGGGCCCGGTTAATAGTACCATTTCGCCGGCATTGATTTTAAAGCTGATGTCGTTGAGGGCTTGATAACCGTTGCTGTAGGTTTTGCTAACATTGGTAAACTGGATCATAACGAGCGGCTTCCTTGTTTGCATTTATTTAATATTCTAGCATATCAATGCTCTGCAAATAAGGCTTCCACAAACTCATGGGCATCAAATGGTTTTAAATCCCCAACTTGTTCACCGATTCCAATAAAGCGTATCGGCAACTTCATTTTATTAGCAATGGCAAAAATTATACCACC
>CAXMUH010000073.1:0-13540 GCA_964196565.1 uncultured Legionellaceae bacterium | reverse complement strand
GAATCACTGTCTTCCCTTGTTTCTGTCACACTACTAATGGCTGATGTTGTTGCTCCGAGCGATGACGTACTTGCAACTGCATTAAAGTCTGCTTTCACTCTCTCCAGACCAGTGGGTCCGAATAGGCAATGCCTTAAACCATCAAAACAGCCACTCATGTAGAGCATTGTGCTGAGTGCAACGATTCCGGCGACTATTGCTATAGGCCAGACGATACCGGTTAATACTGTCAATCCTGCTCCAATAGCGGCTTCGCCAATGGCAGCACTGGTTAGAGTCGCCCATATTCCAAATCCGACTGCGCCTAGAGTAAGCGCCGAGCTTGTTGCAAGTAAGCTTACCGATCCACAGCTAACGTGAGTTGTTGATTTTGGTCTGCTGTTTGGCAGAATGCGACTGCTGCTTCCGGCACCGGCGCCGGTGGTACCATGTTTTCTCACGTGTATAGGTTTGGCAATTGTATGGCTGCTTGTTGGTGCAAGAAGGTCCGAGTAATCATCTTTTTCCTCAACCTCAGGTTTTGTTAAGATAGATTTTATAAATGGTACGATCTTTCTTCTCATTTGACTCTCTGACACAGTTTCATGAACAAACGCAAAACCTTGCTCACGTCCTTTTTGGATAAAAAAGTCATATGTTTTGGTTACTTCATTACGTCCTGCATAGGTTAGGCCTCGGAGTCCCTCTAAACCAGGATTGCGCTTAAAGAAATCGACAAATTGTTCTTTTACACGTTTGGAATAAGCGTCTGGGTTAAATGAAATGCCTTGCATCACAGTAGCTGGGTTGAGTTCATAGCGAAATTCACCGCCTTGGTGCTTGCCTCTGATCTCCCATTTGCCGTTCGTTTTTTTCACATAGGAAAAATTGCCGGCGGCAGAATGGTAGGTACTTGCGCGCACAATCATGCAGCTGATTTTTAGGTTACCCTCAGAATCAGCTGTAATCATGCGTTGTGCACACGGGGTGTCACCATGTGGAGTGTGGCTAGTCAGTAAAATATCCTCTTCCTCAAATAGCTTGCGATAGGCGACTGGTCCACGTTTGATTTCGGTTGCTTTTACTTGTGACCAGGGGTGTTGCATTATAAATTCAGAGCCGCGAGTGCTAAGCGCAAAATCTTGAAATTGGTTATAGAGATCAACTTTTTTTCGGTCACTTGGGCTCAGTTTACCATTTCGTGCTGCTTTTTTAAGTCTTCTAATTTCACCACTTTTGACTGATGCAAAATGGACTTTAAAGAGTGCTGTTACGGCCTCTGCCTCAAAAAAATTGCTTTGCAGACCACCAATTAAGTTTTTCTCGACTAACCTATCTCTTAGTGACGTGAGGCTGGCTTCAAACTTTGGCCCGATTGCTCCATGCTGGGCACTAAAGTCGAGACCGTCGTAATGAAATTGACCGTGCTCCACAATGTAAAGTAAATTTCTCAAAATTTCTGTATAGCAATCGTGTTGTTCTCTTAAGAATAATTGAGTTGTTTCTGGGTCGAGTTCAACTTCTGTTGATCTTGATGATTGTCGAGATTTTTTTTCATTATCTAACATGCTTTGCCAGGTATCAGCTGCATCCATGGAGGTGGCCAGTGTCCATTGGTAGTAAAGGGCTCGCTGTTCTCTCAGTATGCAGCCATCAAACCGTTTTGTGGTTGCTTGGTGATTAGTTACAGCAATTTTGAAATAGTTTGCTAAAAAATCTATAAACCTGCTTGAGTTTTTATTAACTGCTGGGGCTTTTTCTTCGCTAGCTACACGAGTGCTTGCTCTTGTTTCTAAAACCGCGATTTCATCGGCCAATATATCTTGTGGATCTTCAACAGAAAAGCGTAATTTATTAATATCTCGATTACCAAGGATAAATTTAACATTGTCAGGATAGTTTTCATGAAGCCAGACTAAGGCTTTAAGCAATTTAGTTTCATCTCTGCCCGCTCTTGCATCAGGGTAGTTGCCTCCGAAGATAAATATTCCGCCAGCGTCAACAAACGTTGCGATGCATTTATTAAGGTTAGCCTCGTCTGTATTAAAAAATGCTTTGAGTGAATTCATCAAAGTTTTGTAGTTGCCTTCAAGGTCAGCATGGTAAAATATATCAGGATTTTCGGTTGTGTCGGTTGTGTCGGTTGTGTCGGTTGTGCGCATAAAGCCTCCATTTCTTTATCTGAGTATTTTTGAGTAGATGTTGTTAAGTGTAAGGTATATCTACTCCAGATGAATTAATTAGGTGTCGGTAATGAGGTGATTTAGGCATATTTTATTTAGGACAGTTAAGAATTTATTAACAACAATACTAGGGTATAATTTAATTGTTAAGGAGAGCTTGTAAAAATATCCAGCCGGAATTTAATTAAGCTAGCATTAATATTATAATTTTTCTAATTTAATTAAACCTATTTAAGAAAAAGATAATAATGGCGCTCTAGCATGTTAGCCATAGAGTCACAGATTTTTTTGAAAGGGCGGTTTTTATGACAGAACAACAAAATAGGGATTTAGTGCTTGAGTTGAAGCTAGTGCTTTTAACAACAATCCCTGCAATTGTGACGGGTGGCTTAGCTGTGTACCAATATAATGTACCCACTGGACTGGGTGTGGCAAGCATATTTATGACACCATTAATTATGATACATCTCGATCGCTATTTACTTAAAAAGTCCATCGCTAACAAAATCAATTCGTTGGTATTTAATTTATTGGGTTATGATGAAACTCAATATCTACACACGTTTGATTGCAACACGATTACGGTGATTCATAGAGAAGATAATAATGCGCTGAAAATTAAATACAGAGATATTATAGGAAGTATGGTGACATTTAATGTTCACCCAGAACGGCCATTAACTCAATCAGCCGATCATATTTATGTAATTAAGCCCTTGCTTCGACAATACCACTATGGGGAATTAAAAGGTCAGCTGATGGGTGCAAATTCGCAAGGTTTTGGGATCGGAGTATTGATAAGTGGTTTAGTCCTTTTGTTGTTGACAGAGTTATCACCGCTTGATCCTGCGTTCAATATTTTTGTTTTTGCTGGAATTTCTGCGCTTGTCATGCATATGGCAGGTTCTGTTTCGCTATCAAGAGACCCTTTCTTAACAATGGATAAGCAAATGACTCTCTTCAATCATGGCCCATATCAAATGCTAGAGTCTATAGCGACACCAAGTTTTACAGCGGGATAACAAAATTGATGGCCAGGTTTTCTATTTTTACCGGCCAGCCGACACGGATGTCGTCCCGAGCGAAGCCGAGGGATCTGCTGACCGGGTTACGACTATGCTTGTGAAGTTATGTGAAATGCACGGTGGCTGTCTGTTTTTACTTCGTGGTGGTCTGCTACTGACTGGCTAAATAATTTATTTTTCATGCCATCAAAGCAGCCATTTTTATTTGACATATAGATTAGCGTACTTACTGCAATAATCCCGGCGACAGCTGCCACTGGCCATACCACACCAGATAAGACAGTTAGCCCTGCAATCAAGCCGACTTTACCGATAGCCGCACTGGTGAGTGTCGCCCATATGCCAAACCCGACTGCACCTAAAGTGGCAATACCACTTAAAGCGAAAGTTACTGTTACAGCAGTATGATTAACGGTTTTGGTATCCTTTAGTTCAGCTTGATCTTTAGCCGCATCATCAAACGTGGGTATTGCGCTAGGGATAGATCGGCTGGTATCCGCACGCACGATTAAGCGACTGAGTTTTAGATTGCCGTCATCATTAATCCCAACTTTACGTAACGCGCAAGGAGCGTCGCCATGTGGTGAATGGCCGGTTAACAGAATGCCATCTTTCTCAAATAACTCTCGATGTGCAACAGTTCCTGCTTGGATTTTAGTTCTCTTCATTTCACTTGGAACCAATGGTGTCGTATGATAAATTAGCGGTGCCAAGCGCGAAATCTTGAAAGCGATCGTAGATATCTATTTTTTGTTGTTCAGCCTCAGTTGATTTTTCTTCCCGTGTTTTTTGTTTAAGGGCTTTTATTTCTCCATTTACAACTCGCGCCATGTTGGCATGAAACAGTTTTGTTGTGGCATCTGCTTCAGGGAAATCATTGAGTTGACTGGCTTGTGATTTCGCTTTACTGTTTGCAAACTTAGGTCCGATCGCTCCATGCTGAGCACTAAAGTTTAAACCTTCGAAATTAAATTGGCCATGAGCCAGGATATAGTACACATTGTCTAGCATTTTTGTATAGAGACGAGCTTGTTGTTCTAGAGGGCGATCCGTCGCATTTGCATTGCCTAGCATACTTTTCCAGGTGGTGCCGGCACCCATGGTGTTGGTTAGCGTCCATTGATAGTAAAGCGCTTGTTTTGCATCTGCTGACAATCTGTCGAATTCATTTTTAACTGCGATCGTATTAAGATTAATTTTGAAATAATCAGCTAAAAACTGAATAAACCAGATTGAGTTTGCGTTATCGGTCCAAACAAGTTTTCGACTTAACACTTTTTTACCGAGATTTCTGCGCTCATCTCCAAAGGCTGCTAAAGCTTTAGAGTCGGATTTTTTGCTCTCTAAGACTGCAATTTCATCTTCTAATACATATTGTGGATTTTCAACTGCAAAGCGTAATTTATTTGCATCTCGGTTACCAATAATAAATTTAACGGCATTAGGGTACTGTTGATGAAGCTTAACTAAATATTCGAGTAACTTTTCTTCTTGGCCATTTTTTTTAGCATCAGAATAATCACCGCCGAAGATAAACATCCCGCCTGAAATAACAAATTCACTTATCTTAGTATCAAGGCCATTTTCATCTGTTTCAAAAAATTCCTTGAGTGAATTTATCAAAGTATCATAGTTGCCTTCAGTATCAGCATGGCAAAATACATCTCTCATAACGCCTCCAATGTTGTTTCCATCTAGTGTATTAGATTGTTTTTATATTAGGAGAGTAAACCTGCTTTAAATTAAGTTGATTACCGTTTACCTAAGTTAGATTTGGTGCTGCCTGCTTACAATAACCATTTATTGAGTATATCTTAAATGGAACAAGAGTAAACACTTATACTTGATGCTAAACACATGGGTATATTGAGTTCACATTTCAAACAGCGGTTTACATATACCATAAAATTTGCATTATAAATCAAGCTTGTTTGATATTTTCAGATTGACTGGCGTTCATCGCCATAGGCTGCTAAAGCTTTAGAGTCGGATTTTTTGCTCTCTAAGACTGCAATTTCATCCTCTAATACATCTTGTGGATTTTCATCTGTTTCAAAAATGCCTTGAGTGAATTTATCAAAGTATCATAGTTGCCTTTAGTATCAGCATGGTAAAATATATCTCTCATAACGCCTCCAATGTTGTTTCCATCTAGTGTATTAAAATTATTTTTATATTAGGAGAGTAAACCTACTTTAAATTAAGTTGATTACGTTTATTGCTAGAATATATATTAAGGAATAATTAACAGAAGATGTTGGTTAAGCTTTATTTGTTTTGTGGAATTTTTAGCGCGCAACAACGGCTTTGCTGAGCAATTCTCTCATTTTCGCTTGAATCATATCGATGGCAATACGATTTTCGCCACCTCTTGGAACAATAATATCGGCATATCGTTTAGAAGGTTCAATAAACTGTAAATACATCGGGCGCACAGTTTGTTGATATTGATCAATCACCGATTCTAAACCTCTGCCGCGGTCGATAATATCGCGTTGCATTCTGCGCAACAAACAAATATCGAGTGGGGTATCCATAAAAATGCGAATATCCATAATATCGCGCAGCTGTTGTTCGACAAACAATAAAATGCCTTCAAGCACGATAATGCGATATTGGCCGATGGTTTTGGTTTCTTTAGAGCGTTGATGTTGTGAATAATCGTAAATTGGAATATCAACCGTTTGTCCTAATTGTAATTTTTGCAGGTGTTTTAATAACAAACCGTGATCTAAAGAGTCCGGGTGATCGTAATTAATATTTTTGCGTTCTTCAAAAGGGATGCCGGTTAAATCTTTGTAATATGAATCTTCTGAAATCACCACCACATGATTAGAGCCGAGTTCATTAACGATGGTGTTGGCTAAAAGACTTTTACCGGAAGCAGAAGGCCCCGAAATGCCGATGATGATAACATTATTTTTCATGCAACTTGTTCCTGCTTTTCAGTAAAACGTACACAGCGCCGGTTCCGCCATCCTTTGGTCTGCTTGAGCTGAATGCTAGCACATGAGCCTGCTCGCGTAACCATATGTTTAAGAGATTTTTTAAAACCGGCCCTTTACCTGCCGAAAATTGGCCTTTACCATGCACAATCAGCACCGTACGCAGCTGTTGCTCTAGGCATTGTTCAATAAAATGTGTCGATTCGGCCACAGCCTCATCTCCGGTTAAGCGATGCAAATCAAGTCGCGCTTCGATTGGCATTTGGCCCTTTTTCAGCTTCGATAAGGTGCGGTGCTGTATACCGTCTCGTGCAAAGTGTATATAATCTTCGGCACTTAGCCAATCATCAGGAGCAAGATAATCAAGGTAGGTGTTACTGCTATATTTAAAGTTGTCCGCATGGCCAAAATCAGGGGGCTCGACATGTTTTACCGATTTCGATTTAATTTTCTTTTCAATCAAAAGCTTATCTTGCTTGATGCGCTTGCTGCCCTTGATATTTTGCTGAAAAAGCGCGCTTTCATCAGGGGTCAGGTCTGTTTTTTTCTTGGTCATGGTAATACTTTGCCATTGCTCATGTTTACTCATAAGGATGGTACAATATAGCCATGAAGTCAAAACCGATAAATTATAAACAAGCGCAAGCTGAACTCCTGCATGTAGGTGACTGGATTCGCTTTGCGGTATCAGCGTTTAACCGGGCTTCGCTCTATTTTGGCCATGGCACCGATAATGCCTGGGATGAGGCGGTACAGTTGGTGTTGGGTGTTTTACATCTACCGATTGAGGTTGATCCTAAGGTTTTCACTGCAAAAGTGATCACGGAAGAGCGAGAAGCTTTGGTTGGGGCGATACGAGATCGGATTGAGAATCGTAAGCCGGTCGCCTATATCACTCACGAGGCGTGGTGTATGGGGTTACCTTTTTATGTGGATGAGCGTGTGCTGATTCCACGCTCGCCAATCGCCGAATGGATTGATAAACAGTTTCAGCCGTGGATCGAACCACAAAAGGTGAATAGCATTTTAGAAATTGGAACCGGCAGTGGCTGCCTTGCGGTGGCGAGTGCGTTGGCGTTTCCGTATGCGAATATTGATGCCGTGGATATCAGCGATGATGCATTGCAGGTTGCCAAGATCAATGTGCTGCGCCATCAGGTTGAAGATCAGATCACCTTAATTAATTCGAATTGTTTTCAAGGTTTGAATGGCAAACATTACGATATTATTTTCAGTAACCCGCCCTATGTTGGGGAAGTCGAGATGGCATCACTGCCAGCAGAATATGCGCATGAGCCAAGATCTGCATTGTTGGCAGCAGAAGAAGGCTTAGAAATTGTGATTGAAATTATTGCCCAAGCTTCGCATCACTTAAATCCAGGTGGAGTTTTGATTGTCGAGGTTGGCAATTCGGATGTTTTATTGAGTGAGCGTTTATCTCAGGTGCCATTTTTATGGTTGGAGCAAGAACGCGGTGGTCATGGATTATTTTTATTAACCAAACAACAGTTAGATGAGTTAAATAACTAATGGCTGGAAACAGTATCGGTAAATTATTTGTATTAACCACCTGTGGTGAGTCGCATGGCCCTGGGCTCATGGGGATTATTGACGGTTGTCCGCCAGGTTTAGAGATTAGTGAAGCAGAAATACAACTTGAAGTGGATCGACGTAAAACCGGAAAATCACGTTTTACCTCCCAGCGCAAAGAAGCGGATCAAGTTAAAATTTTTTCAGGGGTTTTTGAAGGTAAAACAACCGGCACACCAATTGGAATATTAATTGAAAACGAAGATCAAAGATCACGTGATTATAACGAGATTAAAGACGTTTTTCGCCCCGGGCATGCAGATTATACCTATTTAAAAAAATATGGTATTCGCGATTATCGCGGCGGTGGTCGAGCCTCAGCACGAGAAACCGTCATGCGCGTGGCAGCGGGTGCGATAGCGAGAAAATATTTGGCTCTAAAATTGGGTATAAAAATTCAAGCTTATGTGAGCGCGATTGGTGAAATTAAAGCTGAAAAAATAGATCTTGATGAAGTTGAAAACAACGTTTTTTTCTTTGCAGATAAAAGCAAAATTGAAGCATTAGAAAAATACATTACAGAAATTCGCCGTGATGGAAATTCAATTGGCGCAGAAATTAAAGTGATTGCAACTGGCGTGCCTGTGGGTTTAGGTGAGCCTGTTTTTGATCGCTTGGATGCAAAAATTGCGCATGCGCTAATGGGAATTAATGCAGCCAAAGGCGTTGAAATTGGTGATGGTTTTAAAGTGGTTGAACAGCGTGGTACAGAGCATCGTGATCAAATGAATGAAACAGGATTCTTATCCAACCATGCCGGTGGGGTGATTGGTGGAATTTCATCGGGCCAAGATATTAAAGCAACGGTTGCCTTTAAGCCAGCATCGAGTATTGTAACCCCAGGTAAAAGTGTTGATACTGATAATAACCCGGTTGAGGTCGTGACCAAAGGGCGTCATGATCCATGCGTTGGTATACGTGCCGTGCCGATTGTTGAGGCAATGTTGGCTTTGGTGCTTATCGATCAGTATTTACAGCATAAAGCTCAAAATATGTAACAATCCCGTCGTTGCGACCGCGAGCATTGCGAAGCGGGAAGCAATCCAGGGTAACAAGATAGAGGTATTTAAATGACTCCAAGCTTTGACATTGCAATCCTTGGCGCCACTGGCGTTGTCGGCGAAGTAATTTTAGAACTGTTAACCGAACGCAAATTTCCGGTGGGTAAACTTTATCTTTTAGCCAGTGAGCGTTCAGCAGGCAAACAAAAGCGTTTTCAAGGTAAAACAATTACGGTTCAAAACGTAGAAGACTTTGATTTTAGCCAAGTTCAAATCGCATTTTTTTCAGCGGGTGGAGAAGTTTCAAAAATCTATGCGCCAAAAGCCGCTGATGCTGGCTGCATTGTTATCGATAACACCTCGGAATTTCGTTATGACGCCGAAGTGCCTTTGGTGGTACCAGAAGTGAACCCTGCTGATATTGCCGATTATCGAATGCGTAATATTATTGCTAACCCGAATTGTTCTACCATACAAATGGTGATGGCATTAAAGCCGATTTACGATGCGGTTGGTATTAGCCGAATTAATGTTGCAACGTATCAATCCGTATCGGGTGCGGGGAGAAAAGCGATTGAAGAGCTTGCTATGCAAACTTCAAAGCTATTAACCGGTCAAGATATTGAGACCAAAGCATTTCCGGTACAGATAGCTTTTAATGCTATTCCACAAATTGATGTGATGATGGAAAATGGTTATAGTAAAGAAGAAATGAAAATGGTTTGGGAGACGCAAAAGATATTAGGCAACTCAGACATTCAAGTAAATCCAACGGCAGTACGAGTACCTGTTTTCTATGGCCATAGCGAGGCGATTAATATAGAAACTGAACGGCCAATCAGCGTGGATGAAGCGCGAGCATTACTAGCTAACGCACCAGGCGTTAAACTGATGGAGGAGGGTGAGCCTCATCCAACCGCAATTACTCATGGTGCCAATTCAGATGTCGTTTTTGTTGGCCGGTTGCGCCAAGATATTTCTCATCCGCAAGGTTTAAATATGTGGGTGGTTGCAGACAATATTCGAAAAGGCGCTGCATTAAACTCAATTCAAATCGCAGAAGAATTAATTGCGAATAATTTTTATTTATGATGAAACTAAACAATAAAAAAATTATCCTCGGGATTAGTGGTGGAATCGCAGCTTACAAATGTGTTGAACTGGTACGATTGCTGCGTGCTGAAGGTGCTTCTGTTACTGTGGTGATGACCGAGTCTGCCAAAAAATTTATAACGCCACTGACTCTGCAAGCGGTATCGGGCGAACCGGTCCGCGATGATTTATTTGATTTAAATGCTGAAAATGCGATGGGCCATATTGAATTAGCGCGCTCAGCTGATTTAATTGTAGTGGCACCAGCAACTGCCAATGTGATTGCTGAATTAGCGTATGGTTTATCCAAAGATTTATTAACCACGTTGTGTTTAGCAACCTCGGCACCAATTGCGGTGGTGCCAGCAATGAATCAACAAATGTGGCATAATTTTGCTGCTCAAAAAAATATTCAAACATTAAAAGCGCACCAATTTAAAATCTGGGGCCCAGCAAGTGGCGAGCAAGCTTGTGGCGATGTGGGTTTTGGGCGGATGATTGAACCTGCTGAAATCGTTGCGCATATTTGTTTGCATTGGAAAAATAAAACATTAACCGGCAAAAAAGTGTTAATCACAGCAGGACCCACCCGAGAAGCTGTTGATCCGGTTAGGTGTTTTACCAATTACAGTACGGGGAAAATGGGCTATGCACTGACTGACGCGGCAACCGCGCATGGCGCGAGTGTGGTATTAATTTCAGGTCCAGTTGATCTTGTGGCGCCAATCGATGTTAAATTAATATCTGTAGAAACAGCACTGGAGATGGATCAAGCGGTTCAGGATAATCTAAACGGTGCTGATATTTTTATTGGTGCGGCGGCAGTTGCTGATTATCGTCCAATTGAAGTAAAGTCGAAAAAAATTAAAAAATCAGCCGACAGCATGACCATTAATATGGTCGCCAATCCTGATATTATTGTTAATGTATCAAATTCAAAACGCCGTCCAGCACTGGTTGTGGGTTTTGCTGCTGAAACCAATGATGTTATCGAGCATGCAAAAAACAAACTGTCACAAAAAAATCTGGATATGATTATTGCCAATCAAGTTGGCCATGGCAAAGGTTTTGGAGAGGTTGAAAGTGCAGTGAATATTATTATGCATGAAGGTAGCATTAACAAAATTCCAGCCATGCCAAAATCCAAGTTGGCAATGGAGATTATTGATATTCTTAGTAAGAAACTTAATAGTCTATAACTTAATAATTAATTAATTTACTTACGTACTTTTCTTCTGTTGATAAAATCTATAAAGTAGATATATACTCAGCCAGCGCAGGATCTGAAGTAGCCTGGACGACTTGCACCCAGAGGGCACTTTTGGCCGGGAAGCATTATGCAAAGCATGATTCCAGTTTTTGCTAATCAGCGCCGGGTATAAGCAGTAAGGGTAGAGCATGAGCATGTTAATTCTGATTTCTGACAAGTATAAACTCAATTTGGATCCAATCGTTTTAACTTCAATCGTAAAGTTTATTAATGCGGTTGAGTCTGACTATCGTAGTGATCATGCAGGCAAATATTTTTTGGGTAACGCAAACGTTCCACTATTTACTTTGCATTTGGATCAGTTGTTGCAAGTTGCATACCAAAAATGGATACCAATAAATAAGACAATTTTCTTTGGCGCTGTTTTAATAGCGCTTAAAGCTATTTATGGACAAGATTCTACTATTAATATTCTTCCGGAATTTGCGAGATTTATTTATATTAATGAGATGGATGGTGTTGATTATAGGCATAGTATTGGCTTAGTTAAATGTGCTTTTAATAAACTTGGTTGCATACCTTTAGCTAATGAGGCAAAAACTATATTCTTGCCTTGGACTCGCCAATATTTTCGAATTGTTATGGACGTAAATAAAAAGTATTTGAATGATGCCGAGCTTAATTTTTGCAAATCAATTAATTTTGATATCCCTTATTTTGATGAGACTAAGTTATTGCTTGGTGACACTTTAGGTGAGTTATCACGACATAACTTAGAGAGCATTTACATTGGCGGTTATCTGCTGCCACTCGCTTTTTACAAGTTTGCTTTGAATAGAGGTAATTTCAGCCTTTGTGCTGTGGATATCCGATCGATTTTATCAAATACGGACATTAATACTTCATTGCTAGCGATAGATCAGATGGCTTTTGTTAGTAAGAAACTATTAACGTTAAATAATCTTTTTTCCTTGCTTAGTTCTGCTTCAATATCTAGAGCAGTTATGCATCTTATGGATATAGAAAGCCTAGATATTAAGATATTGATGAGTTCAGTTGATAATTTTCAACTCCCTTCTTTTTATTTTAATTTTATTAATCTTCTAATGGTTTTAAAAATATTGTGTCATCGAGATTTAATTTTACCAGTAGATACTAAAGCGCTGATTGAAAAAGCTTGGAAAACATTACGTATCAGATTACTTGAAACAGCTTTTGACGACATTCAGCATGCTCAAAATCCTTCAAATTTTCTAAATTATATTGCTTGCTTCAATTTCACCCTTAATGTTGTAGAGATACACTTGGCTAACAGCGTTGGAGATTATAATTTGCGATTGATTTACAAATGCTTGGAATTGCTTCAATTTTCTGTATCTCATCATAGCAATGAGAAATTAATGCATAGATCTTTAGAAGCAAAGCCGCAACAAGCTAGCCCTGTTTCAAATACCCCAAATGGTAAATCTCCACAAGCTGAAGTTAAGACACCACCGTTAAAACTAAAAACAGATAACCTAGATGGTCAATTTCCAAATGGTCAATTTAAGTTACCACCGCTAAAGCGAAAGCCACAAAGGACTACTAGTACTAGAGCTTTAAGCTTTAAACGCAGGCCAATACGGCCAGCTCGCCCACCAGTAACCGCCATTGCTAAAGCGTTTAAATTGCCGCCGCTGACGCATAAGCCAGCTATATTTGCTCCGTGTAGTCGACCTAGCCAAGAAACAGCGCAGTCACAGGTTACCATGGTGCAGCCAACACCGCGATAGGCTTAATTATGAGCTAAACAGGAATTTATTGCGTCCATTTTAACCAGGTTTATTTTATATTGTTGTCGAATTCAGCCTTGTGCTATCATACTCCGCCTAAAGCCATGCGCCCGTAGCTCAGCTGGATAGAGTACTTGGCTTCGAACCAAGTGGTCGGGAGTTCGAATCTCTCCGGGCGCGCCACTTTTAGTCCTAAAAACAGGGAGTTATAAATCCCCCATGTTGCCCCCCAAGTTACCATGTGTCATTTTTGTGACGTAGATCCTCTCAGCGGCTTCTTGCAAGTGCTGACTGGACAGATGTGCATAGCGTAAAACGGTATCGTAATTTGACCATCCGCCTAACAGCTGCAGCTCATAACCCCACTACCCATTTTTATAATTATTTCAAGATTACTTTTTTTGATCTAGCTGTAGGCGACCACCCCAGGGATTTTTTTGGTTTTATGTTCAAATCTTTAAAATATTCAATGATTATTTCTATATTCCCTAAGCTATACATCCAGTTTAATTGTAGTGGATCTCTATATTCATGAAGCTCAGAGACACCAAATAAATGTGCTTGATTTAATCTGAATTTGAGAATGACATCTTTTCTATAAGTTCCTTGCTGCAGAGACCATGCAAAATCTTGGGCTAAAGTATAATGTCCGGCCTCAACTAAAAGGCAGCCAGTGAGGTTTATAAAAAATAGCTGCATCTGTTTCGATTCTTCATCAGAACGTCCTGGAAAAGCTTTCTTTA
>CAXMUH010000072.1:0-12765 GCA_964196565.1 uncultured Legionellaceae bacterium | reverse complement strand
TATTTCTGGGTATCCCGGCCCAGCCTTCCTGGCTGGGCGTTCGCCGGGCGAGAAGCTTCGCTTTTCGCTAATTCCGGCTCACCCCGCGTCCCGCGGTTTCATCACGTTCTCCAAATAAGAAAAAGGGGTAGACGACTACGTCGTCTACCCCTTTTTCTTATTTGGTGGAGGCGGCGGGAATTGAACCCGCGTCCGCAAATCCTCCGCCCTCAGCTCTACATGCTTAGCTACGTCTATTATTTGACTGACAACCACCCGACGAGCAGGGAAATTGGCAGCGAGTCCTACTATTTAACGGCTACGATATGGACCATAGCGTAACGCGCGATCTTGTGTGTTATGACCATCTGAATCCCGTCGCACAAGTACAATAGGTAGATGGGGCGCTGCCGGTTATTAAGCGGCAAACGGAGACGCTTTAGGCTGCTTACGCAGCTGCTAGCATTTCCTCACCGTAGTAGTTGTCATTTTTTGCAACTATAAAGTTACAACTTCTGTTTTACGAGCGTTGTTGTCTTGCTCGGCATGCACCTTAGGTTTTGTGACCCACGTCGAAGCCAGGTCGCCCCCAAAGTTTTTTCCGGACGCTCATTTGTGGCCAATATCGAATAAAAAGTTTCCTCGTAAATGCTCATGTACGAACATGTACACTGCGCTTTCCTCGTCAACTTTTTATCCGATCTTGTCTCACAACTGAGCGTCCTCCTTATTCATTTGTGGCCAATATCTAATAAAAAGTTTCCTCGCTTTTCCTCCGGTCTTGTCTCACAACTGAGCGTCCTTCTTATTCATCTGCGGCCATGCTACGGCCTGCATTTTCGAATAACGGGTAAACAATCTACTCCTATTGCAGACTATTGTAAACTGACCCTTATATATAATTATACCATGAAAGGCTAACTGGTTGTTATCGCTTAAGAATCCGTTGTTTCTGCCGGTTCCATTCACGCTCTTTAATGCTGTGGCGCTTATCGTGAGTTTTCTTGCCCTTAGCCAGCGCTATGTCGGTTTTGACACGGTTTTTGTGCCAGTGAAGGTTCACAGCGACTATTGTGTATCCTTCGCGATTAACGGCCACATGGAGCTTGCTTAACTCTTTTTTGTTTAACAGTAACTTACGAGATCGTTGGGTTTCTGGGTGTATGTGGGTTGAAGCAGTTTCAAGTGGGACAATATGTGCTCCAATTAGCCAGGCCTCGCCGTTTTTGAGGATAACATAGCTATCGCGTAGCTGAATTCGCCCGGCGCGCACACTTTTGACTTCCCAACCCTCGAGCACCAGCCCAGCTTCAAATTGCTGTTCAAGACTGTAATCAAACCGCGCTTTTTTATTAACGATAATGACGCGGCTCGGCTTTTTCTCTTTTTTGTTACTGCTCATAATGATCGGCATATTAACACAATTCATGGGTTTTGCTAAATCCTCATCTCCCTGGTATCTTTAGGGGATTTTAATTTTAGCTTTTAGGAACTTGCAATGCCGTCGATTAAAAAAATGAAGGTAGTATCGTACACGCAGAGCCAAATGTATGCTTTAGTTAACGATGTAGAACTTTACCATGAGTTTGTACCGTGGTGTGTCGAAAGTTCCGTGCTTTCTCGCAACGATGATGAAATTCGAGCGACGCTTGGCTTTTCTAGTAAGGGGTTTAGCAAATCTTTCACCACTTTGAATCGATTGCAACCACATAAAATGGTTGAAATTAGGTTAGTCGATGGCCCATTTAAACACCTAGAAGGTTTCTGGCAGTTTGATGAAGTTGATGGCGGTAAGACGCGGGTTAGCTTGGATCTTGAGTTTGAATTTTCTACCAAGTTAATTGGGATGATGTTTGGTCCACTATTTAATCAAGTCGCTAGCACATTGGTGGATGCGTTTTGTGAGCGTGCCAAGGTGGTTTATGATTAAAATCACTGTTTCATATGCAACAAGAAATGAGCAGGTTGTAATCCCACTTGAGGTCGAACCTAATTGCACCTTGGCAATTGCGATTCGACGATCGGGTATATTAAAACGTTTTCCTGAGATTGATCTTTCAAATGTTGAGGTTGGAGTTTTTAGCCGCAAAAAAGCATTAGATGATATTGTATGTGAGGGCGATCGGGTTGAAATTTATCGACCTTTAATCATTGACCCGAAAGCAGCACGTTTGTTGCGAGCAAAAAGAGCAAAAAAGTAAGTTATTACTTAAGTGGTGGCAGCGTTGCCTTTGGCGTTTTATTATCAAATATGATATTTGAAACGCGTCCTTTGTAAAAATAAATAATCAGGCGTTGCTTTTTCACCTTTGAGAGGCCGTGTTTAGTTGTATAAACGTAAGCCAGCTGATTATTAAGGTAGGTATTATAAAGTACTGGATTACCAATTTTGGCAATCACTTGTGGTGCGGTCATGCCCATTTTGACCTTGCTGACCTCTTGTGTGTTTAAAACATTACCTTGAGGAACGGCAACTCGGTAACAACTGGACAATGTCAGGACTGATGAAAATATTAACCCGGAAACTAAAAATTTGCGTAGCATAAAAGAGCTCCATCCATTTGCTTAAAGTTTGCGATTATAACTGATTCTTGGCGCCCTCGCTAGGGAGTTGTGGTAGAATTAATGATTCTTATTCAGCTTCAGCAATTCCCGCTAACCGCGTTTGCATGAATTGCTTCCTGGTACGATTTGGAGGTTTTAAGTGGAGCATAAAGATTTACGTGACGTTGGATTAAAGGTGACGTTACCAAGAATTAAAATTTTACAGATCCTAGAGAATGCCGATCCCCATCATATGAGTGCAGAGGAAGTGTATAAAAAACTTTTAGATGCTGGTGAGGATGTGGGTTTAGCCACGGTCTATCGTGTGCTCACCCAATTTGAAACAGCAGGTTTGGTGCGTCGTCATAACTTTGAAGGTGGACGTTCGGTATTTGAAGTCGATGATGGTGAGCACCACGATCATTTGGTTTGTTTGCACTGTAATCGAGTAGAAGAGTTTGTTGATAATGTAATTGAAGATCGCCAGATAGAAATCGCACGTAAAGCTAAATTCAAAATGACAGATCACAGCTTAACGATTTACGGCTTATGTAAATCGTGTGAAAAAAGCTAATAGGATTATCATCTGTAAGTGTATAGGATAAAATAACCCATAATAAAGGATCTATCAATGGGTATTAGCTATCATCCTGCTAAATCACGTGGACATGTAAACTTCGGCTGGCTTGATAGCAAGCATACGTTTAGCTTCGGTCAATATTATAACCCCAAAATGATGGGCTTTGGTAAAATTAGAGTCATTAATGATGATGTGGTCGAAGCTGGTAAAGGCTTTGATACTCACTCCCATCAAGATATGGAGATTGTCTCTATACCGCTTCAAGGTCGATTAGAACATAAGGATACATTAGGCAATGGTTCTATAATTACCGATGATGAAGTGCAATTGATGTCTGCAGGTAGCGGTATATCGCATAGCGAATTCAATCCTTCAGAAAGTGCTCCCCTCAATTTTTTACAAATTTGGATTTTGCCGAATGAAAATGATTTAGTGCCAAGTTATCAACAGAAGCGCTTTAAAAAGCACAACCGTGTTGATTATTTTCAATGTGTAGTTTCACCAGATGGTCGTGAAGATTCATTAAATATTCATCAGCAAGTTTATTTTAGTCTGCTAGAGATCCATAAACAAACTAGACCCGTTTATAGACCATACATGAAAATGAGCGGCGTTTACTGCTTTGTCATTGAGGGTCAATGTGAGATTGATGGACATCAACTTAACCCTCGAGATGGCCTTGCTATTTCTGAAACTGATGAAATTCATATTATTGGTCAATCAGGGACGAAACTTCTTATAATTGAAACAACCTTAGACTAAACGTAAGGAATGGTTCTATGGTTCCATTTACGCAATCTTTTCCGCACAGCGAGTTACCAACGCAATAAAATTCCTTTTCTGATCGCATGGCGCATTGCTTGCCTTTGAGATCCGGTTCGGTCTAGCCAGTAGGTTCCAAGATTTTGTTCTGGAAATTTAGCATTGTTATAATTGCAAAGTTCTATCACTTGTGCACAATCCAAAGAATAGCCGATATCATCATAGGTGGTTGCACCCGTGCAAACCATTTGCAGTGGAATTTCATCTTTTGCTAGCACTGCCCATCGGTTATATGGAATGATTTTTTTGTAGGTCGGTTGATATTTTGATGGGTTTGTAACCTCGAGCTTGATGTCGTGGTGTGTGATATTATGAATCAAATAAATTGTTTGTTGAAGTCCGTTGGGGTCGGTGGTGAGTTCGAGTAGATTAGCATTAAAGTGAAAATTTTTCTGGCGACAGCCATTAGGAAACTTAGATCTTGCCGCCACTGCATTTTGAGTTGGAGTTGCAAGCGCTGCAAGTAAGAGTACACCACTTGCGGTTATCATATGTCGACTGAGTCTACTCTGTTTGTTCATATTCATCTTCCTTAAGTTAGGTTAATAGTCCCTCGGCATGGCTCAAGGTTTGTTTTGTAATTTTAGCGCCGCTGATCATTCGTGCGAGTTCGGTGACACGTTCTTTTTTGCTGAGTTTGGCAATCTCAGTGGTGGTGCTGTTTTTTGTTGATGATTTTTTTACTTTGTAATGGTGATCGCCCTGTGCTGCAACCTGAGAAAGGTGAGTGATACAAAAAACTTGAGATTTCGCACTTAATGTATGCAGTAGTTTGCCAACGATCTCTGCGGTTTTGCCACCAATTCCAGTGTCAACTTCATCAAATATAAAAGTCGGTGTATTTTCTTTTTCAGCGATAATGGCTTGCAGTGCCAGGCTGATACGTGAAAGTTCACCGCCGGATACGATTTTAGCTAATGGCGCTAAAGTTTGCCCTGGATTGGTTTTAACTAAAAAGCTTATCTTTTCGAGCCCGTGTGCAGAAATTTTTTCATCAAGTGATTCGAGTAATACGTTAAATTCTCCACCTTGCATGCCAAGCTCTTGCAGGTAAGTTGTCATCTTGCGATTAATTTGTTTGGCGACTTTTTGGCGTTTTTCACTTAAGCTGGTCGCGATTTTGTGAAATGCACAAATGAGGCTTTGTTGCTTAGCGGTTAGCGCTTCAATAAGCTCTTCATTAGATTCTAATTGATAAATTTTTTGATTAAGTGATTTTTGTATTTGCTCGAGGTCTTCGGGATTAACGTGATGTTTGCGCGCAAGATCGTGAATTAAAGTTAATCGTTGTTCTGTCAAAGCCAGCTTTTCAGGGCTTAAATCTAAGCTGGCGCGATAGTGGCTCAATTCATCACCGGCCTCTTGAACATGAATGGCGGCGGTATTTAGCATTTTGGTAATGGAGTCTAATTGTGCTTCGTGAATATTCACCGATTTGAGCTGATCAATGGCTTGTTGGATTAAAAGGCTGGCATTGGCGCGTTCATCATTGATGGTGAGCTCCAGCGCTTGATCGAGATTACTGATCAGTTCTTTGGCGTGATGTAATTTTTGATGTTCGTGATGCAGTTTTTGCCATTCATTCTCAGCTAAATTTAAAGTCTCGAGCTCTTCAAGTTGGTATTTGAAAAATCCCAGCTGCTCATTGCGTTGAAGAGACTGCGCCTTTAATTGAGTCAGCTCTTTTTCATTGGAGCGCCATGTGGAGTATATTTCCTGTAATTCGATTAATAGCGTTTCATGCTTACCAAAATGATCAACATAGGATTGTTGCTGTTCTTGTTGGGTTAATGTTTGTGACTGGTGCTGGCCATGAATAATAAGCAGTTTGTTTGCAAGCTGGCGCACTAGGTTTAACGGACACGGTTTGCCGTTTATGGTTGAACGTGATCGCCCATCATTGGTTAGCGTGCGTGAAATGATGCATTCATTTTCATCGTTAAAATCATGTTCGGCTAACCAGGTAAGTGCCTCGGGAACAAGGTCAATGTTAAAACATAGCGTTATTTCACATTGAGTTTGATGTTGGCGAATCACTTTGTTATCACCACGTCGACCTAATGCTAAACTCACCGCATCGACGATAATCGATTTACCGGCGCCGGTTTCACCACTTAACATCGATAAACCCGAGTTAAGTGAGAGCTCCAATTGATCGACGATAGTGTAGTTTTTAATATAGATGTCCGTTAACATTCAAAGTGTATCCTTTATTCCAATTGGATCTAAAAAGGGGGACGCGTTGCTTGTTTTTCCCAATTAAGTTTTTCACGTAAGGTGTGAAAATAACTGTAATCTTCGGGGTGGATAAGCTGTAATAAGTCAGGGCTTTTTTTAATGCTAATTTTGCTGCCAGGAGATATATTCACCCGATTTTGTCCGTCGCAGCTAAGATAAGGTGAGATATCGTTGTTTTTGACGATATCAATCGTAATGATACTGTCGCTACTAATAACAATTGGGCGAGAACTTAATGTGTGTGGAAACATAGGCACCAGTACAATTGCTTCAAGGCTCGGATGTAAAATTGGGCCGCCGCCGGAAAGCGCATAGGCAGTTGATCCTGTCGGACTGGCAATAATCATACCGTCGGCGCGATGGTGGCAAACCAGGCGTTTGTTAACGTAAAGATTAAACTCAATCATTTGTGCGATATCGCCGGGCAATAAAACCACGTCATTGAGGGCGGTGTAGTGATCCGATTCGCCTTTTTCATTTTCAAAGGTCGCTTCCAGTAAAAATCTTTTTTCGAGTTCATAATTACCATTGAGGATATCGCCGATTTTTTCTAATTCTTGGGGATGAATATCAGTTAAAAACCCTAAGCGACCGCGATTAATGCCGAGTACCGGTAAATTATATTTAGTTGCAGTTTGCGAGGCATTGAGCAAGCTGCCATCGCCGCCAACGACAATTAAAAGTTCGGCACGTTTTGGTAAGTCTTTAGCGCTAATTTTGAGTGCGCTCAAGGAGGCGGGTAGAATTTCTGCAGCAGAGGTTTCTAAAACCACCTCACATTTTTGTTGCTGCAAATATTTGACCAGCGAGGATAAAGTTTCCTCGACACCAGGAACGCCTTTGCGCCCCATTAATGCTATTTTGTGAAATTTTTGTTTAGCCATAAATTTGGTTAATCTTTGTAATACTTAAGAATGTATTTTGTTAAAGCATAGCATTTTTTATCGTGCTGTAGTAGCTTCATACTTGTTAAATCTATAGAATATCGGCTCTTGATTTGGAATGATAAGCATAAAGACATTATAATGGTATGCTAAAGTCATTGCTCATAAATAACAAAGGTTTACCTATATGAAAGACAAAACATCTCAAAATAAATCAGCTAAGGGTAAAAATAAATGGGAAAAATTCTCTGAAGAGCAGGAAGATGCGCAACCTGAAGCGGAAGAAAAAATAAGCTCTCGAGCCTCACTTTCACAAGATACTGACCTTGGGATCGAGTTCCCAGACCGACAAAAGCTTGAAGACAGACTGACTGCGATGGAGCAGGTGGTAGATGAGTATAAAGATAAGAATCTGCGAGTTATGGCAGAGATGAAAAATGCACAAGAGCGGGCAGAGCGCGACATCAGCAAGGCGCACAAATTTGGTACAGAAAAGCTGATAGTGGATTTATTGCCTGTAGTGGATAGTTTGGTGCGGGGTTTGGAATCGAGTGTCAACGATCCTCAGCAAAACAGCATTCATGAAGGCATGCAGTTGACTTTAGACTTATTAATCAAGACGTTGACTAAACATGGTGTTGAAGTGATTAACCCAGCTCGTGGAGAGGCCTTTAATCCAGAGATTCATGAGGCCATGTCGATGCAGCAAGATCCAAAGGCGAAGCCCAATACCATTTTGCAGGTGCTGCAGCATGGTTATGCCTTAAATGGGCGGGTATTGAGGGCCGCGATGGTAATAGTAGCCAGCTAGAAGTACGTCATCCCAGCGAAAGTGCATCGTCATCACGGAGTATGCTGGGACCTCATGACGTTGGCGCTTGATTACGTTGGCACTTTCGCCGGAATGACAAACTTTGGCAGTAAGCCTGGGGCAGAAAATTCCCGATTAACCCCTTGAAATCCATATTGATGCCCCCATTTATAGGTTAAACAATAACGAATTTGATTAACTTTTAGTTATTTATCAACCTTTGAATAAAGAGGATACAGAATGAGCGAGATTATCGGGATTGACTTGGGAACCACGAACTCCTGTGTAGCAGTGATGGAAAGTGGTGGAAAATTGCGCGTTATCGAAAACGCCGAAGGGGCCAGAACCACGCCATCGATTGTAGCTTATACCAAAGATGAGGTTCTTGTAGGTGCGCCGGCTAAGCGTCAAGCAGTGACCAATCCGCATAACACCCTATATGCTATTAAGCGACTCGTTGGACGTAAGTTTGACGATGATGTTGTACAAAAAGACATTAAAATGGTGCCATACAAAATTATCAAAGCAGACAATGGTGATGCTTGGGTTGAAGCCAATGGTGAGAAAATTGCACCACCACAAGTATCCGCGCAAATTTTAATGAAAATGAAAAAAACGGCTGAAGATTATTTGGGCCATGAAGTTAAAGCGGCTGTGATTACCGTACCTGCTTATTTTAATGATGCACAACGACAAGCGACCAAAGATGCAGGTAAAATTGCTGGCCTTGAAGTTAAGCGAATTATTAATGAGCCAACCGCAGCAGCGCTAGCTTATGGACTTGATAAGAAAAAAGGCGATCGCAAAGTTGCTGTTTACGATTTAGGTGGCGGAACCTTTGATATCTCAATTATTGAAATTGCCGATGTTGACGGCGAGCACCAGTTTGAAGTTTTAGCCACCAATGGTGATACCTTTTTGGGTGGTGAAGATTTTGATATGCGTTTAATTGATTATTTGGTGGAAGAATTCAAAAAAGACACCGGTACCGATTTACGTAATGATCCACTTGCGCTACAACGTTTAAAAGAAGGCGCAGAAAAAGCAAAAATTGAATTATCATCCACGCAACAAACCGATGTTAATTTACCGTACGTGACAGCTGATGCCTCTGGTCCGAAGCATTTAAATATCCGTGTAACGCGTGCAAAGCTAGAATCATTAGTTGATGAATTAGTAGAACGTACCATGGGCCCTTGTAAAACGGCTATTCAAGATGCCGGATTAAAAGTGTCTGAAGTTGAAGATGTGATTTTAGTAGGTGGCCAAACACGGATGCCGAAAGTCCAAGAAGCCGTGAAAAATTTCTTTGGTAAAGAAGCGCGTCGTGACGTGAACGCGGATGAAGCGGTCGCTATGGGCGCAGCAATTCAGGGTGCGGTACTTTCTGGTGATGTGAAAGACGTTTTATTATTGGATGTCACACCATTGTCTTTGGGTATTGAAACCATGGGCGGCGTCATGACTAAGTTGATTGACAAAAATACCACGATTCCAACGAAAGCGAATCAAGTGTTTTCAACCGCTGATGATAATCAAACAGCAGTAACGGTACATGTATTGCAAGGTGAGCGAGAAATCGCATCTGCAAATAAAACATTAGGTCGATTTGATTTATCAGATATTCCACCCGCACAACGTGGTACGCCACAAATTGAAGTGACTTTTGATATTGATGCGAATGGTATCTTGCATGTATCAGCTAAAGATAAAGCCACCGGCAAAGAACAATCCATTGTGATTAAAGCATCCAGTGGTTTGTCCGATGACGAAATTCAAAATATGGTGAAAGATGCTGAAGCGAATAAAGATTCAGATAAGTTGTTTCATGAATTAGTCGGTGTGCGCAATCAGGCAGATTCGATGATTCACGCAACGGATAAATCAGTGAAAGAGCTCGGCGATAAAGTGACTGAGACAGAGAAAAAGAATGTCGAAACCGTTAGTGCTGAACTTAAAGAACTTATAAAAGGCGAAGATAAAGACGCGATTGAAGCAAAAACAAAAGAGCTAACTGATATTTCTTCTAAATTAGCCGAACGCCTATATGCCAATAAAGGTGAAGGTGAAGGTGGCGATGCTGGTGCTAACGGTGGCGAAGGTGCTGCTGGTAGTGCAGGCGCGGCTGGTGAAGACTCAGCTAAAAAAGAAGATGTCGTTGATGCTGAATTTGAAGAAGTTAAGGACGACGAAAAGAGAGACGGACAGTAAATAAAATATGGTTATAGACTCGTCGCCCTTTTGGTAAATATTTTAATGTATTTATCGTCTGGGCGACGTTGCTATTTTTAGGATTAAGTGAGTTATGGCCACAGAAATAGATTATTACGAAATATTACAAGTCACGCGTACGGCAACGGATACAGAGATTAAAAAATCCTACCGCCGTATGGCAATGAAGTATCACCCCGATCGTAATCCAGGTGATGATAAAGCTGAAGCAAAATTTAAAGAAATACAAAAAGCCTATGCGGTTTTATCCGACTCACAAAAACGCGTCGCGTACGACCAATTCGGTCATGCGGGCGTTAACCAACAATTTGGTGGCGGTGGTGGTGGTCCTGGTGGATTTGATTTTGGTGATATTGGCGATGTGTTCGGAGATATTTTTGGTGATATTTTTGGGGGCGGTCGTGGTGGTCAACAACGTCAACAAACTGGCGCAGATTTGGGTTATGAATTAAGTATCACTTTAGAGCAAGCAGTACATGGTCTGGCTAAAACAATTAAAGTGCCTACCTGGGTAGAGTGTGAAAGCTGCGATGGGAAAGGCGCCAAAAAAGGCACTTCCCCGGTGACTTGTGACAGTTGTCATGGTCATGGTCAGGTACAAATGCGCCATGGATTTTTAACGGTTCAGCAAACCTGTCCTAAGTGTCGTGGTGCGGGTAAAGTCATTAAAGACCCATGTAACTCATGTCGTGGCCAAGGGCGTACTCAACAAACACAAACGCTTAGCGTTAATATTCCAGCAGGTGTAGATACCGGAGATCGAATTCGTATAGCAGGAAAAGGTGAGGCGGGTATGCATGGTGCACCAGCAGGTGACTTATATGTGCAGGTTCATGTTAAAGAACATCAGCTTTTTAAACGTCACGGCAATGATTTGCACTCAGAAGTACCCATTGATTTTGTGGTTGCGGCTTTAGGTGGTGAAATCGAAATCCCAACGTTGGCGGGTCAAGTAAAATTGATTATCCCTGCGGAAACTCAATCAGGCAAATTATTTCGCTTGCGTGGTAAAGGCGTCAAAGCTTTGCGCAGTGGTGGGGTAGGTGACTTATTGTGTCGTGCTGTGGTTGAAACACCAGTTAAATTAAGCTCTGCACAAAAAGACATGTTAAAAGAGTTTAGTGAGTCATTGAAAAAAGATAATAAAGATCATTCTCCGCAATCAAAATCATGGTTTGATTCGGTTAAAGATTTTTTTGGTGATAAAAAATAAATTTCCCGGCCAGCACCTGCTGGCCGCCTGCCTTATTCTATAGTGCGCCGAGCAACCGTAGGGTGGATTAGACCCGTGAGACGGGTCGTAATCCACCATTATCGACATTTCCCTCAATACGATATCCTTGATACCATACCTTTTTGTATGGATTTTAATTTTCAAGGAGATAGTATGAAATTTATCAAAGCTCAGTTATTCACATTGGCTTTTGCAGTTATGGGATCCGCATTGGCAGCAGATCATAATAATATTAATGAGTTATTTACCCCCCAAAGCTATGTGGCGGGGACCTATACATGTGGAACACCACCTAGCCAGACCGCCAACGATAATCAAGCGTGGTGCGCCTGTCAGTTTAATTATATGTCAGCACGATGCGAATATCTTGATGGCGATGCTTTCTGCAGAGTCGATAAAGCATTACGATATTTCATTAATGTAAAACTATATGGTGTAGATATTTTTTGCAGAGTGCATTATCCAACCAAGGCAGCTCAATGTAGTGCTAGATTAAGCTATTATATGAAAAGTTGTCCTTTGCAAAATTAATTAGCAAGTCATTTGCTTTATTTACAAACTTGTTGTTTTTTAGACAAACTTAACTTAGAATAAATAAACTTTAAATATGGAGGTTAATAAAGTGCAATTTCAAAAATTATTACGTAGTTCAGTTCGATTGTTACTATTTGGGGCTTTTTTGTTACCTACCACAACGTTGGCGGGTGGATTTGATCTTGCACCAAAGGCGCCGCCGCCGCCAATGCATAAGTGGGAAGTTTATTTCGGTGCATTTGGTGGAGATTATTACAATTACAACCATACCGAGAGCACATTGAATTATGCAGATCTCGCAAACCGATCGTTTCAATTTCTTGACGAAACGGATCTAGGGATGAGTGGCTTTTTCGGTGGTGGTTTACTGGGATTTCTCTATCAAATCAATCCACAGTATCAAGTGGGTGGTGAATTTAGTGCGAGTTCTGGAACTGGAGCAGCAGAAAAACAAGTCTTTGTTGCATTTCCAGGAAACGTCGCGAATCCAGCCGTGTTATCTGGTATGAAAACTACACTGAGCTATATTTTTGACCTCGCGCTTAAATTTGGCATGTCAATTACACCACAAACTCGAGTTACCGTTAAGCTGGGGCCTGCTTTTAGCAGTATGAAGATAAATGGATCAGTTGAGATGCCCGCAATTAATCCTACGCCTGCAAGCGCTTTTACGTTGGCATTTACGCGGACTAAGAGCTTATTTGGTGTTGTTTTTGGCCTCGGGCTGATAAGAGACATTAATGATACTTTCAGTGTTTTTGGTGAATATAATTATCATTATTTTGGCCAAGAAACCTTTGCCGGAATATCAGGATCCAGACCTGGTTTACTGGTGTCATTTAACTCAAGTGCGACGGCGCAAGCTATGGTGCATTCAGTTAAAGTAGGTGCTCTGGTGAGATTTTCG
>CAXMUH010000071.1:0-4270 GCA_964196565.1 uncultured Legionellaceae bacterium | reverse complement strand
AATTTCAAGAATGTTACAGAAAGACATTAATCAGCAATCGGGTTTTAAAGCGATATTAACTCGAAAAGGAGATTATTATTTAACGCTTCGCGAGCGCTTAGCGCGTGCGCGAGAATATCGAGCGGATATGTTTATCGCCATTCACGCCGATGCCTATATGCACAGTGACGCTTATGGTGCTTCGGTTTATGCTTTATCTCTTAGAGGTGCAACGAGTGAAGCGGCGCGTTGGATTGCGAAAAAAGAAAATGAATCAGAATTGATGGGTGGCGTTGATTTAGGCGATAAATCAAATTTATTAAAAACTGTTTTATTAAATTTATCCCAGAGTGCAACGTTGCGAGCCAGTATTCGAGTTGGTCGCAGAATTATTAAATCTTTGGGTGATGTGACGGATTTACACCGCGCCAAAGTTGAGCAAGCTGCGTTTGTGGTATTGAAGTCGCCGGATATTCCATCGCTATTGGTTGAAACAGGTTTTATTTCCAATCCGTCTGAGCGACGCAAACTGATTACTCGCGCCTATCAGCAGCACATTGCTTGGGCGATTATGCAAGGGATTAAAAGCTATTTTGTGTATCGGCCACCCAGAGGAACCGAGTTAGCAATGCATAAATTAAACAAACGTTTGCATTAATGAGTAAAATTATTAAGTAAAACTTAATAACCCTAGGCTAAAGCTTTCTCTATTATCTTTTCTATACTTCCGTGATATGATTTTAATCCAGGTATTTTGCGGTATGGTATTAATTTGATTGCCGTAATAGTATACCCATCGGTCTGAAGGATGATGTCGATGGCAAATATCGCCAAAAAATTAAAATCAAAGCTGGGGCCACTGTTTTATAAAATTGCAGAGCACAGCGGTCAAATATATTGGATACGGTCTTTTGATTTTCAAACTCAACTTTATATAAGCCCAGCGTTTTCTGACGTCTGGGGTATTTCTTGTCAGCACTTATATGATGATCCCACACTTTGGATGAAATCAATTATTGCGGAAGATCTTGATAAAGTGCGCCAACAATTTATGCAATGGCAAACGGCCGCGGATGAAGAACAACTTTATGAGGTGGAATATCGGATTGCACAACCGACAAATGAAATCGTAACGATTAAAGATCTGGGGATCCCTATTTTTGATGGCTCGCGTTTAATTGCTTTTGCAGGTGTGGCGCGTATTGCAGCGCCTTCGGACAAACAAGTCTTAGATGAAAATGCCAGTGAATTTTTTCGTTTTTTTATTGAAAAATCGGATGCCGTATTTTGGGCTTGTGATCCTAGCGGTAAAAAACAAATTTATGTCAATCCAGCCTATGAAAAGATCTGGGGTCGAACGGCTAAAAGCTTAATGCAAAATCCAACAGGCTGGAATGAATCTTTATTTGAAGAAGATCAATCATTCATTAAACATATCTGGCCGAAAGGCCCAGATGAAAAAAGATCTGAGGTTGTAAAATACTGTTATCGTATTAAAAGGCCAGATAATGAAATACGTTGGATTAAAGATAGAAATTTCGCTGTTCGTGATGATGGGGGTAACTTGCTCGGTTATGCGGGAATTGCAGAAGATATTACAACCGATGCATTGCGCGAACAAGAATTAAGAAAAGCAAAAGAACATGCAGAAAAAGCCAATCAAGCGAAATCAGATTTTTTAGCGATGATGAGTCATGAGTTAAGAACGCCACTGAATGCTATTTTAGGAATGGCACAGATTTTGCGTCAATCTGAATTAGATCGAGATCAAGCGGGCCAACTTGATGTGATTACCGAAGCAGGTAAAAGTTTATTAATCTTATTAAATGACATTCTTGATTTTACCAAGCTCGAAGTGGGTAAATTAAAATTCACCAGTGAAGACATAGAGGTTACCCATCTAATCAAATCGTTGGTCGATAAGATGATGCCATTAGCCATCAAAAAAGGCTTAAATCTAACTTATGAACTCGGTAAAGACGTTCCCAGATTTATTGTTGGTGATTCTCAGCGTATTTTTCAGATATTATCAAATTTAATTACCAATGCAATTAAATATACCAAGCTTGGTTTTGTCAAACTCAAAGTGACGTGCCTTCAACAAAATAATACAGAAGCAGCGCTTTGTTTTACTGTTTTGGATAGCGGCATTGGAATCGAAAAATCCAAGATGGATGGTATTTTTCGCAAGTTTAGGCAAATTGATTCAGTCTATCAGCGCAAGCATGATGGGGTCGGTTTAGGTTTAGCCATCGTTAAAGAGCTGGTTGATTGTATGGGCGGAAGTGTCGCGGTGAGTAGTGAGCTTGGGGAGGGGTCCCAATTTAGTTGCATCATTCCATTTGGACTGCAAATGAAAAAAACAAATTTTCAAAGGCGGAAATTTTCGCAGCATGATGTTGATCAATCATGGGAATTACAACCTAGAAAAGTCATTAACTTTAATCTGAATGTGTTGGTGGTTGAGGATAATGAAATAAACCAAAAAATATCTAAAACTTTATTGGAACAAGTGGGCTGCAAAGTTGATATTGCCGAAAATGCAGCCAAGGCATTAACTCGAAGTCATCAGCAATACGATTTGATTTTTATGGATATTGGTTTACCTGATATGGATGGATTTGAGGCAACCAAGCGGATTCGAGCGCTAGAGGCTGAAGGTCAACGTACCCCGATTGTTGCGATGACGGCACATGTTTTTGACCACGATCGAGAAAAATGTTTTGAAGTTGGCATGGATGAAGTGATGGCCAAACCTGTAATGAGGGATGTTTTAATCTCTGTCTTAGAACGTTGGGCGGCCTAAATAGGAGTATGAAAGTTTCTTTTTAAATATACTGCCCGCACTTTGAATTGCGGGTTTTGGCACCGTCATTGCGAACCCGGCACGTGAAGCAAACCAGAAAATTATTCAATAATAGACTGGATTGCTTCACGCCTCGCAAGCTCGCGGTCGCAAAGGCGGCATCGAGGCGGCCCAAAAACCGTGATTCAAAACGCTTTGAGTATAGATTATTGATGATAAATAAAAAGGAGATTTTATGAGAAATGGAACTTGTATAGGAGAAGGAGAAAAGGGTCAAGAGGCTACGGATGATTATCATTTAGTTCCGGTAGTTGGATCTCCTTCGGTGCAAAATGGTGGAATTACTCATCGCACGGCACGCAATCCTCATATTGCTTATTATAGAAAAGCACTTTGTTTTTCATCCTTATTTATGCTCTCAACCGTCGGAATTTTTTTGGTTTTTAGAACAGATTATTGTGAGCAGAAAATTGACCCACTGAGGAACCACCTCAGTGGGTCACTGCAGGGACTTTCGGGTTTTTTTAAGTCTCGCCATTACTTTGCTGACAACTTATTAAGAACCCCTATTTATGAAAATTTTGACGTTGAAATTTCAGGTACGCCGGTTCAAGTTTCGCTTAATTCGACGATTGGGAGATTACTTGGTCGTGCTGATGATCATTTGATTGAAACTACGGGCTTTAATTTGATTTCGCACCTGATGAATATAACCGATAGTGTTGAAGCTGCAGTTAAATCAAATGAAATCGACATTGTTTGTAATATTACTGCATTTACGATGGCGAGCAGTATGTCAGGTTTTGGAATACTGCTCGCAATGTTTGGATATTCATTGTATGTCCTGCTGCGCGATTGCTGTGAACAAAGTCCGGTATGTACATTTCCCAGGTGATTTATTAAGCTTTTTTTAAAAAACAAGTTTTCAGGACAATTCTTACTCGGTTAACGCGACCTTCAATGTTTTCTGGGTCACCGGTTAATGAAATGTTTTTTACCGTTGTGCCGCGCTTGGCGGTAAATCCTGCGCCTTTCACTTCTAAATCTTTTATGATGGTTACGGTGTCACCCGCGTTGAGTGTTGTGCCATTGCTATCTTTTGTTGATGCAGAATCCTGATCACTACTTTCTTTTCTGGTATCAGCCCAAGCTTGAACTTCTGGCTCAAGGTAGAGCATATCCAAAAGCGCTTGTGCCCAGCCTTCGCTGCTCATTTGGGTCAACAGTCGGTATGCCATCACTTGTACCGCAGGTGTTGTATTCCACATACTGTTTTTTAGGCATTGCCAATGATCTGGATCAAGTCTAGCTTTGCCAGTTAGCTGTTGATGACAGCTGTTACATATTAGAATGGATTGCGCTGCAGAACCGTCCGATGGCGACACGCCATAGACGCTTAAAGGGGGGAGGGAGCCACAAAGCTCACATGATGACCCACTTCGGTCTTCTAATTGTTGTTCGATGTTCATAATTTTGCCTTGATAG
>CAXMUH010000070.1:0-37579 GCA_964196565.1 uncultured Legionellaceae bacterium | reverse complement strand
GCAAGTGCTTTAACATTAGCTGCGAGTGCGATGGCTGATAATTCTGCAAATCCTTATATTGATACCCACCCTACAAAGGACAGTGGCTTTTATGCTGCGATTCAAGCAGGGTATGGTTGGACTGGCGACTATAAAAATTTTAAAGGCAGTGAAAAGGTTGGAGATACTACGTTTAAGGTATCAACCAAGACTGGTGGCTTTGATGGCCGTGTCTCTCTGGGATATAGCTTTAATCAATATTTTGCTGTAGAAGCGGGTTATGCTTATATGCCAATTTTATCAATTAAAGCCAAGGCTACTAGTGATTCAAAAAGGAGTGATACTGCAACTTCACGAGTTAACTTGTATGCGATTGACTTGATGGGAATTGCTAGATACCCTATTTCCAACAGCATTTATGCTTTTGGTGGTGCTGGTGTCGCTTATGTGAATGCAAGCAGCATTACACTTAAATCTGGTGACGAATCTATTACTTATAGCAATAATGGAAATGGTTATGTGCGACCTAAAGCAGAGTTGGGTATGGGTTATAAAATCAGCCCAGCAATTGCGCTTACCGTTGAATATAGTCGTATTTTCAAAGTTGGTGACGATAGTACACCAAATATCAATGCGCTTACCGGTGGTATGGTATATTCATTCTAATTTTACGTTATGAATTGTTTGCAAAGGGGGCTGGGTCAATGCCCCTTTTTTTTTGCCTGACGTTTGATCTAAAATTTGATACTCTTTGAGTGATTCAAACTAAGAGGAAAGGAAGTGACTAAATATAAATCAATGCTATTGTTAGTACTGCTGGTTATTTGTGGCAGCGTGTTTGCTAATTTGCCGTGGGCGGGTAGCAATAAAACCCCTGTTCAAGTTCTCGAGCAAGCAAGCAGCGACTCAAAAACAGCTCAAAAAGCGGACAGTGCGGCGAATGCAAGACCGCAGGGATTAAAAGAGCTGCCAGAAGCCAGTCTGCAAAAGGATAGCTTGACCGCAAAGCAGAAACCCGTTGCAGCAAAAGCCGACGCTCAAAATACCGCAACAGCAAATGTTCTTAAGGAAGAGCAAGAGGCCATTAATCAAATTAACCGAACGAATATTATTTATCGACAAAGCGTCGATCGTCGAATTGAAGGTTTAACGACGACAATACAAAATATGCAGGTACAACTTAAACAGTTGGATCAAGCGTTGTTATTATTAAACCAAGAAGTGGTAAATTCCAATAAAAAAAATACCATGGCGCTAAATACTGTGGGTGATACTAAATTAGTAGCGCATGCAGCGACTAGCTCTTCGGTTTCTTTTATTGAGCAATGGCGGCAACAATTAGGTTTATTTGGTTTTTATGTTGTGTTGACTATTATCGTTCTTGTGCTAATTCTAGTGGTGTGGGCATTTGTGCCAAAATCTAAAAAGAATACTTCAGAAGATTTGCAACATGAAGTGGCTCCAATGCCAGATGTTGAAGCTCTGGACGACACTCAAGGTGAATATGATTATATGGGAAGCAATGAAAGCATCCCGGCAAAATTAAATCTCGCGCGAGCCTATATTGCAATGGAAGACTATAATGCTGCAAAAAAAGTGATTGCTGAAGTATTATCAGTGGGGAGTCAGGAGCAATGTAATGAAGCGCAAGCGCTAAGGGATGAAATTTCAAGAGCTAGCGCATGACCATAAAACGTATCGCAATGTGCTTACGCTATGATGGCAGTAAATACCATGGCTGGCAGGTGCAAAAAAGCCTAATCACGGTTCAGCAGGTTGTTGAGCGCGCGATCAGTTTTGTGGCCGCCCACCCTGTGCACACATATTGCTCAGGTCGAACTGATGCTGGTGTTCATGCCACCTCGCAGATTATCCATTTTGAAACCGAATCCGTTCGTAGTGACCATGCCTGGGTGTTTGGCGCTAATAGCAATCTACCGGCGGATGTCAGTGTGGTTTGGGCAAAAGAGGTTGATCAGGATTTCCATGCTCGTTTTAGCGCTGTGGCGCGCCGTTATCGCTATATTCTATACAATCATGAGACGCGACCGGGTATTTTGCGTAATTCTGTGGGGTGGTGGTATCGGCCTTTGGATGAGCAAATCATGCATCAGGCGGCACAGTATTTGCTGGGTGAGCATGATTTCAGCTCATTTCGTGGAGCGGGCTGCCAGTCGAAATCACCGGTTCGGACCATTCATCAGCTGGATGTGCGTCGTGTTCGGCAGATGGTTATCCTTGAAGTGCAGGCAAATGCTTTTTTATTGCACATGGTGCGCAATCTCGCAGGCGTGCTGGTAGCGATTGGGAGCGGTGATAAGCCCCCAGAGTGGGCCAGTGAGGTTTTGGCGGCAAAAGATCGTCGTCGGGCCGGAGTGACGATCTCACCAGCTGGATTGTATCTAGTAGAGGTTGATTACCCGTCTGGGGCAGAGCTACCGCGGGTGCCAATTGGGCCTTTTTTTCTACCATAATGGTCCAGCAATTCTCGATGAATATATTTAATGTTATTTATCAATCTCTCCCCCTTAATTATCATCCATGGTACAAAGTGTCAGCAGTTGTCGCTGATAACGGCCAATATTTGTGCTAAAATCTACTATCATTTTAGATATAACCTAGGTCAGTGGGATGAATAACCCTTTTTTGAAATAAGATGAAAATTAGGGTTTATTATTTTTGAATATATGAGGTATCATCTGGTCCAGATTAGGAAAAATTATGAGTTGGTTTAAAAAATTATTACCTAAAATATCCACATCCGAGAAAAAGGGTGTGCCTGAAGGTGTGTGGAGTAAATGCCCCTCGTGCCAGGCGATTCTTTATCGTGCGGAATTAGATCGCAACTTAGACGTTTGTCCCAAATGTAATTACCATCATCGCGTTTCTGCTCGCAAACGACTCCAACATTTTTTAGATGAAACGGGTCGAGAAGAAATTGGTGAAGCAATTATTGCCGTCGACCGATTAAAATTTCGTGATTCAAAAAAATATAAAGACCGCTTATCCCAAGCTGCAAAAAAAACAGGAGAAAAAGAAGCGTTGATTTCTATGAGCGGGACCTTAAATGGAATTCCGGTGGTCGCTTGTGCTTTTGATTTTAATTTTATCGGTGGTTCAATGAGTGCCGCTGTCGGTGAGCGATTTGTTGCTGCGGCTAACGTATCGCTGAGTAAACATATACCGCTTATTTGTTTTTCAACAAGTGGTGGCGCTCGGATGCAAGAAGGCTTATTTTCTTTATTTCAAATGGCAAAAACCAGTGCCATTCTCGCACGCTTAGGTCAGAATAAAATTCCTTACATTTCAGTACTCACGGATCCAACCACGGGTGGTGTTTCAGCGAGTCTTGCGACCTTGGGTGATATTATTATTGCTGAACCCAAAGCATTGATTGGCTTTTCAGGCCCGCGGGTTATTGAGCAAACAATTCGGCAAACGCTGCCAGAAGGTTTTCAACGCAGTGAATTTTTGTTAGAACATGGCGCGATTGATATGATTGTTGATCGCCGTAAAATGAAAGAGAGGATTAGTTCGCTTTTAGCGAAGCTTGTTCATTTTAAAGAAAAACAATAGATCATCTGTTTTCTCTCTCAATCTAAGGTATTTGCCACCATGATTGAAAATCAACCCCTGGGTGATTGGCTGAGTCATATGGAAACATTGCATGGCTCCACGATTGATATGGGCTTGGAGCGCATGCAAGTACTCACCAAAAAACTGGATCTAATAAATTTTAACGCTAAAGTGATTACGGTGGGTGGCACCAACGGTAAAGGCTCGGTGGTTAAAACGCTTGAGAGCATCTATTGCAGCGCGGGCTATTCTGTTGCAGCTTACACCTCTCCGCATCTTCTACAATTTAATGAACGTTTACGGATTAATGGTGAGCTTTTAAGTGATGCCGTTTGGATAAAGGCATTTGCAAGCGTTGAAAAAGCGCGCGGTCTGCAAACGCTTTCCTTTTTTGAATACACTACGTTGTCTGCACTTTTAATTTGCCGCGAGCTGGATTTGGATATTATGATATTGGAAGTTGGGCTAGGCGGGCGCTTGGACGCTGTGAATGTCGTTGAATCGGATCTTGCGATTGTTACCAATGTTGATATCGACCATATTGCTTGGCTGGGTGACGATCGTGAAGCAATAGGCTTTGAAAAAGCCGGCATATTTAGACAAGGGAAAAAGGCAGTTTGTGGCGATTCCAACCCACCGCAGTCGTTATTGGAAGTGGCAAAAAACAATGAAGTTGAACTTTATTGCTATAAAAAAGATTATTTTGTGACGCAGCGGGCTAATAGCTGGCGTTTTAATGGTCCTAGCCAAGATTATGTGAGTCTGCCCTTGGCTAAGCTCAAGCTGCAAAACGTGGCTACTGCGATAATGGCGGTTGAGCTATTGGGTGTTGCCGTGACTCAGTTTGCATTGATATCCGCTTTGGGCCAACTTAAGCTACCCGGACGCTACGAGATCGAGCAGCATCATTGCCCTGTTTTTTTTGACGTTGCCCACAACGCACAATCGGCAAGATTTTTAGCAGCTCAATTTCAAAAAGAACAAATCAAAGGGCGGCGCTATGCGGTTGTAGGTATGCGTAAAGATAAAGACGTGGCGAACATGCTGACGCAGCTAATGCCTCATATTGATAGTTGGTATGTGGGCACGGTAGACCCACCACGCGGCACCGATTCTTTAGAATTAGCGAAATTCTTGTCGGAAAATGGTGTTGAAAGCTGTTATAATTTTGATACGATAGCACAAGCAATTGAAGCTGTATTTGCTGTCTGTGAACCTTTGGATGCCATCTTAGTGTTTGGTTCCTTTCACACAGTAGCAGACGCCAAGAGATACTTGATAACACAGGACAAGTTGGCTGAAGATAAGAGTTACAAAACTTGACCAGGATCACGAAATGAAACTATCTGCCAAACATTGCTGGTAATGGAGTACCCGATATGCAAACTCAAACAAAACAACGCATTATAGGAATATTGGTTTTATTAGCGGTCATCGCAATATTTTTACCGTTAATTTTGTATCACCCACTGTCTGGCTCGCACAAGCTGAAACTGTCCGCTTATGTCCCCAAGCCACCTCGACAACCTATGGTGTATGACCTTCCGCTTCAAGCTCAGGTGACACCAAGGGTACATAAATTAAGAAATGCACGATTTGTTCAAATTAATAAAGCCCGCGCTAACAATCTGCGAATAGGGGCAAGGCACACGAATGTTATTTTACAGCATATTAGGCGAAGCAAGCAGCCCTCTGCCAGAAATCTCGCAAAAAAAGAAAAGCTTAAGATTTCTGCTGCACAAGCGCCAAACCCAAAAATAACACCAAAGCAACATCAGACAAGTACCGCCGATAGCGCTCGAGATTCTGATCTAAACAAGGTACTATTGCAGTCGTCAATGTTGAAAACCCCCAAGGCATGGGTGGTACAAGTGGCGAGTTTTAGTGATCAAGAGCATTGTGATCGATTGGTGTTGAAGCTTAGAAAGATGGGTATGGAGGCCTTTTCGAAGACAACAGCTTCAGTTCTGGGTGCTGTTCACCGAGTTTATGTTGGGCCTTATATTAAACTCGAGAAGGTTCATGCATTGCAACAACAATTACTAAAAAAGTTACATCTAAAAGGCGTAATTAAAAAATATACTTTATGATGACTGACGTAACACAACATTTTAATTGGATCGATTACGCTATTCTTGCAGTTGTCGGCGTTTCTGCATTGATTAGTTTTTTTCGAGGTTTCGTACGCGAGGCGATATCCATGATCGCTTGGGTCGCAGGACTTTTTGTGGCGTTGAAATTTTCTATCACCGCACAAACCTATTTAAGTTCATGGATCTCTTCAGAATCGATCCGATATTTTATTTGCTTTGTCAGTATTTTTCTTATTATTGTGATCGTGGGATTAGTGATTAACTTAATTGTTGGACTGTTGATGAAGTCGACAGGGCTCTCGATTGCCGATCGATTTGTTGGAATCTTTTTTGGAACGGTGCGTGGCATGGCGATTGTTGCGGTTATGCTATTAATGTTATCGAATATGGGCAGCATAAGAGACTCAGCTGCACTTTCGCAGTCGACGCTGGCTGTTAAGTTTAAACCCGCCATTCTTTGGCTGAATGGGTTTTTGCCAAATAGAATGAAAGCCATGACGCAATGGGTAAAAAGCGATTTAAGAATCCATAAAAATAATAATGTGAGGTAATTATGTGTGGGATTGTGGGCGTTATCGCTCAAAATCGAGTGAGCCAGGATATTTTTGATGGATTAACAATTATTCAGCATCGCGGCCAAGATGCCGCTGGCATGCTAACCAGCAATGGACATCGGGTGAGTTTACGCAAAGGCAATGGCTTGGTGCGTGATGTGATTCGCCAAGAGCACATAAAACATTTACGTGGCACCATGGGGCTAGGGCATGTGCGATACCCAACCGCAGGCACCGATAACCCACATGAATCGCAGCCTTTTTATGTCAACTCACCTTATGGTTTAGGTCTCGTCCACAATGGAAATTTGACTAATGTCGATGAGTTGGCGGAGGATTTAATGCGTGAAGATTTACGTCATTTAAATACTCATTCTGATTCTGAGGTGCTATTGAATGTTGTAGCGCATGAATTGCAACGCGTCGGTAAACCCACCCTAACACCCGATATTTTATTTAGCGCACTTAAGCAAGTTTATGCCCGAGTTGAAGGTGCTTATTCTGCCATTATGGTAATTCATAATTACGGCGTGGTGGCATTTCGTGATCCGCATGGTATTCGTCCATTGGTTTATGGTAAGCGTGAAACGGAACATGGCGATGAATATATGATTGCATCAGAAAGCATTGCATTAGATGCTTTGGGTTTCAAAATGGTTCGTGATGTAGCGCCTGGTGAAGCAATATATTTTGATAAGGCGGGTAAAATCCATAAGATGCAATGCGTGAAAGGCCAGCAGCATACGCCTTGTATATTTGAATATATTTATTTGGCTCGACCAGATTCTGTTATTGATAATATTTCAGTGTATCAAGCACGCGTTGGCATGGGTAAAACCTTGGCGCAAAAAATTAAACGCACCCGCCCGGATCATGATATTGATGTGGTGATACCCGTTCCCGATACTTCCAGAATTGCTGCTTTAGCATTAGCAAACAGTTTAGGTTTGCATTATTCAGAAGGTATTGTGAAAAATCGTTACATTGGTCGTACCTTTATAATGCCAGGTCAAGAACAGCGTCGAAGCTCGGTGCGTCTAAAGTTAAATGCCGTTCGCGAAGAAATGGCTGGGAAAAATGTATTATTAGTTGATGATTCAATTGTGCGCGGCACAACATCACAAGAAATTATTCAAATGGTGCGTGATGCCGGAGCTGCAAAAGTGTATTTTGCCTCAGCCGCGCCGCAAGTGTGCTATCCCAATGTTTATGGAATCGATATTCCAACGCCAAATGAGCTGATTGCGCACGAGCGCCGCGAAGATGAAATTGCAAAATCAATCGGCGCCGACTGGTTAATTTATCAAGATTTAGATGCGGTACGTGAAGCGATTAATTCAGCGGCACTTAGTAAAGATGCTTTTGTAAAACGTTTTGAGGATTCAATTTTTACCGGTGAGTATGTTGCAGGATCAATCACGCCAGAATTTTTAACTAAATGGGCCGAAATACGCCGCCAAAAAGACCAAAAATCTACTGAATACCAAGGCGATCAACGTTTGCTGCAGGATTTCATTCAGGGGTGAGCCACCCATCATTTTATATTTCCCGGCCGATGACCTAAAGGTCATTTTGTCCGGGCTACGGGTGCCAGCATTGGCTTTGATGTAGCCCGGACAAGCAATCGTAGATTGCGCGGCCGGGAAAAAATAATAACTACGCCATAAACTCTTTAGCCAATTGCGCATAACGCTTCATATAACCAAAAATAATTTCAGACAGCGCTGCTGAATCTTCTGCATCAAGCTCATCCAGATCAGGATCGCTCAATCCAGTCAACTGAGACATAATATATTGAATCTGTTCCGCTTCACTCATGGTTTGCATCATACGGATATGTTTATGTTTCATGCGTTGTACAACAATTTCAGTTGTTTCATGATCTGGAGTTTGTTGTAACTTTTTATTTAAATCTGGAAATGCAGTAGGTGTGATTTCTAATGTATTAATTTCATGTTTTTTTGTGGTCATGTTTTTTCCTCTATTTTATGTTGAAATTGTTATAGTGGGGGTGCACTAGGTTTAATGCCCCCAACAAAATTAGCCTCATCTTTACTCTCAGCTGCAAATAAATTGTTGGGATTCAATGGCGGTGTTTGTTGCATCGGCATCGGTGGAGCAGATGGAGCTGCTAGATTAAATTGTTTTGAGTTTCGAAATTCTTGATTGATTGCGTCAATGGTATTTGAACTTGGATTCAGCAATATCAGTTGATTAAGTTTAACAATTTGCGTTAGCTGTAATAATTCGGGGTCCAGTTCAGCCAAAAGTACTATTTTATCGTCTATAAACCATCTTTTGTCTAGCTGTGCTACGCATTCCAAGTTTTTTTGTAGCCTTTGCAAGTTAAGTAAAGTATTTAGCAGTACCAGATTCACATGCTGATCAAAGGAGGGTAATAGCCGAAAGCCTTCATTACCTTGTGGGTCGCGAGTTTTTCCACTTTTTATCCATTGTTCTGCTGACTTTATATCATAAATAAAATATTGGGCGGATAAACAAAATGCGCGACCTAGTTCTTGTATTCCAATATATTTAGGTGCTCTTGCTAGCAATAATGGTTCATCACTTTCATTTATCGATATAAAAGGTGCTAGAGTAAATGCACATTCATGTGTTATCAATTTTATGCTAATCGCATTAGGACTGGTGAAGTTGTGATTTTCGTTTATAATCTCATCAAACGATTGCTTGATAAATGTAAGTCGTAAATCAACTTGTTGTTTTTCATTTGCCTTCGTTACCCTGTTAGCAAGACTTAGGATATCAAGATCAGCGCTTTGTAACTCGGAATCAGTTAAAAGCAAGCGGACAGACTTAACATTTGTCGGGTCGAGTTTGTTTAATAAGCAACATACCCCTTTGCGACTGGCGAGAGTGGCTGGAAGTCGGCTTAAGACTTCAGGGTAACTATACCAATCGTTTTTTAATTGCAAGATCAGTTCATCATCACTCTTTAAAGTAGCATTAAACTCACTTTTTTCTTCAGCTAATATCTTTTTTCTGGATTCAATTTCTTGCGTTAATTGACTAAATTCAGGGATTTGATCGACTGTCGTATACGCTTGTGCTTGGCGAAATCGTCGCAGGCCATAAATATACTGTCGTTCGCCGATATAGCATTTTGCTAATTTGATTAAAGCATCGATAAATATTGGTTTAGGCTGCTGTTTGCTATCAGGATTAATCATGCCAGATGCAATAATTAAATCAATTTTGGTTCGAGGGTTATCCAATGGGCCGATTAGGCCTCGAAGGGCGACTCCCAGCCCGCTTTTTTGATTAGCACTAAACTCAATCCATTTGAGATAATCTGTTGGGTTAAATTCGGGTTGTTGGCTTAATAGTTCATGTTGTTCAGTGATGATAAGCAGTTTCGGCCAGTCAATGAATTTACTAATTTTAGGCTGGGCTAAATATTGATATACCTGATTAATATAATCTTGATTGTAGGATAAAGCCGCGCGAAGGAAAATATTTTCAAGACCTACAGGTAATATTAATTTATCACAGCGGTAGGCACGATAAATTTCAAATAATGAGTTAATGATGGGGCTCGCTTGACCCCTTAATAAAGCTCGGGTTTTAAATGAAGTTAATACAGTATGCCTCTTACCCCCTAATACATTTTTAGATTCAGGGTAACCATCAACGTAGCTTTCACTCGTACCCGCTCGACGCGGTGTGGCAAATGGATAGTGAGCGCGGTTTATTGGGTCAGCCTTAGAGCCTATCAAAAGCGCATTAGTAGTTACCCATTTAAGGTGAAACTGCCGAAATGCTGCTTCGTTATAGAGCTTTAGCGTCTTTTCAGTATATGGCATTTGCTTTATCCAAGGTTAAATCACCATAGCATCTGGGTAATATTCTTCATCATCACTACAAGACTCCTTTTTCTCGTTATGAGGATTAGCCGTTGTTGTAATTGTTAGCTTATCGTCATCATGCTGGTAAGTAAGTGTATAGTTACCCAGCTGAAGGGATATTTCACTTTCTTCTTTTTCTAGTGGTAATAGTTTTTCAATTTGACCAACACAGCATGCAGTTGAATTACGCCATTGTGAGTGTTTATTTAGGGCATGATCGTTAAAGTGACCTGAGCGAAATAAATTATAGAGATATTTTAAAATGCGAGTGCTTTCATTCTTTTCGAAAATATTGTCTCCTTGAGCATCCTCAGCATTAGCATTATCTATAACATTATAGTTGTCACGACCGTTTGTTGAAGAAAGTCTTTTTTGACCTGCATTTAAATCCAGCAGCGTATCGATAAAAAGACCGGTGAGCGTAGTAATGTCACTTCTATCGAGCTTACTGCCCAACTCACCACTACCACTACCACTACCTTGAGTGAATCCCAATCTAGCGCAGAGAGCTGCTTGAGTTTTTCCTTTATTATATTTTGGTGGCATTATCCATCTAGCAACGGAATCGACGTAGCCTTTCCAGCCTCTAATGGACCCATCTTTAGGGATACTGGCAGCCCAACGTCTCGATATTTTTGATAAAATTTTCCCAATAATTGGTAGGCTGCATAATAACCTTCGGGCAATGCCTGGGGTATCAGTAAAAGATCCAAAGTCATTTTTATCTTTTTTAAATCTATTGAGTTGAGTAACTGGAGATGCTACATAATTAAATGCTTTATAAATGATAACTGCGGGCACCCATAAAGCAGCGGTTAATGTGAGCAATAGTGTTGTAACAGGGTGTTTTATCAGTGAACTACAATAATTCTTAATGCCACGACAAGCTAATCCGAGGCTGAATCCAACTACGCCCGATACAATTAGTGCTGGTACACCAAATGCACTCCACTTGCTCCATTGATCATTGTAGTGTTTTCCCCAACCTGGTTGTTTGTTGTAGCCAGATTTGAAAGCTAGGGAGAAACCACGACAAAGGCCGCCAACTAAGTCAGAAAGTGCGCGCCATATAATACCTCCAACGCCAACCACCACGCCTAAAACAATGCCGGTTGGGATGGCCCAATTGCTGTTGTCTTTAAATTGTTGCCAGGCGGCTTTCCAACTGCTTTTGGTTGCGATGTTATAGCCAACTGTGCAGCCGTGTATTACGCCATCAACTATTCCACAGATACTAGCAGCTATAATTTTAACTGGGTAAGCCAGGGCGTAGCCAAGCACAGCCATTGGGCGTCGTACAGAAGGAATTGTTTTGCTTTTTTGTTCGGAGTCTTCATCAGCAGCGATTGTTTTTTCAGCTTGCCAGTAGCTTTCGCGTAAATCTGCACCTAATCTGTTATTGTCTTTATAGTTGTAGCCTTCATTCCACAGCGGTTCGAAAGCAGAGAAAAATCCGGCAGTCAAATCATACAATCCACGTGCTACTAGGCCAATCACACCAACGGGCACACCAAAAATAATACCGGTTGGGATGGCCCAATTGCTATTGTCCTTAAATTGTTGCCATGCATCACTCCATTTTTCTTTGGTCGCGATATTATAGCCAACTTTCCAGCCGTGTATTACGCCATCGACTATTCCACAGATACTAGCAGCTATGATTTTAGCGGGGTAAGCCAGGGCGTGGCCAATCACAGCCATTGGGCGTCGAACGGCAGGTGTGGTTTTGCTTATCTGTTCGGAGTCTTCATCAGCAACAACAGTTTTTTCAGCTTGCCAGTAGCTTTCGCGTAAATCTGCACCTAATTTGTTATTGTCTTTATGGTTGTAGCCTTCACGCCATAATGGTGCGAGTGCACAGATAAATCCGGCAGTTAAATCATACAATCCACGCGCTACTAGGCCAACCACTCCAAAAGTTGCACCAAAAACAATACCAGTGGGAATTGTCCAAAGGCTACTGTTTTTAATGTGTTGCCGCGCAATTCCCCACCATTTTTTGGTTGCGATATTATAGCCGATTGCGCAGCCGACAACTATACCAGCTGCTACGCCACCGAGGCTGGCGCCTAAGATTTTAACAGGGTAAGCCAGCGCGTAACCAAGCACGGCCGCTGGGCGTCGAACAGAAGGAAATGTTTGACTATCCTCTTTGGAGTCTTCATCAGCAACGATTGTTCTTTCAGCTTGCCAGTAGCTTTCGCGTAAATCCGCACCTAATTTGTTATTGGCTTTATAGTTGTAGCCTTCACACCACAACGGTTCGAAAGCAGAGAAAAATCCGGCAGTCAAATCATACAATCCACGCGCTACGAAGCCAATAGCACCAAAGGCTGTACCAACAACAATACCAGTGGGAATTGCCCAAAGGCTATTGTCTTTAAGTTGTTGCCAGCCAGAACCCCATTTTTCCCTAGTTAGAATGCTATAACCAACTGTTAATCCGTGCTTGATTCCGTCAGCTAAGCCTGTCCATACAACCGCTTTGATTATGCGTAAATAGTTTAAAATACCAAAGCCTAATGTTGCGGCGGCGGCTGCGCCAAGTCCAGCACCAATTAAAGTTCCAACTCCAGGGAAGACAATTGTGCCCAAGCATGCGCCAACTAATGCGCTAAAAGCTGTAAAGCTAAGCCAGCCTTTGTAGTTACTTTCATTAGCGTCTACTTTTTTAGATTGATCGGCTATTTCATTAGCTTTGCTTTCGCTTTCTGAAGAATTGTTCTCACTGTTTGATTTAATAAGTTGACCAGCGCCACCATACCACATAGAACGAAATAGATTCTTATAACCCACATGAGCGCAGCCAAGTCCAATCAAAAACCCCGCGCCAACAAGGAGGGTGACAGGCCAGGCTAAAATTGAAAATCCAGCTACTGCAAATGCTGCTGCGGTAGCAATAGCAACTAATGTTCCAGAGACTAGCCAGCTGGGGGTATGATTTGATAATCCACCACGATAAATATCATTAATTTGATCTGCTAGAGCTTCGTCGACAGCGTTGTTTGGATCTGAATTAAGTATTCCTTCATAAAGAGTACGAACATCACTTTTATCATCATCCCCAATATTTAAACTTTTGATAATAGCGTTACATTGCGTTGAAATTGAATTCATTTTTCTGATAATTGTGTCTTCTGCATCGTTCAACCCGCCTTTTTGTTGCCTTAGGCCATTGTGTTCATTGTATAAATCTACCGCTTCATCTTTGTAGTGCCATAACTTGTCTTCCGGATCTTCATTTTCGTCACACCATGAAATTAAATCTGTTAAATAATCTTTTGCCTCAATATTAAAAGTGCGTGCAAAAGATTGATCTAGCGCTGCAATTTTATTGTGGAGGGCAATTTTCTTTTCTTTTAATTTCTCTTCAGCTGCTTCAATTGGGGCGAGGTAATTAGCGAATTTTATGTGATAGTTATGCAGGGAAACATATTTTTGTAGTAGCAATTGAAGTTCTTCGGCATCGCTCGGATCAATTTCATCCATTGTTAATGCTGCAGTTTGTGTGCCCGAGGCAAGATCAACAACGCCTCGACGAGTATAACGGATGCCAGCGTTGATGGAATTTTTAGCTGAATTTGCCCAGTTGCTTGCTTTTAACCAGTTGCTAAATGGCGCGGTGACGTTTCGGTTCCAACATAAACTAGTGTTTGATATAAAGCGTGAAAACGATATTCGAATGTTCGGAATTCTTGTCTGTCCATCATTGAACAGGTTGTCAACTTCGATGTAATCTACTCGACGTTGTATTAAGCTTCCTCTCATATTTAGTTCCCTCTCATATTGTCAATTTTAACGCTTTTATACTTAAGTGTAAGCATACTTATAACTAAGCATACTTGATTCGTATTAAAATAGACTTAACACATAATAAATAATGCTTTATTATAGGAACTATTTGAAGTAAAAGAATTTTGGAGTTGCTGTTTTAGGTCTGACGCGAGTAATCTTGCAATCGTAACGCGTTTTTTTGCTGCGAATGGTTTTATTCCAGGTGCCAAACGCATGATATTCACTGATGGTCGCATCCGAAATTGAAAGGTAATGACAATATTTCCAATCGCGTTTATCGTGTTTGGGGTAAATGCTACACCACCATACTGGGTTTAAATCCAGGTGCAGGGTTTGGGTTGAGGTAAATGGTTTATTATCTTGCGCCGGCGCCGGTTTTAACCTTACCACTCTTACCGGATGAGTTTGCGATGGCGAAGTCCAGATATTGATGGTTGCCGGTTTGTCGCTGTTGTTAGTAAAAACGCAAGTGACGGTTGCATTGGTTCGGCGTTGACTGTTAATGGTGTAATTATCTTGGCGTGCGATCGGATTGCCGCTAATCGACTCACCTAGGGTTGGGGTGAGGGCGAAGCTGATATTGGTGAGGGTCAGCAGGGTGAGCAGGCATAGTGCGGATTGAGTGCGCATGTTATTTCCTTAAACAATTTCCTATATCTTTTAGTTTAGACTAAATTTAACTGGAAATCAGCGCCATAGTGAGTAAAATATGCTCATGGCTAAAGCAATAAACAAAATAGACCGCAGAATTTCAGTTGCACCGATGATGGCGTGTACCGATCGCCATTATCGCTATTTTGCGCGCTTGATTAGCAAGCATACGCTTTTATATTCTGAAATGGTCAGCGCCAATGCGATTATCCATGGTGATCGTAACAAGTTGCTTGGATTTAACGCTGAAGAGCACCCAGTTGCATTACAGCTCGGTGGAAGTGATCCACAAGCGTTGGCAATCTGTGCCAAAATTGGTGAAGATTTTGGTTATGATGAAATCAATCTTAATGTCGGCTGCCCGAGTGATCGCGTCCAATCGGGGCAGTTCGGCGCATGTTTGATGAAGATGCCGACATTAGTCGCAAATTGTGTTGCTGCGATGACGCGAGCTGTGTCGATTCCAGTGACGGTTAAAATCCGAATTGGAGTGGATGATCAGGACTCCTACCCGGAACTGTGTAAATTTATAACAGAAGTTGCCGCAGCTGGATGCACAACTTTTATTGTGCATGCGCGTAAAGCTTGGCTTTCAGGTTTAAGCCCAAAAGATAATCGTAATATTCCTCCGCTACGATATGAGGTAGTTTATCAGCTCAAACGTGATTTTCCTGAGCTGGAAATCATTATTAATGGTGGAATCAAGTGCTTAGAAGATATTGATAAACATCTAGCCCATGTTGATGGGGTGATGATTGGACGTGAGGCATATTCGAATCCGTGGCTACTGGCTTCATTTGATCAATACCTTACAAAGACAGGTTCCGAAGCCAATATTAAAGACGTGATCTTAGCCTATTTGCCTTACATCGCCCGAGAGTTGGCTCATGGGGCTAAATTAAGGGCGCTAAGCCGCCATTTGATTGGGTTATTCCAAGGTCAACCGGGTGCTCGGCATTGGCGACGTTATCTTAGCGAGCATGCAGGCGCCGATCTTAGGGGAATACAAGTGGTTAAGTCTGCTCTGGAGCTTGTAGAGCCTTATTGACACTTGCTTTTTGCCCTCGATGTGGGCTAGAATTGCCTGCTAAATTAGGCATGAGGAAAGACTAATGCAAAAGAACATACATCCCAAGTACGATGAAATCAAAGTAGTTTGTAACTGTGGGAATACTTTTACGACATCTTCTACGTTGGGTAAAGAGTTACATCTGGATATCTGCTCAAACTGCCATCCATTTTATACCGGCAAGCAGAAGATGATTGACACCGCAGGTGTGATTGATCGTTTTAATAAAAAATACGCTAATCGCGGTAAGAAATAAAAATTCAAATCTTTTAAATTTACCTTAAGATAATTCCCGCCTGGGGAAGAACCTGATCTCTATGCCGTCTTTGCGTCAAAGCCTACGGCTCCTCGCAAAGACGGGAACAATCTAAGCTTACCGTAATTGCGACTTAGTTCGCATCACGTTATCATTGATGGTCCAAAACAAGGGATAATTATGTTAAGGACTATTTTCAAAACGAAATATACTCTCCCGCTGCTATTCTGTTTAGGTTTAGCAATTTTTTATTTATTTGATTATTCTTTACGAGTTTTACCCAGCGTTATTGCGCCTGGTGTCACGGAAGCTTATCGTCTTTCACCCATCGCTTACGGTAATTTGTGTGCGTATTATTATTTGATTTATGTGCCACTGCAATTGATCGTGGGATTGTTGGTGGACCGCTATCGTTTAGTTTATTTAATGACGTTTGCATTATTACTTTGTGCGCTTGGCTGCTACTTGTTTGCAAATGCGCATTCATACTGGTTAGCGGTGGGTGGTCGATTAGCCATGGGACTAGGGGCCGCGTTTATTTTTGTAAGTATTTTAAAGGCGATTAGCCAGCGCTTTTCAAAGTCTCGATTTACTTTTTATTTAGGCATTGTAATTTGCATCGGTATGCTTGGTGGATTGGTGATGGATATGTTTTTAGTGTTTGTGATTAAACACTGGGGTTGGCGTTTGACGTGCTATTTTCTTTCTTTTTCGGGTTTAATCTTGGTGCTGTTTAATATCGTTGATTTCAAATTTGAGAGAAATGTTTCCAGGCTGTCTGCTAAACGAAAACCTTTAAGGCAAGACATCAAAGATTTAATATCCATTATGTCAAACCGTTGTTTATGGGTGCAATGCCTAATTGGCGCCTTGCTTTATTTACCAATTGCTGGGTTTGCGGAGTCGTGGGGCATACATTTTTTAAATCACACCGGTCAATTATCGCAGTTATTTGCTTCGCTGGATATGGGGATGATGTTTTTAGGTTTTGCGGTTGGGGCGCCGATACTGGGTTGGATTTATGATCGAACTTCAGAATATCAATTAATTTTAACCGCTGGAACAGTTGGTACCACGATATTACTTTCTATCGTGCTCTATGTACCAGATTTATCAACCGCAAAAATTGGTTTATTTTTATTTTTATTGGGCTTTTTTTCATCGTCCAGTGTTGTGGTGCTTGCATTGAATCGCAAATTAGCGAGCAAAGCTGATGCTGGCAAAGTATTTGGGGTGACTAATTTTGTGATGATGTTGGCGGGAGGATCTGCTTGGTTAATTGGTGTTATCATTCAGTCTATAGAGAATAGCTCATATGCCAATTTTTTCTCACTTTATTCGGTGTCGAACTATCAATTAGCATTTATTATTTTGCCGTGCGGATCTTTAATTGCAGTGTTTTTAACATTTTTTGTGCGAGACCATCAGTTGCAATGAGTTATAGTCAGCTCACTATGGAAGTAGGCTTTAAAACTTTAAAGTGCTACGTATAAACGAACACTCTTACGCGGCGTCGCAGCGATTATGATAAGGCGCAACGGACTTATATTAAGATACCTTTGCGTTCTTTTTATAGCGCTGCGCCGCTGCGTAAGAGAAAGCAACTTGAGCGTAGTAATTTAAATAATTAAAAACCTAATTTTAAAGCGCTTTAAGTATAACTAAGTGCACTTCTCTGTTGATTTTGGGTTTTGTGTTAAATCAGTATTTGGCGTTGATGTTTTTAGTATAGCAATAATTTTTATTAAATTTTCCGCTTTTGGTAAACTTTTCGAGTCACGATATTTTGATTGCCCAAATAATTTGGTTTTTTCCTCGGTTTCTTTATAATCATGAACCGCATGCAATAGTTTGCGCGTGTATTCTAAAGCAGAAAGAATGTGGCTAGGTTGTGTTGTCGCTTTTTCAGATTCAAGTGAACCATAGGCCGCTAATAATTCTACCGCTTCTACTTGTCCATAGCGTATTGCATAAAAAATTGGTGATTTACCATAGGGCATGGGGTTATTGAAATTTTTATTTTGTGAAAGCTCAACTGGTTCACAGTTCTTAAGTATAGAGTCTGGGTTTGCGCCATGTTCCAGTAAAGCTTGCATAGCGTCAACGTTTCCATGTTGTGCGGCTATGGCTAAGGCGGTTTGTCTTTGCACTGAGTTTCCTATTTCGACGTCAGCGTTTTGATCTAGCAGCCAGTTTACAACCACTTTTGAGTTGTCGTATCGACAGGCATTGCCAAGCAAAGTGTAACCTTCCTCGTTTGTATGGTTAATGCTCTCTGCTAATTTGCAGCTACTCTGGTTTGGGATTGCCTCGCAGAGTATTTCTTCAAGCACCTGTCGTTTAACCAAGTCAGATAGATTGTTGGAAATAATTACTTTGGTGATCAGCAATTCTAGGGAATTGTTTGTTGGCATTTCGCTACTCTCTGTTTAAGAAATAATTAAAGTGAGTTTTACATCCATTATATACTTAAGTGTAAATTAACATATTAATATTCAAAGAGGCGAGTATTTTGTAAAGAATATTAACTTTATGCGAGTTTATGAATTTATTTTGTTCACTTAGGTGAACTTTGAGACGATATTCGAATTGCGTGGATGTCTGTTTTCATAAGATCACCTAACGCCGCATAAATCATGCGATGCTGTTCGATTTTATTTTTACTGGAAAATGCAGAAGATGTTATTTCAAGCGCAAAATGTCCTAGGCCAGTTTTTGCTCCCTCATGCCCAACATGCAAATGGCTTTCATCAATTACTTTTAGTAGGGTTGGGTGGAAGGCTTGTTCTAGGCGCTGTTTAATAATTTCGATGCGATCTTTATTATTTTTCACTGGGTAATACTAATTTAAATGGCGAAATAGTGACGTTCTCATAAACGTCCGCGGTAACGTAAGGGTCAGCTGCAGCCCAGACTTTAGCCTCTTCTAGATCTTCAAACTCAGCAATAATCAATGAGCCTTTAACCCCGTGTGCCATATGGTGGTCTTGATCTTGCTTTAAAAGCGGGCCGGCCACTAATAGACGATTTTCTGATTCGAGTTTTCTGAGTCTTTCTAGATGGGATTCGCGGACGCTGCGACGCTTTTCCATGCTGTCTTGCACATCTTGGCAGTAGATAGCGTAATACATCTGAGTCTCCTCTTAATTCTTTTTTGGGGTGTCATCATCTTTTTTTATTGCTTGCATATGTTTGGACATATAAATCGCTTGGCAAAAGATAAAAACAATCATAAGACCCAGAGTACCAAATAATTTAAAATTTACCCAGGCGTTGGTATCGTAGTGGTAGACCACATATAAGTTGAGTCCACCCAAAAATAAAAAGAATATTCCCCAGCTTAGATTTATTCGACTCCAGACTTTTTCGGGAAGTGAAATTTTTTCATGTAGCATACGATGAATCAACGATCTGGCCCCGATAAATTGACTGCCAATTAATACAATGCTAAAGATCCAGTAGACGATGGTTGGTTTCCACTTGATAAAAATGGCATTGTGGAAAATTAAGGTGAAACTTCCCAAGACAAGAATAAAAATCATGGTTATAATGTGAAACTTCTCAAAGCGTTTATGCATCAACCAGTAAATACCCACCTGTAAAAGGGAAGCCGCCATAGTCACACCGGTGGCCCAATAGATGCCCCAGAATTTATACACAAGAAAAAACACAATGATGGGAAAGTAGTCAAATAGAAACTTCATTATGCCAGCCCGCTGGTTAAAAATTAAGTCTATATTATACATAACAGTAGGCAAATAGCTATGACAGAGTTTATGGAAATCCACCCTAAAAACCCTCAGCCACGCATGCAGGCAGAGGTTGCGCGCATTATCGCGCGTGGCGGCGTGGTGGTATTGCCGACCGATAGTGGTTATTCGCTGTGTTGTGGTTTAGGTCAAAAAGAAGCGCTGCTGCGTATTCGACAGATACGAAATCTTGATCAAAATCACTATTTCACCCTTTTTTGCAGTGATTTTTCTGAAGTTTCGGTTTATGCACGCCTCGATAATTTAGCGTTTCGATTTTTAAAAGCACATACTCCAGCTGCGGTAACTTTTATTTTAAAAGCGACGCGAGAAGTGCCCAAGCAGCTTTTGCACCCGCGTAGACGCACCATTGGTATTCGTATTCCCGAGAGCCGCGTGGTTTTGGGGTTATTGGAAACTTTGGGTCAGCCATTGATGAGCGTGAGTGTTGAGCAAGCAGACTCTGATTTGCCGCCTTTGGATTCACACGCCATTTTTAATATGTACGATGGCCAAATTGATGCGGTGATTGATGATGGTGGGGCGAGTAGCCTTTTGCATACCACCATTGTGGATTTGACCTCCGGAGTCCCAGAAGTTGTGCGTCAGGGGAGCTATTTTGTATGATCATTATTTGTTCAGCACTTGCTCATTGCTGAAAATACTAAGTTAAGGTATTATTGAGTAACAATTGCGGGAAATGATTGATACTTATGCAGCAAAACCAACAAGACGTTACGCAGCCGACTAAAATCCTGGTTCAAGGAGAACTTTTAACCGAACTTCCTCAGGATTTATATATCCCCCCCGATGCCTTACGCGTGTTTCTTGACGCTTTTGAGGGGCCGCTGGATTTATTACTTTACCTAATTCGTAAACACAATATTGATATTCTTGATATTCCGATTCTTGAGATTACGCGACAATACGTTAAATATGTTGATTTGATGCAAGAGCTGCATCTCGAGTTAGCCGCAGAATATTTATTAATGGCTGCGATGTTAGCTGAAATTAAATCGCGTATGTTGCTGCCTAGACCTAAAAATGCAGAAGAAGTAGAAGAGGGTGATCCGCGCGCAGAATTAATTCGTCGCCTGCAAGAATATGAACGTTTCAAAAAGGCGGCCCAAGAAATTGATCAATTGCCACGTTTGGAGCGTGACAATTATGTCGCGCATGCAACGTTACCCAAAATGGAAATTGAAGTTGAACATCCAGATATTTCGATTTCAGAAATGCTGTTTGCATTAGAAGAAGTTTTAAAACGCGAGCGGCTGTATTCTAAGCATCAAATTGCACGCGAACCTTTATCGATTCGTGAGCGCATGACCGTAATCTTAGAGGCATTAAACACAGAATCATTTACCCCATTTGCCAATTTATTTACTGTTGAAGAAGGACGCATGGGCGTGGTGGTGAGTTTTATTGCCGTTTTAGAGCTGATTCGTCAATCGATTGTTGAGCTTGTTCAAGCGAAACCTTACGCTCCAATTTATGTTAAGGCAAAAGGATAATTGTTATGTCAGAGCAACCCAATAAACAAATTCTCGAAGCCGCTATTTTTGCTTCAGCAGAACCGGTTAGCTTTGATAAATTGGTTGGTATCGTTCGCATTCATGCCCCAAAAGTTAAAATACTCATAAAAGAGCTGCAAGAAGATTATAAAGATCATGGCGTTGAACTGGTAAAGGTCGCCACCGGTTATCGTTTTCAAGCGAAAAAAGAATATGCCTCTAACTTGCAAAAACTCTATGAAAGAAGTCCGCCGCGTTATTCGCGTGCATTATTAGAAACACTTGCATTAATTGCTTATCGCCAACCGATTACGCGTGGTGAAGTGGAAGCCGTTCGAGGTGTTGCGGTGAGCTCTAATATTATCAAAATATTACAAGAACGTGAATGGGTTAAGGTGGTTGGTTGTCGTGATGTTCCAGGAAAGCCTGCATTATTCGCAACCACTAAAGCATTTTTAGATTATTTTAATTTACGCACTTTAAATGATTTGCCAGCATTAGAAGACATAGTTGATTTAGATAAGGCAGAACAAGAGTTAACCGAACAATTGACGTTGGCTGTTGCGGGAATAAAACCTTTAGACAGCATACAAGAGGCCGATGCTGACGCTGGCGCCGATGAAATATTGGAAACTGAAATCACGGAAGATGAAATAGAAACTCCACCCAACCAAAAGGCAACATCTGATCCTATATGAAAACAGAAAAAATACAAAAAGTTTTGGCTCGTGCGGGTTATGGATCTCGACGCAAAATTGAAGAATGGATTAAGCAAGGTCGTGTAAGTGTAAATGGGGAACTGGCCACAATCGGTGGTCGTGTTTCACGTAAAGATAAAATATATTTAGATGATGAATATTGTGAAAAGGCCTGTCTGCCGCTTCCAACCCGTGTCCTTATATATCATAAACCTGTTGAGGTGATTACCACGCGCGATGATCCTGAGGGTCGAGAAACTGTTTTTGATTCGCTCCCCCCAATTAATGATGGCAGATGGATAAATGTCGGGCGTTTGGATTATAACACTTCGGGTTTATTGTTATTTACCAACGATGGTGAATTAGCGAATCGCTTAACCCATCCATCATTTCAATTAGAGCGAGAATACGCGGTGCGAGTGATGGGGCGGGTTAGTGAGGAAATGCTATATCGTTTAACTCACGGGATTGAACTCGAAGATGGTGAAGCGCGTTTTGAACATATCGTCGATTCTGGGCTCGGCGAAGGCATAAACCATTGGTATCATTTAGTGGTGACAGAAGGTCGTAATCGCGTGGTGCGACGACTTTGGGAATCACAAGGCGTTAAAGTGAATCGCTTAAAGCGCGTACGTTTTGGCCCCGTATTTTTGCCAAAGTCATTACGATCGGGTTCTTGGTTGGAGCTAGAGCCAGAACAGGTGAAGAATCTTTGGGACGTTTCTGAAAAATAATCACATGCTCCCGTCATTGCGAGGGAGTGAAACGACCGCGGCAATCCAGACGTAGCCCGGTCAACTTGTTGGCCGGGGAAATAAAACTTGTACTAATCATCCAGCAATGCTTTTAACTGATATAACACACCCAAAGCTTCTTTTGGTGTGAGCTCATCAGGATCAATAGCTTTTAATTTTTCTAAGGCGGCACTGGGCGGCGCACTAAACAATTCAGCCTGCATTGGCGGTTGTTCCAAAACACAATGATCAATATTATTTTTCTGACTTTCAAGCTCGCTTAATTTTAATTTCGCTTGCTTAATCACCTCTTGGGGTACGCCTGCTAATTCTGCCACTTGCAGCCCATAACTTTGGCTGGCGGGTCCGGGTTTAACGCTATGCAAAAAAATAATTTTATTTTCATGTTCAGCAGCATCAAGGTGAATATTGCTAATGGTTGCAATGCTATCGGCAAGTGCTGTAATTTCAAAATAATGGGTGGCGAATAAACTAAACGCCGCGGTCCTTTTTGCAAGGTGTTCAGCACAAGCGAATGCAAGTGAAAGTCCATCAAACGTGCTAGTACCGCGTCCGATTTCATCCATTAATACTAAACTTTGTTTGGTGGCATTATGTAAAATATTGGCGGTCTCAGTCATTTCTACCATAAAGGTTGAACGCCCACTGGCTAAATCATCACTGGCGCCAATACGGGTAAAAATGCGATCGATCGGCCCAATGATCGCCTTTTTCGCAGGGACAAAACTGCCGATATGGGCCAATAAAGTAATAATAGCCACTTGACGCATATAGGTTGATTTACCGCCCATATTGGGTCCGGTAATAATTAACATGCGATCTTTATCGGTTAATTTGCAATCGTTGGGCATAAACGGATTTTCCATAACATGCTCAACCACAGGGTGGCGCCCGGCTTCAATAAAAACACCCGGTTGATCGCTTAATTCAGGTGCGATTAATTCCAAGGTGTGCGCGCGTTCGGCAAGATTGGCTAGCACATCAATTTCAGCGAGCGCTTGCGCACAAAGTTGCAGTGGCTTTAAATTTTCAATTAAACGATCCAACAATTGGTCATAGAGTTCCTTTTCGCGTGCCAGCGCTTTGGAGCGAGAGCTTAATACTTTTCCTTCAAATGATTTCAGTTCAGGTGTGATATAACGCTCGGCGTTTTTTAGAGTTTGGCGTCGAATATAATCATCGGGCGCCCCTGAAGATTGCGCTTTTGAAATTTCAATATAATAACCATGAATGCGATTATAGCCGACTTTTAAAGTAGAAATTTTGGTGCGTTCGCGTTCGCGTGTTTCAAGATCAATTAAATACTGGCTGCTGTTGTGACTTAAATTTCGCAGCTCATCAAGCGTTTCATCATAACCTTGTGCAATTACGCCACCTTCGCGCATCACGCTCGGTGGGTTTTCGATAACCGCACCGACTAATATTTGAAAAATCTCATTAAACTCACCTAAGTTTTTTGTAAGTGTCGCAATTTTTTGTGTGTTTGCTAATGGATTTAACACCGTTTGTAATTCAGGTATCAAGCTAAGCGTTTGCTTTAATCCGATTAAATCGCGTGGCCGCGCTGACTTGAGTGCTATTCGAGTTAAGATGCGCTCTAGGTCACCAACCCCTTTTAAAATATCACTTAAATTAAGATAGGCTTCGGTTGATAATAAAGTTTGAATAGCGCCTTGTCTCTCGCTTATTGTTTCACATTGTCGCAACGGAAGATGTAGCCAACGCCTTAATAGCCGCTTTCCCATTGGCGTTTTAGTATGATCAAAAACTTGGGCCAGCGTGTTTTCGCTGCCCCCTTGCAAATTGAAGGTTAATTCAAGATTACGCCGAGTGGCTGCATCTAATATCACAGTTTCATTTTGCTGCTCTATTTTAATTGCAGTGATGTGGGGTAGGGCGTTTTTTTGAGTGTAATTTACATATTGCAGCAATGCGCCTGCGGCACTGATTACAGCGTTTAAATTCTCGATGCCAAAACCGGCAAGATCACGTGTTTTAAATTGCTGACACAACAATGATTGCGCGGCTGTGTGTTCAAACTCCCACACGGGTCGTTTTTTAATCGTGTATTTTTCACATTGTTGATCCAGTGAGGAATTTTCACTCAGTAAAAGTTCGGCCGGTTTGATGCGCTCCAGCTCGCTTTTTAATGCTTCAATTGATTGAAGTTCAAATCCAATAAAACAACCGTTGGTAATATCGAGCGTCGCAACGCCATAGCCATTTTTTTGTTCATGCACCACCATTAAAATATTATCACAGTCGGAGTTAAGTAGCGCTTCATCACTGACCGTGCCTGGAGTAATAATTCGAGCGACTTCTCTGGCAACTGGACCTTTGCTGGTGGCGGGGTCGCCAACTTGTTCACAAATGGCAACAGATTCACCAAGTTTAACCAGCTTGGCTAAATATTTTTCAGCTGAGTGATGTGGGACGCCAGCCATCGCGATCGGTTTGCCTGCAGATGATCCGCGCGCTGTTAACGTAATGTCTAATAATTTTGCCGCTCGTTCTGCATCTTGATAGAACAGTTCATAAAAATCACCCATACGATAAAACAAAAGCATATCGGGATATTTAGCTTTTATCGTTAAATATTGACGCATCATTGGCGTGGGTTCGTTTTTATTTTTAACGGCTGCGTTCATCTATGTTATTCCTTATGTAACCAATCAAAAAGCCATGCTATGATACTTGCGCGTAAAGTTATATGTAAAGGAAAATAGCGACAAATGAAGAAGCCTAACACCTATGAGTTAAGCAGAAAATTGGGCAAATGCTTACTTGATCGTGGTTGGCGCATTGCTGTTGCTGAATCTTGTACAGGAGGCGGCTTAGCTTATGCGATTACTTCTGTTGCCGGCAGTTCAGAATGGTTCGATCGCGGTATGGTGACTTACACAAATCAGGCTAAAATGGAACTTCTAGATGTGAAGTCAAAAACGCTGCAACGTTTTGGTGCTGTTAGTATTGAGACAGCGAGTGAAATGGCAGAAGGTGTGTTGAAACATAGCGATGCCAATATTAGTTTAAGTATCACTGGAATTGCGGGACCAGATGGTGGCACTGATGAAAAACCAGTAGGCACCGTGTGTTTTGGTTTAGCAATTAAACAAGGTTCTGTTGATACGCGACGAGAACAATTTTTCAGTGGCAGAACACACATACGTGATTGTTCTATTGGATATGCATTGAGTTGGTTATTAGAAGCTATGAAATGCTAGTTTTTTTAATTTTAAAATGGTGGTCGCTTGCGGCCGAATTATTGAGTAATAAGGAGAAGCAATGAGCGATAAACAAAAAGCATTAGATGCGGCATTGACGCAAATTGAGCGTCAATTTGGAAAAGGTTCGGTGATGCGTTTAGGGGATTCTGGCACGATGCATGATATTGATGTCATTTCTACCGGTTCACTGGGGTTAGATGTTGCATTAGGTATTGGTGGTTTACCGCGTGGTCGTGTGGTTGAAGTTTATGGCCCAGAAGCATCGGGTAAAACAACATTAACATTGGAAACCATTGCAGCTTGTCAAAAAATGGGTGGAACAGCAGCCTTTGTGGATGCTGAGCATGCGCTTGATCCAATTTATGCTGGAAAACTCGGCGTAAATGTAGAAGATTTATTGGTTTCACAGCCAGATACAGGCGAGCAAGGTTTGGAAATTACCGACATGTTAGTGCGTTCTGGTGCGGTCGATATGGTTGTTATTGATTCCGTTGCTGCATTGACGCCTAAGGCTGAAATCGAAGGTGATATGGGTGATTCGCATATGGGATTACAGGCGCGCTTAATGTCTCAAGCATTACGTAAGCTAACCGCTAACATCAAAAAATCAAACACTTTAGTGATTTTCATCAACCAAATTCGCATGAAAATTGGGGTGATGTTTGGTAATCCAGAAACAACTACCGGTGGGAATGCTTTAAAATTCTACTCTTCGGTGCGTTTGGATATTCGTCGTATTGGTGCAATCAAAAAAGGCGAAGAAATCATGGGGAACGAAACTCGAGTTAAAGTCGTTAAAAATAAAGTCGCACCGCCGTTTCAAAAAGTAGAGTTTGATATTTTATACGGACAAGGTATTTCTCGTGAGGGCGAACTGATTACTCTGGGTGTGCAAGAGGGAATCGTTGATAAAGCCGGTGCTTGGTATAGTTACAACGGTAATCGTATTGGCCAAGGCAAAGATAACGTTAGGCAATATTTAAAAGGTAATCCTGAAATTGCTGCTGAAATCGAAGCCACGCTTCGCGCGAAGTTACTACCATCGGTGGCGCCAGCAGCAAAAGCTGAGTCAGCTAAAGAAAAAACTAAAGCAAAAGGCAAAGCTAAACAGAAAGAAGAAGAAACTGTTTGATTTCGTTGTGAGGCAATGAGCGAACTGCGCAAAAAGGCCTTAGACTACCTGTCTAGGCGTGAGCATTCTCGAGAAGAGCTAAAGCGAAAGCTTAACGACAAAGCGAGTCAGGCAGAGCTTGACTCGCTACTTGGAGAGCTGGTTAGCCAGGGCTTACAAAGTGATGAGCGTTTTGCCGAGAGTTATGTTCGCTCCAGGGTCAATTCTGGAATAGGGCCCCTGCGGATCGCCCAAGAGCTCAATCAGCGTGGGGTTGGTGCGGAGCTAATTTCTCGAAGTTTGGCAGAAGATGATGATTTTTGGTGGGAAAACTTGCAAGCAGCATGGCAAAAAAAGTATCATGATACTGATGCGCCGGTTGAGCAAAAAGAGTACGGTCGTCGAGTTCGATTTTTGTCACAGCGCGGTTTTGCACCGAGCATGGTTATGAGGCTATTGGACTTAAAAAGGCGCTAGACGCTAATATTGGCTTTGATGTAGCTCGGACAAGCAATCGTAGATTGCGCGGCCGGGAAAAGTATAATAAAGGTAAAAAAGTGAAATCCTTAGACAGCAATGAACTGAGACAGTTATTTCTAGAATATTACCAATCTTTTGGGCACCAAGTCGTGCCGAGTAGTGGCTTAATCCCAATTAACGATCCGACCTTGCTATTTACCAATGCTGGAATGGTCCAGTTTAAAGACACATTTTTGGGGGTGGAAGAGCGCTCATATTCACGCGCCACATCATCGCAACGTTGTGTGCGTGCTGGTGGCAAGCATAATGACTTGGAAAATGTCGGTTATACGCGCCGCCACCATACTTTTTTCGAGATGTTGGGGAACTTTAGTTTTGGTGATTATTTTAAACGTGAAGCGATTCAATATGCGTGGAAATTATTAACAGAAGTACTGGAGATACCCAAAGAACGTTTGTGGGTGACCGTCTTTCGAGATGATAAAGAAAGCGAAGAAATTTGGTTGCATGAGATGAAAATTAATCCTAAGCACTTTTCTCGTTGTGGCGAAAAAGACAATTTTTGGCAAATGGGTGACGTTGGACCTTGCGGTCCCTGCACAGAAATATTTTATGATCACGGGCCTGATATTGAAGGTGGCCCGCCAGGCAGTCCCAATGAAGACGGCGATCGTTATGTTGAAATATGGAATCTAGTATTTATGCAATATGAGCGCCAGGCTACAGGCGAATTAAAACCGTTACCTAAACCGTGTGTTGATACTGGAATGGGATTAGAGCGCATTGCGGCAGTATTGCAAGGTGTCCATGATAATTATGATATCGATCTATTCCAGTACCTTTTAAAAGCGTTAGCTAAAATTGTCGGTTTTGATGATCTGCACGATAAAGCAATGCGGGTGATCGTCGATCATATTCGATCTTGCGCATTTTTAATTGTCGATGGAGTCATACCTTCTAATGAAGGCCGAGGTTATGTTTTACGTCGTATTATGCGTCGCGCTATTCGTTATGGGGTTAGACTTGGTCAAAAAAATAAACCCTTCTTTTATAAGATGGTTAAACCGTTAGTTGAAGTGATGGGTGAGGCCTATCCCGAATTGGCAAAATCACAAACCTTGGTTGAACAAATCATTAAACAAGAAGAAGAACAATTTTCCAAGACCTTATCTCGAGGACTTAAGATCTTAGATCAAGAAATGGAAGCGCTCAAAGACAAAAAGATTCCTGGCCAATTGGCTTTTCAACTTTATGACACCTATGGTTTCCCACCCGATTTAACCGCTGACATTGCGCGTGAGCGTGGTTTTAGTTTAGATGAAACAGGCTTTCAAAAAGCTATGGCGCGTCAACGCGAGCAATCACAACAATCGCAGCAATTTAGCATGGATCAAACCTCAAAAATTTATATCGATGGTAAAACTGAATTTGTCGGTTATGAATCGACAAGTGCATCTGCAACAGTGACTGGTCTGCTAGAAGCGAAAAATATGCCGGTAAGCACATTAGCCCGGGGCAAAAAAGGCGTGATTATCCTTGATCGCACTCCGTTTTATGCGGAATCTGGAGGACAAGTGGGTGATCGCGGTGTGCTTAAGTCAAATGATGCGATTTTTAAAGTAATCGACACTCAAAAACAAGGTAACGCTTATTTGCATGTGGGTGTCGTGGAAGAGGGCGAGTTTAGTCGTGATCAAACGGTTGAGGCGATCGTCGATCAACAAAACCGTCAAGCAATACGCTTAAATCATTCTGCGACCCATTTAATGCATTCAGCTTTACGCCATGTGCTTGGCAAGCACGTTCAGCAAAAAGGTTCGCTGGTTGCAGCGGATAGATTACGTTTTGATTTTTCGCATACCTTGGCCATGACGGCGCAACAATTGCAGGTGGTGGAACAACTTGTTAATGAGCAAATCCGCAAAAATGTTGAAGCCGAAACCTCCATTTCCACACCCGATGCTGCTAAAGAAAGTGGCGCGATTGCATTTTTTGGTGAACGCTATGGTGATGAAGTTCGTGTTTTAAAAATAGGAGATTTCTCCACTGAAATTTGTGGTGGAACGCATGTGGCTCGCACAGGTGATATTGGCCTTTTTAAAATAATCTCGGAGTCAGCTTGTGCTTCTGGGGTTAGGCGCATTGAGGCGGTCACGGGTAAATTTGCGATTGATGAAATGATGCGAAAAGAAGAGCTGCTAGGTGAAATGGCTGAATTACTTAAAACGGGTGTTGGTAATCTCAATACTAAATTAGCCCAAGTTTTACAGCAAAACCGTGAACTCGAGCGCACGCTTGTCAAAGCCAAACAAGCTTCTGCTAATCGACAAATGGGCAGGTTGGCTGATCAAGCAGTTGATATAGATGGAATGAAGGTATTAGCTGTGCAATTAGATGGAGTTGACGTCGATACTTTACGTAATACATTAGATCAGCTTAAGCAAGAGCTGGGTAGAGCTGCTATTGTATTAGGAGTTGTGAATGAAGGTAAAATTCAGTTGGTTTCTGCAATTACCAAAGATTGTTTAACCTACTTTAATGCCACAGAATTATTAAATCAGGTGGCGCATCAAGTTGGCGGTAAAGGTGGTGGTCGACCAGAGATGGCTCAGGGTGGTGGAACCGAACCAAGTGCGTTACCACAAGCACTAAAGTCTGTTGCTGACTGGGTGAAGTCAAAGATAAAATAATAATTGGTATGCTTTCATTTAATAAGGACAAGGATGGCATTAATAGTTCAAAAATTTGGTGGAAGTTCAGTTGCGGATTTCGAACGTATTCAAAATGTCGCTCGCATTGTTTCAGATACAAAAAACCAAGGCCATGAAGTGGTGGTGGTTGTTTCCGCGATGTATGGTGAAACTGATCGTTTAATCAAATTAGCCGATTCTTTTTCAAATACCAATCAACGTGAACACGATGCATTGCTTGCAACCGGGGAGCAGGTAACAGCCGCACTTTTAAGTATGGCATTAGAAAATTTAAATTGCCCGGCGTGCTCATTAACGGGTGCCCAAGTTAAAATTACCACGACAGACACCCATAAAAAAGCACGCATTGTTGATATTAACAGTGAAGTTATTATTAATGAACTTGCACAAGGTAGAACACCGGTGATTACGGGCTTTCAAGGTATTTCAACCAGAGGTCAAATAACCACACTGGGTCGCGGCGGTTCGGATTTAACAGCTGTTGCCATCGCATCGCTTTTAAAAGCGGATGAATGTCAGATTTACACGGATGTAGATGGTGTTTACACATCAGATCCTAAAATTGTTCCGGATGCTAAGCGCATTAATCGAATCACTTTTGATGAAATGATGGAGCTGGCAAGCATGGGCGCCAAAGTACTGCAAAATCGATGCCTTGAATTTGCAGGCAAATATGAAGTGCCCGTGAGAGTATTGTCGAGTTTACACAGTGATAACAATGGCACGTTAATTAGCTACGCTAAAGATGCGTCAGAGAGTCCTATGGTTCGAGGTGTCGCATTTGATCGTGAACAAGCGCAAATTACGTTGCAAGGCATTCCAAAGCGGCCGGGACTGGTGAGTTATTTGTTAAGTCCAATCAGCCAGGCCAATATTGAAGTGGACATGATTGTGCAAAATGCTCCAAATGCAGAAGGCCAAACGGATATTAGCTTTACCCTCGGCCAGAGAGACTTTGATGAGGCCCATGCGATAGCGAGTAGTGTGGCAGCTGAGCTGGGTGCATCCAAGCTTATTACCGCAAACTCAGTGGCTAAACTGTCATTGGTGGGTATCGGCTTGCGTTCTCACGCCTGTGTGGCTTCAAGGATGCTCTGCGCTCTGGGTCAGGAGGGTATTGAAGTATTACTTTTAAGTGCGACCGAAATTAAGATCTCAGTCATCGTTTTAGACAGCCTCCTAGACCTTGGTGCGCGGGCGATACACGACGCATTCTCTTTAGATCAACCGCAGCAGCAGTAAAATGCTGATTACTTTATATTGATTTAAAGTATTGTCGATGTTAAAAAATAACATTATTTGTCACCAACAAAGTGGATTGCCAACCAAATTGATTTATTATTCGGATCAGTCCAAGTAACTTTGTGTGCCATATTTGCGGGGATTAGCAGATAATCTCCACTTTTAAGAGAACATTCTTGTTTATTTTTTTCAAATAAAATTTTTGCACTCCCTGCCAGTAATATCACCCACTCGTCTTCGCTCTGAATCAACCACTCATTTTCAGGCGTTGTCTGTCCGCTTGAGATAATACGTTCTAAGCGAAATGATTTCCCCTGACACAAAGTCTGGAATACTTCTTCCGGTAAAGTTTTGCTCGTTACATCACTAAATAAATTTTTTAGCATTGGCTCTTTCATCTAATTATTCAATTTGTATTGGTACCGCACATTGCGGCATAAACGCAAAGCTCTTTAAAAATGTGAAATCAATAGGCTAGAGTTGGCGCTGTCCGCTTACGATTTAACCAACCACGGAGCTAAGTATATCACTTAATCGGTGATATAAAAGCCGCTGGCTTGATTGCCAAAATAGAACATTCAGCTTGATTGATTAAGGTCTCTGCCGTACTACCAATAAGAAATCCTTCAATGCCTACTTTTTCAATTGTTCCCATCACAATTAAATCAATATTCTGCTTCACAGAAAACTTAGCTAATTCATTTTTAGCATCGCCCTTAATAATATGTGTTATACATCGACTCGTATCTACTTTTTGACGTTTCATCATAGCCTTGAAGGCATTAACATGACACGCTTCTTCATCTAGAATGTCCTGTTTAATGTTTTTTTTTGTAGCTGATCCAAAAAAAGGATTTTCTAAGGCAGATTCAGCATTCAAGTACCACGCATGGACTATATGACACTCCGCATGGTTTCGTTCTGCCATTGAAACTGCAAGCTCAATAATATTATCTGTTAACTCCTTCGAGTGTAGGTTATCATTGGTTGGATCAACGGCTGCCATGATTTTTTTATAAGGTGTTGCAACTTCAGGTTTTACAACCCAAACTATACAGGGGCATTTTCGAAGCAACGCCAACGTGGTCGTTCCGTAAAAAAACTTTTTTATACTGTGTGATGTATCCGGCTCCGTAATGACTAAATCGTATTTGTCTGAAATTACTTTTTTAATTATATCTATCCGAGGGTTTTCATGACTAAAATAAACTTCTACATTTTCCAGTTTTATATCCTCTGATAGTAACATTGCAATTTGACTTTTTATTTCATTTTGATAATGCATAAAGTCATCGCCAACATTTGTAACTATAATGCTTAAATCTGCATTGTTAAGTGCTGCAGTTAAGCAAGCTCTTTGTAACCCTACTTTATTATTCTGCTCAATGTTCAAAACATAAAGAATATTTTTAAATCGTTTCATTTTGTGCCCCATTGCAATAGAAACTGGAAATTTTAGTATTCAATTATCCTCATAACTAGTATAGATCATTCAAACGATTAAAATGGATTTATTAAAAGGGGTAACCTATTAATTTATCACATATTTTTATGAAAAAATCACTGAAACAACTATGCAAGTAGTTTATCGATTAATAATACAGCGGTAGTAGTACCGGGGATTTGCAGTATTCCAAGATTTAATAATATTCTAATATTGAGCTGTTATATTCACATATCGTAATTAAATATTACAGCCGGGTGTGATGTCAATGTATTACACATAGCTCTAGTATATAAATGTGAGTAAGGTTTCAGTATGCGCTCAGAATTAGAAAGTGCAAATTCAGAATGGGTTTGGAGCAGATTCAATCAAAAATATCGCTCAGTCGGTGGTGATTACAGTCATATTCGTGCGCGTTATCAGCAACCAGCTGTAGAGCCTGAGTTTGTTAATCTCGAATTACAACGCTCAGCAGCAATAGTTTTGCAACGCTGGTACAGGAGTATAACAAACTCAATGCGGACGATTCCAGTCAATGCTAAATTGGGTAATCACTCTGATGAATTTTATAATTTTGTCAAAACGGCGCATCAGGTCGATCAAAAGCAAAACGAGTCAAGATCATACCCAATAAGAAAACACCCCAATAAAACATTACAGAGCTTGCTTTTATGCGCTTTAAATCTAGGTGACTGGAACGCAAATATTATGCAGCACTCCAAGTTGCCGCAAATTGCAATGGCTTTATTTGCTGCCAGTAAAATTACGCGGCAAAGCTTTTCTAGTATTGTCGAAAGAGAGCAAATTACGGATGTGTTTGGCCAATGTCATGCCTACCCCTTGCTCAGTGAATCCAATCAATTTAGTTCTGAAGCTAAACAATACTTTTTACCAGCAATTACAAATCTCAGTTGTTTGCCGAATCTTACTCCGCTGCAGTTTTACTATTTTCGCAACCTTGCCGCTGCATTACCGAAATCAGAACAATTCTTTTTCTTCGCTGATGAACTTCTGGAAACAAGCTATGTTTGGCTAAATTTAACAAATCTAGATAGTCGTTATAGCCAACATACTCTTTCGAATGCCGCAGTCCCGCAATATGTTATTGATGAAGTTTCGACTACTGAGTCAAAAAGAACGACGACAGCAATGTTAACCGCTCCAGATAATGTCGTTTATATGTCGGCAGGTGTCCGTGATGCGTTATGTATCGTTCGTTTTGGATTAGCAGCTTATAGCCCTATGATATTACGTTTGGGTAATTTAAGCATTGCAGACATAGAGCAGGGAGTTAGAAAGGGCGTGCGTTTCGCTACGGTACAGTACCCAGGGGTGTTAAGCCGCCGTAATTTGCATGGTGCAAAAAACTGTGTGCCACTTGATATCACATTACATGATTTTTATCATAGCCAGGCTAATTCATCAATACCGCTTTATTTGCGCAGTGCTTTGTTATATATAGTTGATCTTTTCCGCGAGCAAACGGGCTTTAATTGGAGCACGCTGCTTTGGAAGCTTATTGATCGAGACAGCTATTTATTTATGACGCTTAAAAAGAAAACTCTCATTGGAGTCAGTAAAGCTGAATTATTCTGTCGTTATTTCACTGCTCCTTTTGGTGAATACGATGCTAAACATAAACAATGGCGCATAATGAGTCTGCTAACAATGGGCCATCAGTATGACGAAAATCAGTTATGTAGTGATATGATTTTATTGATAGCCATTGACATGGTGCGTAATGAGCATCGTTGGCTTCAATTTGGCATTAAACCCGCCGAGCTGGTTGGAACTTTTCGTGATGCATGGCTGATTGCCTTTAACAATCAACAACACCTTAATCATTGTCCCACAAGAAATGTAATGAAGCTTCGTATTTATTTATCATTAGATGATTTGTCGCGCCTCCCTTATTGGCTTCATTTAATCAACTTTTTGAAGGAAAATATCAGCTCTATCTTTAAATTCAAAAGAAATAACGCCGATCGATTTTTAGGCTTAACATTTATATCTGAAGACAAGTCAATCCGTATTGATACAAATATTGAAATGATTAAAGAAGTCTATCAAGTCTCTTACCAGTCTACTTTTTCAATGAATGTATGGTATCAGGCATTGGATGATATCCACAAGGAAGATACATTGCGTGTTATTTATAAGCGCTCTATTGACTTTTTTGCTAAAGCATTAGGGCTAAGTAAAACACCAGACTTCGATTACGATAATGAAACTATTTTAACGCGCTTAGCAGACTTAAGTGAGCAGCCCGATAAGATGGTCCTGTTTTTAAAAATATTTTGTTTACACATTTGGTTGAGTCTACAGACAAAGACGAATGAATTCTTCCTGGATGATTCAATCAAATTGGTGGTTGGCTGCCAGCCTGCGATTGATGCGTTGCATCATATTGCGTATGAAAACGATTGTGCCAGTTTTTTTAAACACATCATCATGCATATAGCCCATCACTTAATAAAATGCAGTTTACCGCTTAGCCCTAAATCAGACAATATTACTTCCGATATTAAAAATTGGTTAACAATGGCGGATCTAACATGGTGGCAGCCCCGCTATGATATCAATAAGCTTGATAATTGTGATATTGGTGTTGAACAACATGAATTGTTGTTGTTGGCCGCTTATCAGAGGGCTGATTTTTTTGATGACATGGAGCATACAGATGCTGCCATTCGTCGTTATAGCGGTCAAGGCTTAGTTGGTTCACCCTTATTTTTAAAGAAACTCTGTTTGTATATTTACTTCTGTTGGGATGAGGATGTGTCTGTTAAGGATAAAGCGTCTCGTTTAGCGCAGTCAATGATAAGCAACCCATACATAATAAAGGATTTGGTTGAACTCAGTTACATCGACAGTGCTTTGATGACCGTTGCTGACACAATGGCGGCGGAGGTGGCTCATAATATAATAATCACATCGATGCCCCTTTCTCAGGGCAAATTTTCTCTATTTGCTGGTTCAACAAAGATTAATCATACAGTTAGTATGCCCGCAATGCTTGATCAACCAGGTGATATGAAAGTAGACTCTAGCGAAGATAAAGGTGAGCGCAAGTTTGGCTGCAATTAATGCCGTGATTTATTTGAATTAATCCCGACCTGCTGATTTGTATGGAAACTTGGCCCTGGTAAAAAAATGCCAGACCACTATCCATGAAGCCCCTGCTATAACTGGCGTGCAGGGCCGCTCCTTTAAAGCAGTGATGGCAAGGGCTGCGCACGTGGAACAAAAGTTGACAATTTTGATAATTCTGGCAAAATACTGATTAGTTAATACTTTCTTAATGTTTGCACGGTAAACTTGAAGTTAAGTGTTATGTACTACAATTATAAATAGGGACTTTGCGAGCTACTTTGGGCTCATGGACAAAAGGAGGTGGTAAGAAAGGAGAGGAATATGTTAATTTTGACGCGTCGTATAAGTGAGTCGGTTATTATTGGTGATAATGTTAAAGTTACGGTTTTAGGCGTAAAAGGTAATCAGGTTCGGCTAGGGATCGATGCACCGAAAGAAGTCTCTGTACATAGAGAAGAAATCTATGAACGAATTCAGGCAGAAAAAAACGCTGGTAATCCACAAGCTTCAAAAGCTGGGGATGAGACACCTGATGCTGAGTCTTAATTAGACAAAGCTGCCCACAGAATGAATTATTGGTGCAAGGATGCGCATCATTCTGTCTGAAAAAAACTCAAACATCATATCAGAATAAATAATGCACTGTTGTAGCACGGTTTGCTATGCAGTTGTATTTTCGTGGGATTAATGATTTTATTTTTCAAACGTCAGTGGTATCATTCATGCCTCATCTGGAATGATCGGCGAAGTAATTTTTCAGGTCAATCATTGGCCAGCTCAAATGCTGGGTGATGAGGAATAAGCAAAAAGCGAAGCTTTTTGCCCGAGGAAGGCGGGCAGAGGTGAGTTGTGAAGAACTCATCTGCAAGGTCATTGATGACCGGATGAACGATTTGAAATGAGAGAATTGGAGAGATGGCCGAGCGGCTGAAGGCGCTCCCCTGCTAAGGGAGTATGGGATTAATAGTTCCATCGAGGGTTCGAATCCCTCTCTCTCCGCCAGAAATGTAAAGGAAAACAAAGCTAACTACGCGCCCGTAGCTCAGCTGGATAGAGTACCTGGCTACGAACCAGGTGGTCGGGAGTTCGAATCTCTCCGGGCGCGCCATTTTTTCAATGACTTAGAGCACATTTACCGTTTCCCTATTTTCCGAGTGTACCAGAATCGTACCAACCCGACTCGCGGCTGCCTTCAAGTGATCACTTGAAAGGTGTGCATAGCGCAGCACCATTTCAAAATTAGACCATCCGCCGAGCAGTTGAAGCTCCTGCAAGCTCGTACCATTTTGTACATGCCAAGACGCCCAAGTATGTCGTAAATCATGCCAACGGAAATCTTTAATTCCAGCACGCTCTAATGCATTACGCCATGCTCGCGTGTTGCATTGTTTTATAGGCTGCTGTTTATAGGTGAAGACATATTCAGTGTGTACACCTAATTGTTTTTTCAAAATTTCCATTGCCGCGTTATTTAATGGGACAGAAATGGCCTTGTTAGCTTTTGCTTTGTCAGGATGTATCCAGGCATGATGGTTTTCTAAATTAATATCACACCACTTCAACCCAGTGACATTAGACATGCGAAGCCCTGTTGCTAAAGTAAAAGCTGCCATACTGGCTAAGTGTGATGGTAATTCCTCCAGTAAATTGGCGGCCACCACTGGTGTAAGCCAGCGTATGCGTCGTTTGCTTTCGTTACGCATCCGAATGCTAGGA
>CAXMUH010000069.1:0-47156 GCA_964196565.1 uncultured Legionellaceae bacterium | reverse complement strand
CATTTCTGGGTATTCAAGTGGCTTATACTTTGTTACCAGCTTATCCCTGACTATTATTTCATGAGCAGGCACATTATTGCGCGAGCTAAACTTTAATAAGGATAAAACGGAAGCCAATAAACCAGGGAGAATTTTTCCAATATGCTTACTTCGAAACAAATAAACATATAATGCTGTGGAAAAAAACACGATCATTACTGATTTAAGTATTGCACGCTGCTGGTTTCTCACAATTCATTCCTCATAGTAAACAGTTATACTAAGTTTTTCATCTGACTGTAAAATACAGTTCATAGCTTGTAGATAAGATTGCAACGACAAGCCGCGCGCCAAATTACAAACAAGGTTGATCTGACTCCACAGTATTATTTTCATCTTCAGGAACAGCTTGAGCCTGTTGAAACAAATTAAAAGCATTGACTTGTGTTTGTCTGGCAAGATCATCAATAACTTTTGCCTCAGGATCATTTGTCGAACTCCCCTCACTATTCTCAGAGAGCTCTTCAATAGGCGGCAGGCCGAATAGATCCAGCGAATTCAATATTTGCGGTGTAGGTAAATTGCTAACGTAATCAGGGTGGTTTGAATCAAAATGCCTCCGATCTAACAAAGATTTTTCAAATCGATTCCTATGCCTTATAATTGGAGGATCAACTTCTTCATCTGAAGTCATCTCATAAACAGATCGTGCATTATTTAAAGAAAGAACATCTATCATGTCCATCGATAGCTCAGGTAAATCATTAAACTCAACGTCCATCATGTTCATCGATACACCAAAAGCACCAGCTTTCGCAGCTTTATTTAAAATGCGGCGATCACGGCACTTATGATAGCTACGTATGCTGGCAATGATTAAAATCACGCCAAAAATACCACTTCCAGCAATCAACCCGGCTAAAAGCCACGGAAATGCTTCACTGTTGCTACTGGATTGTGGCGGCGGTTGTAAAGTCCCTGCATTAACCTGGATATTTAGCAATAATGGCAATGACATCGCCGAATGTTCATCTAAAGCTGTTAAGATCACAGTGACTATTTGTGAACTATCCGGAAATCCAGAAATGGTATGATCACTTGCATTCACAGACATCCAAGAAGGTATTGCTGAATCTTCTGGAGTATTCACTTGTAAAGACCAAGCATGGTTTTCTGGGTCGCAAAAATGATCAACATCAAATGCAAATGGTTGACTGACATTTAATACCAATGCCGAGCTAATCGTTCTAATAATAATTGGCGCACTATTAACACCATATATATTAAAAGTCACTCTTCCAGTTGCGGTTAGATTAGCATTGTCTCTCACCGTTAAATTATAACAATCTGGGATAAACTCTCCTGCATCAAGGTAACGCACATTATCCAAACGTACTGAATAACTAAAATTACCATTACTAAACCAAATAAAATCACCGTATTGAGACCTTAAAGATCTAGCTTGATCTCCATTTACAGAAAACAATATTGCACGATCATTAGAATCAACATCAGTGACGTATTGCAAATAATTCTGCTGCAAAGCTTGAGTCGAATCTTCCATCAATGAATAAGTCACATCGTTTGCAACTGGCGCATCTGCCACTGGATGCACAACTAAGATAATGCTTTTTTCAGATTGGCCTACAAGTGTATTTTTCAAATAGGTTTCTGCCGTCACCTGCATCGATATACTTCCAGCGTAATTGGGCTGCGGCAACAACATTAATTCATTTAACTCGCTTATACGTAAAGCTGCTTTGCCAGCTGAAATTAGAATATTTATCCGATCTAAAGCTTGATTTAAATAGCTTAATCTCATCGAATCAAATAAATTCGATAGTACAACTGAAACATTAGCATTAATCAACGGCGGAATAACTGAAATATTTAAATTTAAAGCCGCATCCTCATTAGTTTCAATAACAGCTGGTGCATTAATAATCGGGGAGAAACTAGGCGGATCCTCAACCGCGATAACCTCGACGTTAAAATCGCGTATTTGTACCGCCGTATCTGAGTTGGGAATTTCCGTCGATATGGCCCGAACTTGCAAAGGAATTTGCCCTTTAAAATTAAGCGCAGGCGTTAGCATTAAATTTACTAATTGTTCGGAGGTTAAATGCCAAACAGTATTCACTAAAGTTCCTTGATCTAACACTGCTTCTGCCGGTACATTGTGAAATTCAATCGTTAAACTTTCAGAACTATCGGATAATGCTGCACTCACATCAAGCAGTATCGGTTGATCTTCAAATCCTGTGACATTTTGCACGGTGACTATCGGCATATCTGCAACTGCGATAACCTCGACGTTAAAATCACGTATTTGTACCGCCGTATCTAAGTTGGAAGTTTCCGTCGATATGGCTCTAACTTGCAAAGGAATTTGCCCTTTAAAATTAAGCGCAGGCGTTAGCATTAAATTTATTAATTGTTCGGAGGTTAAATGCCAAACAGTATTCACTAAAGTTCCTTGATCTAACACCGCTTCTACCGGAACATTGTCAAATTCAACTGCTAAAATTTCAGAATCATCGGTTAGCGCAGCACTCACATTAAGCGCAATCGGTTGATCTTCCAATCCTACTGCATCTTGTGCCGTTAATATCGGCATATCCGCAACAGCCTCAACAGTTAGAGCTAACGTTTTTATTGTCGATTCCGAACCACCTATTTTGTCCATTGCGCTTGCTTCAACTTGCAAACTAAAGACACCACTGCCATGTTCTCTTAACATAATTTGCAATTGATTCAGTTGGAAAGCTTGTAAATGTATAGCATTATTCACGATTGGCACTGAAATAAATTCACTGGAACTATCCGAGTAACGCAGCATGGAATCTACTGGAATATTGCTTATTTCAATAGATAAAGTTTCATCTTCAGGTGCAATCAGCTGCGCTTGAATATCTAGGGATGCCCATTGATCTTCCAATGCAAAACTGGCATTCACATTTAATATCGGCGGACTTGCAGTAACTAAGTTACTTACATTTGCAACTATATCCGCAGAACCTTGTGCGTCTGATGGATCTGTGAGTGTATAAGTGATAACGCGGTCGCCTGGTTGGTTATGATCAGGCCTGTAGGTGATTTTATTCAGTTCTTGTAAGTATGTAGCAAATGATGCTTGCCCAGATAGAGCTAAAGTATCACTTGCGTTTCCGTTAATACTAAATATTGGATTAACATTTGTAATCGCAAAAACATCTTGAGTAATGTTTGTTGTCAGCACGGCAGAGCTCAATACATAATGATCCGGATCACCAATAAATTTATCCTGATTTAAAGGTACTTCTGATCTTTCAATCGGAATGGGTATTGAACCAACGGATGTAAATCTAATCACAGGTGGGGCATTATAAATAAAACCCCAAATATCATCATTATGATCACTCACGACTAACATAGAACCTAAACTATCTATAGGACTATAAATACTTTGCATAAAACCAAGACTCGGACGTCGCGCATTTCCACTAAAGCCAACTTCTACAGCATCAAACCATGGCGTATTTCCATAATCAAAATATTGCACATAAACATTATCTGCGCTCTCATAACCAACCGCAAAACCACCAGAGGTGAGCGGTGCAACACTGGTTTTTACACTCACATCATTAGCAACAGCGACCTGTGCCCCAGTTCTTGTATAGTCTGCATCTAAACGCTGAGCTTTAATCTCATTATTCTGTAAATAGCTTGTCACGTATTCACTGTTATCAAGTACGGTAACGCTCGGTAGGGTTCCGCCCGCTTGACTGATAGGAATTGTCGATGTTAATGCGTTGCAAGTCGTATTAAATGCCTGTGCATAAATTTCAGAAATCCCAGTATGATTACTTTCAAACACAACCAGTTGACTTAAAAAATCAAAAGAATTTATTAGACTTGGCTGCTGTTGGTAAGCGTTACTGATGTTCGCTACTGCAACTGTCTCTTGCCATACCCCCCCAACTTTACAGCGTGCAAATAATTTATTTAAACCAAGATGGTTGCTTGTCCAAACAACCATATTTCCAGCACAAACCGCATTGCTCTGATCACCCTCAGTGATAACATTCAGTGAGTATTCGTCACCTTGTGGAATACCATTTGGATTAAAATCTCTAACACGCGGCGAATTTAAACCAGATCCTGATGTTGTTGTCTGAAAAACGGCACGAAAATCGCCGTTTAGATTCGTCATGCAAGTGCGCGCATTAAACTGATCCCCACCAACCTGGCTGTTAACTCGCACTTCTGTTCCCACTTTTTCACCCGCTGAATCGAGGCGTTGTAAAGCGAGCGCCAGTCCACTCGGATCTTGGAATCCTTCACTGGTATAAACAGCCCATTGAGTAGGGTTAACTGGTGACAAAGAAGGTAATACCTGGACATTGCTTTGTGATAATATAAAAAAGTTATTTATCCTAAATTCTGAGCCAGGCGCTTGCAATAAATGACGAGCTGCTGCAAAACTTAGCGATTCAGCTTGAATTAAATCTGCCGATATTTCTGTGCAATATTCAATTGGCTTTAATTTTGTTACCGGCTTATCCCTGACTATTATTTCATGTGCAGGCATGTTATTGCGCGAGCTAGACTTTAATAAGCTCAAAAACGTAGCCAACAAACCAGGGAGGATTTTTTCAATATGTTTACTTCGAAACAAATAAACATATAATGTCGTTGAAAAAAACACGATCATTACTGATTTAAGTATTGCACGCTGCCGGTTTATCACAATTCATTCCTCATAGTAAACAGTTATACTGCGTTTTTCATCTGACTGTAAAGCACGTTCATAACTTGCAATTTAGATTGAAAATTTTCACCATCATGCTCTTTGAAAAATCTTACCCAATCACGATAGCTGCGTCGAAAATTAATGCTGTCTTTATTATTTATATGTTGCTGTAATTCACATTTCCACCAAGCTGGTCCACAGTTCTCAATTAATGGCTTATCAAAAAATATATTGAAGATTTTTTTTGCTAGATACATACCAACATAATAATTTAGAAAGCCTAATATGCCCAATGATTCAGGATATTTTTTGAATAAATCATTAAGCATAGGTATGTATTCTTTTATAAATCTTTTTTCAATGCTTTGTAATAATACTGGTATCAAAGATAGAAAAGCAGACATCAAGATATTTTGATCGTAATAAGTATATAACAAAACGCTATTAAATAGCACTTGAGTAAACGTATGCATTCTTGGATAAAATTCGATAAGTTTAATTTCATTTATTTTAAACCCCAAATACTTAGCTATTTCCTGCATCGAATTATAGCTCGGCAAACACAATCGGGTTAACCACTGTGTTAATACATAGGACGTTAAATCATATTTACTAGACAAAGTTAAATCGGCAATAAAAAATCCAACCCCTAAACCATGGACTGTGTATTTGTGAATTAACGGATAATGGGTCTGTAACTGCTGCTCTTTACTATCCACTAGCCGATCCAATGAATTAACAATGTTTTTTCTAAGCCAAAACGATAAGGAATATTTATCTTCAGAGAACAAGCACTCTAAGGCGATATTTAATCTACTGTATTTGCTCAGCATCTCATGTTCACTGAACTGAATTTCTAAGAGCAAACGATTTTTTTCTACAAACATTGCATTTTGCATCATGCTTATGTTTGGGTATCCCTTTTGGATATCAAAGAAGAGCTCAGTAATCTGCGATAAGGAGTGTCGAGATAAAGCATGGCTTAAAATATAGGGTTTTTGATAAAAAATTAAATCTATTGGGTTACATGTTTCTGTCGTTGCGTTAGTTAAATATTGCTTCCAGGTCTGAAAAATCAAAACAGTTTGAATAATGTTAATGGAGTATAATGCTTCTGCTAATGGATACGTTTTATTTTCACTTAAACTTGAAAAGACAATCTTAGCTCGCGGATGCTTGAGTAGTTCCTTTATTAAAGGCCTTTGCGACTTGTCCCATTGAGATAAGTCCATTTTTACAAACTCCCAGCATAATTAATACTTATCGAGGCGCTACGGTAACACAAACTGGTGTTGTACCTGTAGTCAGGGTATCAATAACGGTATTTGTTGCAATATTAATAATGCTCAATGTACTAGAATTTTGGTTAACGACATAAACTTTTGTACTGTTTGGATCTATCGCTAAGGCAACAGGCGTATTTTGTACTGCAATTGTGGTTGTCAGCGTATCGGTTAACGGATCAATAACACCAACAGAATTAAATGCTGTCGCGTTAATTACATAAACGCCTGTCCCATTTGGTGTAATTGCGATAGCAAGCGGGCTATTAACTGCAATTTGGCTAATGATGGCATTCGTTGTTGTATTCACGACATCAACCTCATTATCAAATTGATTAGCAATATACAACTTACTGGAATCGGGTAGTACCGCTAATGCTGCAGGGAAAGGTAACCCTGCTGGCAAATTAATCGTGGCAATAACGATGTCCGTTGCTGTATTAATCACACTCACCGTACCCGCAACTTGATTGCCTACATAGACTCGAGTGCCTGATGCAGATGCTGCGATGACTGCCGGATTTACACCAACAGCAATTGCCGGTCCTGTGGTGTTCGTTGCTGTATTTATAACGTTAACAGAGCTCGAACCTTGATTAGTAACATATACTTTTGATCCATCGGGAGTAACCGCCAGCGCATTAGGGGATGTTCCAACTATAATCGTCGCAATTACTATATTAGTGGCTGTATTAATTACGCTGACTGATGTACTTCCTTGATTAGCAACATAAGCCCTACTGCCATCTGGCGAAACCACAATATCCGTTGGATTGGTGCCAACACCCACGGTTGCAACCACAGTATTATCTACAGTTCTTATAACACTTACTGTCGATGCATTACTATTACCGACATACGCCCTACTGCCATCAGGGGAAACAGCTACCGGTTGTGGGCGGTCGCCTACACCTATTGTTCCAATCACAGTATTCGCGGTTGTACTGACTGCAGTAACATTATCCGTATCGAGATTAGTCACGTACGCTGTGGGATTCGTTACTGAGCCAATTCTCAATCTAATCCGATTTGACAGATTCGCCCCTGCGCACACACGCTCACCAAATCCGCAGATTGTTAAAGGATGCAATAATAAAGATTCCACTTGGTTTGGCACGGCAATCAATAAAAATACGTTACAACTTTCACCGACTGTCATTGTTGTACCGCAAGTTGAACCATTTGTAACTCTTGTTAATGGTGGCGCGAAGTATCGCATGTCTGAAATTATTTTCCCGCTAACATTTTGCACTTGATAGGCAACTAATAAATTCTCACCCGGAGTCGCATTGATGCGTTTACTCGGCGTCGTTATCGATAAAATTGAATTGGCACTTGCGCTTAATATAATAAAAATAAGTGCGATTATAGTTAATATATTTTTTGCAACATGAAATTTCCGATACATAAGTATGAACTCCGAGTATTTTTACTTTGGTACTAATGAAATTACCCCTGATGTAATACCATGTCAATATACGTAGCACAATTCTTTGATTTGATTGAAAGAATTAATTCAGTTGAGCATAAAGGTTGTTAGAAACCTAACTTTGATTGATAATTTAATATTATTTTAATATTAGTTGGGTAGTATTGCTGTATCGAATCTAGTACACAAATAGAGTGCAATGCCATAAAAAATAAATAGCACTAAATAACAGTAAGATAACAAAGGTCATACAAATGCCGCCGACACTCGAAATGAAAACTCCAGCAGAAAGTAAGTCACGCTTAGTTCAGCATGCACTCGACTCAACACCCACTGCAGCCCACATTTTGAGCTTTTTAGATCCTGGAAGTTTATTGCAATTATTTCAAGCTGGAAATAGCATTTTCTCTAACATATTCAAAGGAAAATATAACAATATACATCATCGCAGTTTTATGGAAAGAGAATATTGTTCAACGGCTCTCATCGATGAGGCTCGTTCACTGGCAAGAATTGCTACTCAGATTGATCAGGACACTGAAACTAAAGTTGAGCCAAGCGAACTGCATTACAAAGCCAGAAAAATGTTTAGATTACTTTACAAAGCAAACTTTTACATACAGTACAAACCTTATGACACCCTATTGAAATACAACCCACTATTCCAGCGACACTCTCGAGCTTTTCTAGAGGCCCATATTGGGCTTCGCCATCAACATTACGTGGGAAGATATCGAATTTCTGCTGGCGAAAACTTGTCCGCAGTATTTCACTCTCTTGAGTCCCAGGATTCGCATATCACCGGGTTGAATTTTAAAGATATTCACGTCGTCTCTACAGCAGAAATAATTTTATTAGCGAATTCACTCAAACACCCAAATTGCAAAATCGTTGAGATATATCTTAACAATAAACAAATCGATATCGATGGCATTAGAGCCATCGCCGACGCCCTAATAAATCCAAATTCTAGACTCACTCGACTGTCTCTTAATAAGACTCATTTATGCCCTCTCGGCACAGTAGCCCTAGCTGATGCGCTCAATCACCAAAACTGTAAACTCACTAGTCTTTATCTTTGCGATAACGTAGTTGGTGCCAGAGGGGTTCGCGCCCTAGCCGATGCAATTATTGACCCAAAGTGCAGGCTCCAATTTTTTCGCTTAGCCAGAACAGGTTTAGCTGATGCGGATTTAAAGCCTTTGAGAAAAGCTTGTTTTATCAGAAGACTGATTTATAACCCAAACTTTAGGTCCCTTGATTTCAGAACCAGAATTTACGGAGTAGCTAATTTTTTTCAGGACACTTCAGCCTCACAGATCAAACAGTTTCTTACTTTATCACTCACTATTGGAAATTTAACTGCACTTAGCCAGTTACTCCATTATGCAAAGGAAAGTGATCCACGCACAATTGCTAAAGACTTTTTAGAAGATAACCGAACAATTCGTTACTTAGCGCAAAATACCGATAACCATGCACTTATGAAAATAATAAAAGAGATCGATGATCCAAAATGTAATGACCTACTCACGAATTTATCGATTTTTACAATTTCAGCAGAATCAAAGGATGAAACCACTCAACAAACCACACTCGGCGTTGCATGAGTATGAAAATTCTATAACAACAAAATAAAGAGGTATAATATATGCGTGAATTAATGAATACAGGTTTTACTGCTCCCGACAGCTCTTTTGGTGCGCGCTTAGCCCTTGCATTAGAACTCAGCGACGTAGAAAATAAAATCGACTCCTTTAGTCCTTTTCATCAAGGCATCATGATGAGTATTGATTGCCGCATGTTTTCTCAAGCCATCAGAATTGCGTGCACCGCAAATTCACATAGTGAAAATCATATCCTAGCAACCATTCTCCGATATAGAGATCAATTTCTAATGAACTTAAATGAGCAGACCGTTGATCAAAAGCGTTCTGCTTTACACTTAGCAGCAATTAGCGGTAATGAATGGGCTTACAAAAAACTTCTTCAATGTGGGGCTGCAGATAATCTTCAAGACAGCCAAGGTAATACGCCCGCTCACTATGCTAAAATATCGGGTATTAGGCTAGTATCACAGCAATCAACAGACGAACACAAAGCCAATCACTCCTCTGACAACGAACCAAAAAGAAACGCCTCTACTGCAGTAGATAGCTCTCATTCTCATGGATTATTTAACCAAACAGAAGGATCTCGACTGACCGGTGACATTAAACCCGCAGAAGCAACAACAACGGATCACTTCAGAGCAGCAACAAGAGATGAGAAAGAATCTTATGAAAACAGTTTTGTAAGGAGCTCTGGCCCCAGCGCTCCAGCCACTCCAACTGGAAGCAGTCGAGCACTTACTCAAGCTCAAATGGAAGCAAATGTTCAAGTATATAGAACACGCTCAGGCGTGTTTAGACCTCTACCTGGTCACACTAATAATGACAACACTTCAAGTTGGGAACCGGTACCACTCTCCACGTATCAACAATCATGAGTCAAAGCTAAAAAAAGCCCCTTGTTAAAATATAAGCCGGCAGAACCAACGACATCAACTGGAGGTTTTTTAAGGTGCGAGGGGTAAGGTTAATTATTATGTGGCCAGCAATCTAATGTATAAGCTTCATGTTTGCAATTTTCGAAGTTCGAGTCACAGACTAGGCATGAGGAATGTTTCATAATTACCTTAGCATCGCCATAAATATCGCCTTTGCAGTGAATATGAATTTTAGCGGTTTTGCTAATATCAGATGTGTAATGGTCTGTCATTAGGTAATAAGCAGTAGCACAACTAGATGTCATGCTCTTCTTTTTCTTAAAAATATGCATACTATAATTCCAATAGACAATTAAATTCTCATCACTGGGTCTGTCTGTGACCTTTGGAAAATCAACCTTAGAAGCCGTTGCTTTGCACTCAGTTTTAACCGTTTTTATAAGAGTCATTTGGTGGCGTGGTGCGGTGATCGCCATCATGCAGCTGGCGCTATATGTCGCTTGCGCTTGAAGTGTGAATAAGCACATTGCAAGAGTCATTGTAATAGCAACCGCAAGCTTCATTTTTGATTCTCTCAATTTCATCATACTTGTAAATATAGCTTATTAAATATCGCAAAACGGCACTGAGGTATTTTGGCAAAAAAATCAGCAGTATAGCTGCATAGCTGGGGTCATGTCTTCGATTATGAATTAGCTGTGTAGTATGTAGTTTATCGAGCGCTCACAGCTACACAAACTCTTCAGCTGGAAAATATCTTGGGATATATTCGGTAGGCAAAAAATGGTCGGTAACTACATCTCCATTTTTCCTTAAACTGTAGTTACCAAGATTGGGACTTTCCGTATCCCTGAGTATATATCCTTGAGCGAGGCTTCCGTAAGATCTATGGCATCCATGCCATTCATGAGCACTATCTTATCAATACGGGTAAAGTTTGCCAGGGGATATATGCCCGATTCCGTGTGCGAGATATCCCACATCTGGTTAAATAAAGCTTAAATGGCTGAGTATGCGCACCTGGTATGCAAAAATGGTTATGAATTTACGACAGTGGCCTGCATAATAAAATAGAAAATAAATAATAAGCTTAAGATAATTAAAGTCGTATTTAATTGATTTATTTTTCGGGTGAGCATTTTAATGATGGTGTAACTTATAATTCCCATGCCTATTCCATTAGCAACCGATAAAGTATAGGGAATCATTATCGCTGTTAATGCACAAGGAATTGATTCGGTGACATCCAACCATGGAATTTCAATCACGCTGCGGATCATTAAACATGACACAAATAACAATGCCGGCGCTGTGGCAAAACTTGGAATGGTCTTAGCAAGAGGCGAGAGAAATAGCGCGAACAAAAATAACACCGCCACAACACACGCCGTCATGCCCGTCCTGCCACCTGCACGAATCCCAGCTGCACTTTCTAAATAAGGGCTTGGACCCGAGGTACCCAAAAATGCGGCTCCTATGGATGCAATGCTGTCTGCCAATAACCCTCGAGCGATTCTTGCTACGGTGTGATTTTCATTGGACAATTTTGCATGCTGAATTAATCCCACCAAGGTGCCAGTACAATCAAAAAGACTGACAAACAATAATGAAAATATAACTGAAACGCCTTTTAAATTACCTAGCTCATAAAAATCCATCTTAAAAAAAGTGGGGGCCAAAGACGGTGGCAATGAAAAAATGCCCTCAAATTTTGCCAAACCAAAAATAAGCCCAAGAATCGTGGTTGCCAAAATGCCAACCAATATAGCGCCAGGAATTTTATAGTAATCCAGCACCACAATTAATAAAAATCCCACACTAAATAATACGGTGCTTAAATCTAAACTGCCCATACTCATATAGTTATTATGAGACTCAACCACAATTCCAGCACTTTTCATCGCAATTAAGGCAATAAATAGCCCCAAACCCACGGTAATCGCAACATTTAAACTTTTAGGAATCGCGGCAATCACCCAAATACGCGCTTTTGTTGCCGCAATAAGAAAAAACAATATCGAGGAAATAAGCACCGCCCCCAACGCATCTTGCCAACTTAATCCAACCCCTTGAACCACGACATATGTAAAATAAACATTTAGTGCCATGGCAGGTGCCATCGCAACCGGATAACGCGACATAATACCAATCAATAAACTACCAAAAGATGCGATTAAGCAGGTTGCCACAAACACGGCACCACGATCCATGCCTGCATGACCTAAAACGTCGGGATTAACAAAAATAATATAGGCCATGGTAAGAAAAGTAGTAATGCCAGCAATCGTTTCTTGCTGCAACGACGTTTTGTTTTCCTTAAAATGAAAATACTTTTCGAGTGCAATCTTCATGTTTGCTTAACGTCTTTAAATAGTTTATAAAAATTTTCAGTGGTTATGCGCGCGACATCATCAAAACTTAAGCTTTTAAGTTCTGCAATTTTATCTGCCACATAACGTACATATTGCGGCTCATTCGGCTTGCCGCGAAATGGCACTGGGGTTAAATACGGCGCATCGGTTTCAATTAAGATGCGCTCGATCGGAATTTGCTTGGCGACATCTGACACATTTTTCGCATTACTAAAAGTAACAATGCCTGAGAAAGAAATATAAAAACCCAGCGCCATTGCCGCTTCTGCCATCTCATAGCTTTCAGTAAAGCAATGCATTACGCCGCCGATCTCATCAGCTTTTTCATCAATCATAATGTTAATCGTGTCAATACGCGCATCACGGCTATGAACTATAATCGGTTTATTGACTTTGCGCGCCACTCGAATTTGGACGCGAAAGCGTTCACGCATCAAATCCAAACCTTCTTTATTATAATAATAATCAAGACCCGTCTCACCCACGGCGACAACCTTGGGGTGCTGAATTAAATCCAAATAATCTTGCTCGGTGGGCTCTTTGTCAATTTTATTACTCGGATGCAAACCGACACTTGCCCACACTTGATCAAATTGTTCTGCAATTTCAATAACACGCGGTGCAGTTTCGAAATCTACGCCGACACATAAAATGCTCTCAACACCAACTGCTTTTGCCGCATCAATTAAGCCTGCTAAATCACCGTTATAACCATCCAGTTTTAACATGTTTAAATGACAATGCGAATCCACAAGACTCATGTCTCACCTCTTAAACCTTGCCAACGTAACAAAACCCCTTCTAGTAATAACTGCGCATTAAGGCCGGCAATATTTTCTGCACGATGCTGAGCCTGCAATAACTGTGGCAAATATTGAGAAAGGGATACGAGATTAATTTTTTGGCTCATCATGCCGAGCGCTTTTACACAATCTTGATTTTCAATTGCGATTACTGGCAACTGACATTGCAGGCGCATCACATCCATTGCAATGGAAAAAATAACTTTCAGTACTTCTGTCAGGTTTTGTTTTAATAATTCAGGCGCTTTTTTGCAAGCCAAATCTTCCAATTTAATTAATTGCCATAAGGTTTGAAGAATTTGATCTCTAAATTTGGGGTAATCGTTTTGCCCCATATTTAAAGCACGTTTTGGCGCACCTTCTGCCATTTGCAATAATAATTTTGCCCGATCCTGGCTGACATCTAACTCTGTTTTAAGCCACTCTAATACGTCTGATGCGATTGGTGCCGCAAAATTCATGGTCTGACAACGGCTGATTACCGTCGCGGGTATCAACGCCAATTGATCAGCAACTAAAATAATAACAACCTGCCCTGATGGTTCTTCGAGTGTTTTTAATAATGCATTGGCAGAAGCTCGGTTCATGCCCTCTGCCGGATGGATAATGGCGACTTGATAGCCTCTTTGATGCGAGCTTAAACTTAATTTTTCAGATAAATTGCGAATTTGATCAATCTTAATCTGTTTGGCTTTTTCAAGTAAAGTCACCTCATAAAAGTCCGGATGATTTCCTGATAAAAATAAAGTACAACTGCGACACTGACCACAGGCAGAACTGGATGAGCGTTCACACAAAATAGTCTCAGCCAAAGACTTCACAAATTCAACTTTACCTAAACCTTTAGGCCCTTTGCATAATAGCGCATGCGGCATTTTACCTGTGCGGTACTGATCAATGACTCGTTGCCATAAATTTTGTTGCCATGGATAAATCATGTAATGGATTCCACCATTGGTTGCACTAATTGCAATAATTGTTTCTCGATACTTTTTAAATCTTGAGTGGCATCAATCACACGAAAGCGGTCAGACTGTTCACGCGCCAAGTTAAGATAGGTTTGTCTCACCCGCTCAAAAAACTGAGACCCTTCTGCTTCAATGCGATCTTTAGCACCACGACTGGCCACTCTTGTCAATCCGATTTCTACCGGTGCATCCAGCAAAATGGTTAAATTCGGGCGCAGCTCTTTTTGCACCCATTTTGCTAATTCTTCAATGTGACGAGCATCAATTCCGCGGCCGCCACCTTGATAAGCAAAGCTCGCGTCAGTAAATCGATCAGACAAAACCCAATAACCTTTGTCCAAAGCGGGTCGAATAACCTCAGCAATATTTTGTGCGCGGCCTGCAAACATCAACATTAACTCGGTATCTGGGCTCATCACCTCATCGTAATGCCCAAGCAACACTTGTCTGATCGACTCCGCAATCGGTGTTCCGCCTGGCTCTCGAGTTAATACAAACTGTACACCTTGCGAAGTGAGGTACTGTTGTAAAAATTTTATTGCCGTTGACTTGCCAACGCCTTCAATACCTTCGATTGAAATAAAGTTTCCATATTCTAATTGCATATAAATTCACCGATGTGCTATTTTTGGATCATGATACATTGTGTCGATTTAGGCGCACTCGAAAATAAGCGCTTTAAAACATGAACATTAGCATTTTTCTCACCAAACTGGCAGACAATTAATGCAGGAATCACGTGTTGTTTATTAATCTTCACCTTGCGTGATTTTTTGTTCATAAATATTCGAATTGCGCGCAAATGTTGCAAGTAACTTTCAGAAAACTGATGCGAACCATCACCTCGAGCCACAAAATAATAATACTTTGTCGTTGCGGGAGATAACGCCGCTTTAATAGACGCCTCACTCGGCATCGCAATCGGCGTGGGAGGAAGTCCATGCCGCAAATAGGTATTATACAACGTTGGGCGCTTAAGATCTGCACGCGTGAGTGGATCGCCATCATTGCCACCTAAACCATAGATTACAGTCGGGTCAATTTGCAGTCGCATATGAGCTCGCAAGCGATTAACGATAACGCTAGCAACCAATGGTCGCTCTTGTTTTAGTGCTGTTTCTTTTTCGATGAGAGAAGCCACGACAAGGGCATCATAAGCGGTCTTATAAGGTAGACCCGTTTTTCGGCTCACCCAAAGTTGATTGATTACCTGAATCATTTTGCCATAGGATTGTTTAACAATATCGAAATCACTATCACCCCAGGTGTAAAAATAAGTATCAGGAAATAATAGCCCTTCTGGATGTTGACGCTTAGAACCCAAAATTCCCATCACTTGTGAATCATCTAAATGCTTCATCACGTGCTTTAGATGGGGATCTTTCGAGAGCTCTTGCCTTAAATCTCGATAGGTCCAACCCTCAATCAGAGTAATTTCGCGAAGATAAACCCCACCATTTATAACAGTTTGAACTAAATCACTTAAGGTCATCCCCGGTTTGATCGCATATTCCCCTGCTTTTAACTCTCGACCGCGGGTGGGGAATAATATAAATAATTTCCATGGGAATGGATAGGAAATTAATCCTTTTTTATACAAACGACGCACTAAAGAATCCGAACCCGTACCTGGAGGAACAATAACGGTGGTAAAGTTTCTATTTTTTAACAATGGGTAAGTTTTATACTGATAAACGCTGGCTAGCACTAACAGCGCAACGCCAAGCACCATAGCAAGTATAGAAAGTAGCCATATTTTCCTTAATGTAGACATCGGCTAAGTTTAACATACAGCATCACAAGAGCACATTATTTTATTGGCAACTGTTTGCCCACTTAAGGATCATGAGTGGAAGCAATTCAGCCCAACATCGCTGCAGTTTAAAAATTCGACCCGCTGTAGGGTGGGTTAGTAACGTCACTTACATAATCAACCACAAAGTCTTTATTTGATGGATTACCTAAAGGTGCTAATCCACCCTTCATAAGTGCACGACAATTAATTTATGCAAGGGGCAGCCGTGCAAAAACGACTTTGTTATGGAATCCATAAATAACGCGAATGCATATAGTGTATTTAAATACGTTATCAACTCTATAGCTTAAGGTTATATCGCCTTCGTTTTTAAACCAATGTGGAATGTGTTCGCTAATGTATTGATTAAAATATTTTTAATCCTCATTCTTTACTGACTTTTTTAAAAAAGAAAAACAGATCTATTGACTGGGTCTTATCGACTCTTTAAACTGTAGCAACATTAAACAAGTATTAAAATCTGCAGCGTCATGTATTACAGTAAAAGAGAAAAGCTATGCCAACACTTGCCAACGCCAAAAAACCCTCTTTATTTGCCGCCATTGCTATTGGTGTCGGCTGTATTGTAGGCAGCGGTTGGTTATTTGCGCCTTACTATGCAGCTAAATATGCGGGTGGTATTTCTCTTTTAGCCTGGATTTTTGGTGCAGCACTCGCATTAATTCTTGCTTTGCTACTCAGTGAACTTTCAACTATGTATCATGCACGCGGACTTTTAGCGAGGTTATTGTCTTTTAGTCACAATCGAGATTATGGTTTTGTTTCAGCCATTTCAAACTGGCTTGGCGTGGTGATCACCATTCCTTCTGAAGCTGAGGCAACCGTACAATACTTAAGTTCAATGAGCCCTAAATTTGGCGCCTACGTGTTTCAACATCATCACTTAACCATGCTTGGTATTGCTTTTGTTGGCGCTCTTGTACTGTTATTTGGGATCATTAATTATTGGGGAATTCGCAGCCTGACTAAATTCAATAATGCGATTACAACCTTTAAAGTAATCATACCCGTTGCTACTGCAATTATTTTAATTGCAGCTTCTTTTCACGCAGCTAACTTTACCGCTTACCATAATAGCTTTGCCCCTTACGGCGTCAGTAAGGCCTTTTCAGCGATTGTTGTTTGTGGTATTTTCTACGCGTTTTATGGTTTTGGCACGATTGCGAGCTTCAATACTGAGCTTAAAAATCCTCAGCGTAATGTTCCTATTGCACTCATCAGCTCTGTTATTATTTGCTTAGTGATTTACTTATTACTCCAAATTGCTTTTATCGGCGCACTGCCAACTCATTTAATCGCGAATGGCTGGCATGGATTAAACTTCACCTCACCATTAGCGCAATTATTAATTTTACTCAATATTAATTTCTGGGCGGTTGTACTTTACATTGATTCAACCATTAGCCCCTCAGGTACTGCAACGGTTTACACCGGCTCCTCAACACGTATGTTTACTGGCATGGTTGAAGATAAACAAATGCCGGCTTTCTTTAACAAAGTTCACCCAATTTATAATTTCTCACGACGTTCTTTGGTGCTTACTTTATTAATTTGTATGATCATCGTTGTCTTTTTTAGAAACTGGCAAAAAATCATGTTGGTTGTTACCACGTTCCAATTAATCACCTGTGTCGCAATACCGATTGCTTTCAGTAAATTGCGCCTTTCAGAACCTAACAAAAAACGGGCCTTTAAATTACGCTTTGGTCATGCGATCAGCTTTCTTGCATTTCTGTTTGTTACCTACTTAATGACCCAAGTCGGTATTGAAGCATTGCTGCTTTCCACTATTTTGCATTTTGTTTTCTTCAGCGTTTACGCGGTTAGTTTTTACAAGGGCGATTTGAAAAAAATTAAACTCGCTTTTGCCTCTTCGTGGTCTATCTTATTTTATTTAGTTTGCACCACGTTATTTGGCTTTCTTAGTGATCAACACTTACTTTACCAACCCAGCATAATTGCAGCTTTTATCGTCGTCACTGTTGCCATGTATTGGTTTATGATTTCACAGAAGACTTATAATTTAGAGGCTTGATTTAGCTGAGATTGAAGAATCCACTGAATGATGTTGGAGCTGTCCAATTTTATCTTTTAACAAGTTTTTGTCTCGCTGGCACAGAGGGAAGTTAGTAGGCCTCATGCTGCATTATAAAGTCGTCGTATTAGACCCGAATTAAAGCGTAACGCTAGATAATTTGCTCAACGACAGCCAACTGCACTGTCAGCGGTGTCGGGCAACGTCGTTTCAGTATCGCTGTTATCTTTTTCTCTAAATAAAGATCCAAAACATCCCCAAGTGTCCGGTGTTTTCTTTGGCAAAGGGGAAGATTCTTGACTCAACAAAAGAGCATCCTCATCTACTAAGTCGTAAAAAAGTAACGCGGGTAAAGAATCATTAGAAGAAGCTGAAGAAGCTGAAGAAGCTGGAGAAGCTGGAGACGCAGTTGCACTCGAGTTAGTATCGGTAGTCTCCTCCACCTCCTGATCATCGCCATTTCTTGGCGTGCTCGCTTCACTCGCGGCTCGTTTTTTATTTCTACCGGACCAAAGCCAATTGCCAAATCGTGCGAATGCAATACCGACCAGGCTCGCGCTTGCGAATTTTGATATAACAAATAATATTATCGCTAACGCCGGAGGCGCAAACACGGCTGCTGAACCGCAAACTAAAAGCAAGGTCAAACACACGATTAATGCGATAAAAAATCGTTTAGAATTTCTGGCGAAGAGATAGTCATTCTTCGCTTGTTTTATCAAAACCGCAGTTGCTAGTGGATCTTTTTTAAGTGCTTCCCAATTTGCTTTCGCTTGCTGTTCTCGATAGATATAATCAAATTTCGCAACAACGCTCAATCCACACATGGCCAGCGCCCACGCAACCGTGATACCAACTGGACCCGAAACAATTGCTCCAAGAAAAAATACGATCGTAAATGAAAATAAAATTAAACTAACAACATCACCAGCCGTTTGCCATTTATGAGTGCCATATTTTTCTTCTTCAAATTTAACACCAAAAGCTTCTCTTCCAACCACTCTGAGTATTCTAATTAATGATTTAAAAAAATAAATAGCCGGATCAGCAATAAAAACTAAAACAGGAAAGAACCCACCAAAAAGCGTAAACAACCCATGGATCCATTTACTAAAAATTTGAATAACAATACCGATATTGGAGGCTTCAGATAACCCTTCGCTGATGCGAATGACTTTATTCCAATGCTTATCTTTTTCACTCTGCAATTCTCCATCACTTTGCAATAGAGGCCATGATTCTAAATCAACTGCCGTTTCACCAAGCGTAAATGGTTCCCCTGGAAAGCACTCAGATTCTTCATCATCCCCACTACCAAAAACTTTCTCACTGCTATCTTTGCTCACACCGATTCCTTGTCTAATTAATACTTATGCAATAATACTTTTATTCTACGCTTGTATTATTAAAATAATATTAGCAGTACCCCGGGAATAGCAAGAATAACACAAACAATTAATGCTTATATCATATTAATACTAAGTAGATTTAGGCTTTTCGAAATAAGAGACTGGTATTAGTGCCGCCAAATCCAAAAGAGTTTGACAAAGAAACGTCAATCTTTCGCGTCTGTGCAGTGTGCGCAACAAAATTTAAATCACAACCTTCACTCGGATTGTCTAAATTAATTGTCGGTGGAGCCACATTATCTTGAATGGCTAGAATTGAGAAAATTGCTTCAATGGCACCTGCTGCACCCAAAGTGTGGCCGGTCATTGATTTGGTTGAACTCACTGCAAGCTTGTAGGCGTGATCAGCAAATGCTTCTTTTACTGCACGCGCTTCAATTTCATCGCCCATCGGAGTCGATGTGCCGTGCGCATTAATATAGTCAACACTGTTCGCAGCAATACCTGCGTCATTTAATGCATTATTGATGCATAAAACAAACCCACTGCCATCCGGTCGAGGGGCTGTCATATGATAAGCATCTGCACTCATGCCAAAGCCAATAAGCTCAGCATAAATTTTAGCGCCACGTTTTTTCGCGTGTTCATATTCTTCTAAAACAAGAATACCCGCACCCTCACCGAGCACAAAACCGTCACGGTCTTTATCCCAAGGTCGGCTGGCTTTGTGCGGCTCATCATTACGTCGAGACATGGCACGTGCAGACGTAAAGCCTGAAATACACAATCGATCTGTCGACATTTCAGAGCCACCTGTGACCATTATATCAGCAACATTGTCGCGAATTAAACGCATGCCTTCACCAATATTATGACCACCGGTCGCACATGCGGTAACGATCGAAAAGTTGGGACCCTGTAAATTATATTTCATCGAAAGCAAGCCAGGGATCATATTGACAATGGCGCCTGGAATAAAAAATGGAGACACTCGACGCGGCCCGGAATTAAGTAAGGCGGAATGATTTTTTTGAATAGACGGTAAACCGCCAATACCAGAACCAATGGTGGCACCAATTCGTGCTGCATTTTCTGCTGTCACTTCAAAACCTGAATCTTCGATGGCTTGCCGAGCAGCTTCTAATGCATACTGAACAAATACGTCAATTTTTCTAGCTTCTTTGGTGGACATGGCCAAGGTTGGATCAAAGTCTTTGACCTGAGCTGCAATTGTCGTAGGCAACCCTTCCGTATCAAAATTGGTGATAGTTTCTACCCCATTTTCGCCACGAAGAATTGCCTGCCAAGTATCAGAAACGGATTTGCCTAATGGGGTTACAGCCCCCATACCAGTAACTACAACACGTCTATTTCCCATAATACAATCCCACCCTTATGTACCTACGCTTCACCGTTACTCTTCTGAAGTATGAGCCTTAACATAATCAATGGCTTGTTGAATTGTGGTAATTTTTTCAGCTTCCTCATCAGGAATGTTTGTACCAAATTCTTCTTCTAAAGCCATTACTAACTCAACTGTATCTAATGAGTCAGCACCTAAATCATCAACGAATGAAGCGTCTTGAGTCACTTCATCATCTTTTACACCGAGTTGCTCAACGACAATTTTTTTAACTCGTTCTTCAACTGTAGCTGCCATAATAGCTATTCCCCTTGTGATTAACTGGACCAATAATAACACGTTGTAAAGTGTATTCAATAGTTTAGTAGCAAATAGAGGTTATTGCCCCCTATGCTCTAAGCGTTATACCATACACATTCCGCCATTCACATGCAATGTCTGGCCAGTGATATATGAACTCTTATCATCTACCAAAAAATCAACAGCTTGCGCGATATCTTCAGGTGTACCCATCTTCTTCATTGGGATTTGGCTCATAATCGCCTGTTGTTGTTCCTCGTTTAAACTGCCGGTCATATCAGTTTCGATAAAGCCTGGAGCAACTGCATTGACGGTTATACCTACACCTGCCATCTCAATTGCTAAAGCCTTGGTAAGACCAATTAGCCCCGCTTTAGCGGCCACATAATTGGCTTGGCCAGGGTTTCCGGTAACACCAACAACGGAAGAGATATTAATGATGCGACCAAAGCGAGCTTTTAACATTGGACGTAGTGCAGATTTTGTCAATCGATAAACACTGGTCAAATTAGTTTCGATTACATCATTCCATTCATCGGCTTTCATACGTAACATAATATTATCACGGGTGATGCCTGCGTTATTCACTAATACCGTCAACGGGCCGTAGCTGGATTTAATCATCTCTAAAACCTCAGCAACATTGGCTTCATCGCATACATTTAACTTAACCCCTTGCCCTTCTATATTATGTTTAGCAAGCTGCTCACTGATTGACGCTGCACCTTTATCTGAAGTTGAGCTTCCAATGACGGTGATACCGCGTTTGCCAAGCCGAAGTAAAATGGCTTGACCAATGCCTCGCGTTGCGCCGGTAATCAATGCTATTTTTTTCTCTGGAATTTTTGTTTCTTTTGGCATAATATTTTCTCTTATTTTTTACAGTTTAGATGTTCCCGGCCGACAAGTCGTCCGGGCTACACTTATATATGTTCAACCGCAGCGTTAATTTTTTGTGGATCTTCCGTTGGCCATACCACCATGGATCGATCAATACGTTTAATTAATCCCATTAATACCTTTCCAGGTCCACATTCTACACAATTTCGAATGCCTTCTGCATGCATTTTTTGAATGGTTTCCACCCAACGTACCGGTTTCACTAATTGACTCACCAATACTTCACATAATGCTTCTGGTGCCTGATGAGACATCACATCAACATTATGTAATATCGGTATTGTTGGCGTTTTTATTGTTACCGCTTTTAAAGCAAGCAGAAATTGCTCCGCTGCTGGCTGCATCAGCGGCGAATGTGAAGGCACGCTCACGGGAATTAATTTTGCAATTTTAGCGCCTTTGACTTTAGCCAATTCAATCCCACGTTTTACCGCAAGATCATGCCCTGCAATTACCGTTTGTCCAATGGAATTATAATTCGCCGGCGCCAACACTTCTGATTCAGAGGCCAGAAGGCAAACTTCTCTCACTTGCTCTTCATCTAGACCGAGAATTGCTGCCATCGAGCCAACACCTGCTGGAACTGCGGCTTGCATATATTCCCCACGTTTAGCCACCAAGGCAATCGCATCATTAAATGCCATCGCATCCGCCACCACCATCGCTGCATATTCACCTAAGCTATGCCCTGCCATCACCGAGGGCTTTGCATCGGTTAGTTCGCACCAAGCTCGATACACAGAAATATCTGCTGCCAACATCAAAGGCTGGGTGATTGTGGTTTCATCTAAACGTTCTTTTGGGCCATTTTGTACAATATCCCAAAGGTCATAACCGAGGACATCTGAGGCTTGATTGAAGGTTTTTTTCACGCAAAGAAATTTATTAGATAAGTCAGCCAACATACCGATCGATTGGGATCCTTGCCCGGGAAATACAAATGCAAATTTGTGATTCATAATTAGAACTTCTCTTTAGAACTTCACTAGCGCTGAGCCCCAGGCTAATCCTGCACCAAAGGCTTCGAGTAATAAGGTCTCACCTCTTTTTATTTGACCTTTTCTAACGGCATGATCCATCGCTAATGGAATCGACGCCGCTGAAGTATTGCCATGTTCCTCAATGGTTAAAACCACGCGCTCTAATGGCAAATCCAAACGTTTGGCTGTCGCCATAATGATACGCATATTGGCCTGATGTGGAATCAACCAATCAATATCGGATTTTTTCATGCCACTTTTTTCAACTGTTTTTTCAACGATTTCACCCAGTTTTTTCACCGCAATTTTAAAAACTTCATTGCCACGCATTTCAATATGCTGATCTGCACTCTTATCGCTGATGGTGTTTTTTGATGTGATCAAATCAGCATAGTGCCCATTGGCATTAATATAGGTGCTCATAATTCCGGGTTTTTCATCCGCTTGTAAAATAAACGCCCCCGCACCATCCCCAAATAAAATGCACGTGCTTCGATCGGTCCAGTCAACGAGCTCAGTAAGCGCATCCACACCAATCACCAAAGCGGTTTTAATGGTATTGTTTTTAATATACTGATCGGCGACGCTTAAACCATAAATAAACCCAGCGCATGCTGCATTTAAATCAAAAGCGGGCACATCATTTGTAATGCCAAGCTCTCGCATTAAAACACATGAGTTACTTGGAAAGTGATACACCGGCGTTGCAGTTCCAACGACGACCATTTCGATATCATCAGGACCAATGCCAGCCATTTCCATTGCATTTAAGGCAGCTTTTTTTGACATTGAAATAGTGTCCTCGCCACTCTTGCCAATCACATGCCGCTCACGCACACCAACGCGCTTCATAATCCATTCGTTATCGGTGTCGACCATTTTTTCAAGATCTTCATTTGAAATAATATCTTTGGGAACATATCCCCCGGTACCGGCAATACGTGAATAAGTCATAATACTAGCCCTCAGAGTTTAATAAAGTCGCGACCTGCTCTCTAATTAATTGTGGAATATTTTTTTCGGTTTCAATAACGGCTTCTTCGATCGCCCAAGCAAATGCATTAGCAGATGCGCCGCCGTGGCTTTTTACCACGATACCATCCAATCCAATAAAAGTAGCGCCATTATGGCGTTCAGGATCAAGCCGTTTTACCATGCGTTTGAGAATCGGTTTCGCTGGCAAAATTGATAATTTTGTAAAAATATTTCGACAAAATTCTTCTTTTGCTAAATCAGCCATCAGCTTGATTGCACCTTCTATCGTTTTAAGTGCAACATTACCCACAAAACCATCGCAAACAATTACATCAGTAACATCTGAGAATATTTTGTCGGCTTCGATATAGCCAATATAATTTAATGCTTTGTTATTTGATAAAAGTTCAGCGGTCTTTTTGACAAGATCATTACCTTTAATATCTTCTTCGCCGATATTTAATAATGCCACTCGAGGGGATTCAATCCCTTCAACCGCTCGAGTCAAAATCGAAGCCATAACGGCAAATTGATATAAGTGTTCTGGTGAAGAATCTACATTAGCACCCAAATCTAATAAGCGCACATCTTTACCCAGATGAGTTGGTAATGCTGACACAATAGCGGGTCGATCAATGCCGGGAAGCGTTTTCAGCACAAATCTTGCCGTTGCCATTAGCGCTCCGGTGTTACCTGCACTAACGCAAGCCAATGCTTCACCGCTTTTCACGAGATCAATCGCAACACGCATAGAGGAGTCTTTTTTAGAACGCATCGCCGATGAAGGTGACTCGTCACTTTCGACAACTTCAGAAGCATGGTGAATAGAAAGACGTTCGGCAATATTTTTTTTCTTTGCAAGCAGCTTTACATACCGTCGCAACGAGCTCTCTTTACCCACCAATATTAAATGGATACTGGGATGCTTACGCAAAACTTGAATGGCTGCAGCCACGACAACTCTTGGGCCATGATCTCCGCCCATTGCGTCTAATGCAATTTTTTTCAGCATCAAAGCCTACTCTTCGCTTTCCGTTTCAATTTCATCTTTTTCAGGTAGTACCTGACGTCCTTTATAATAGCCATCTGGGCTAACATGATGACGTAAGTGTTTTTCACCAGTTACCGAGTCTGTTGACAAGGTCACTGCAGTCAATCCATCGTGTGAACGTCGCATATCACGCCTTGAACGCGTTTTACGATGCTTTTGTACAGCCATAATCTACTCCAATCTATTTACTATTATGATAAAACCTGTGATAAATCGACAGGGCATTGCTCAATTTCGTGCTTTGCAATCATTGGCAAACTTAACAGCAATTCCTCTTCGACCAATTCTTGAACTAAAATGGGTTCTCTGTTCGTCACCCACAGATCGTGTGATTTTTGCACACTTGCTGCTTGCTTGTCAGTTATCACCGGTCTAATTTTAAGTTCTACGTTTATATCACAGCTGACGGGTTCACCACAACGCTGACAAGCTAATTGTAGCTGTGTTTCGACTTTTCCGCGTATAAAAATTATACCATCCTCATCGCGCTTAACCTGAAGCGCCACGCTAACATCCCCATCGGTATTGGTCAGCAGATCACGCAGGCGCGCAAACTTGGAAATTGCAATTTTCCCTGAAAAATTAGCATCTTGCTCAGCTAATGTCTTTGGCTCTATTTGGGCCGGAAGTTCTCTGATCATTATTACTCACCTAAATACCACAGAAGCAAAATAGTATCGAGAATGGGCAAACCTGTCAATTTAAAAGTATATTAAGAGAAATTGTCTCCAGCGCCACAAATGTCTTTAAATCAATCAGATACTGTTCCTCTGACAATAAACCTTTCTAAGCTCATATTTTTTTGATACTTTTAGTAAATGAGCAAAAATACCCTCGCTTTGGTAATTATTCTTGTGCTTGGTTCGTTGGGCCAAATAGCAGCAGATCTCTACCTGCCTTCATTACCTGCGATCGCCCATGAGTTCCAAAATAACGTTAACCTTGCTCAATGGTCTGTTTCTGTCTATCTCATCGGCTACGCGGTCTCACAATTGTTCTATGGGCCGCTATCCGACAGTATCGGGCGCAAAACACCGCTTGGCTTAAGCTTAACCATATTAATCATTGGCTGTATTGTTTCTTCGAGTGCATCAACCATCTACTGGCTTATTGCTGGGCGCCTTATTCAAGGCATCGGTGCTGGCGGCAGTTATGCCTTATCACGCTCCATTTTGCGCGATTATTATTCTGATACTCGACTCGCCAGAAGCGCCTCCTTTATAAGTGGAGGCAGTGTGGCACTTATTGCTGCAGCACCACTGCTGGGTGGTTATCTTCAAGAAGGGTTTGGCTGGCGCTCTAATTTTATTTTTCTAGCAATTTATAGCTTAATTATTTTAATTCTCTCCATGCTGAAACTCCCTGAGTCCAATATTCACAAAAATATAGCTAACATTAAACTAAAGCAGTGGCTGCTAAATCTTAAAGGCCTATTCACCCACCGAGTTTTTTCAAGGTTAGTCCTTATTGTTTTTATCACCTATGCCGGTGTTTTTTCCTGGCTAACCAGCGGTTCGATTTTATTGCAATCACAAATTGGAATAAGTCCCGCTGATTTTGGCTGGATTATTTTAGCGTGCGGCGCATCCTATTGTATCGGAATATTTTTCAATGCTAGATTTGTGATTCAAGCTGGAATCTATAAAATGCTTCGCATTGGAGTTGCGATCTTGTTTGTTAGCGGATTACTGATGCTGCTGCTGGCGTTTTTTATAAAACCCCTAAACCTTTGGACTGTGGTCATCCCAATTTGGATGTATATGTTGGGCACGGGATTTATTTTTCCAAACACCTATGCCGGAGCGCTAACGCCTTTTGCTAAAATTGCAGGGCTTGCTGGAAGTACTTATGGCTTTATGCAATTTCTAGGCGGCGCCAGTGCCAGTGGATTATTTGCAGAAATGGGTGATCACACTCAATTTCCACTCGCGGGTTTTATCTTAGGCTGTGCTTTAGTTAATTTAATTATTATTTTTAGTTTTAGAAACTCTTTAAAACCCAGCTAAAGCTCGAGAAAAATTTGTTATTTCATCAGCCAAATTTCGCTTATCACTGTCAGGGCGATGCATTAATAGAGTGTGATTTTTATCTGGTTTTATTAAAATATTTCACCACCCCAGAGCTGGCTTAAAAATACATTCCAAGGCATGATTGTAACAGTAAGCCCTTCATCAATAATGAGTGAGCGACTCCGCTTGTCTTGAGAAACTACAATCGCCCGAGCTTTTTTAAACTCTTCACAAAAAGCAAGAAGCCCTTTTATATCACTTTTATGCACTTGCTCACTGATTTTTACTTCTACAGCAACTTCAGCATTACCTAAAATATAATCCACTTCAAGTCCCGTTTTAGTACGCCAATAGGTAATATCGAATCGTTTTCTTTGATAGCTTCGATAAGCAACTAGCTCCATTAAAATATAATGTTCAATAGACCTACCTGCAACTTCACCCTTCAGCTCTGTCGGTCTTTGGCAGGCGAGATAATTAGCAACACCCACATCAAACAAATAGAATTTTGGTGTCGCAGTAATGATATCTCGTTTTATTTTTTTACTGAATGGCCGGATAAAATAACCAAGCAGCGTATCAACCAGAATCTGGTAGTAACCTTGAACTGTTTTTCTATCAATACCACAATCCCGTGCAATATTATTTGCATTAATCATCTCTCCACTACACATACCAGCCACATCAAGAAATTTTGCAAAACCTGATAAGTTGCGGACAAGACCTTCGTTTCGTATCTCATCAGTGAGATATACATCCACATAAGATTGCAAATGATCATTAATATACTCTGGTGCAGCAAGGTAATGTATTGGAATTAGACCTTGTTGAATTACTTTAAGTAAATCAATATTAGGGATCTCAGCAAAAGTCAGCGGATAAAAATTATAAATCCACGCACGGCCACCCAGTAAATTTATAGCTTCGGTCTTAAGTCTTCGAGCACTTGAGCCACATAGAATAAACTGTATGTTATGGCTTTCTATTAATAAGTGGACCTCATTCAATAGCTCTGGGATCTTCTGTATCTCATCTATAATAACTGGATATTTTAACGATGAACTTGGTAGGGCAAGAATCTCCTCGCGCAAGAGGTATGGAGCTTTTGACAAACGACTCAGCTCATGAGTATCAAGAAGGCTATAGTAGACCGACTGACTAAAGTGTCGCCCAAGGTAAGATGACTTACCCGTCTGTCTTGCCCCCCAGAGAAATGCTGATTGATGATCCGGCAATTGCATTTCTAAAATTCGCTCAAACATTGTCTCACCATATGGTATTAGTATTCCCTTATAGTATCACTAAAAGGGACCATGGTCCACATAAAAGCACTGAAAACCTGATAACTTGTTGATTTTCAATTTAATCAGAAAGGTTTCTCAACACAGCGCGTAAGCTTGAATCCAGCGGCGCACATAAACCAATAAACGTATCAGGATCATCGGACAAGCGACAATAAATACTGGCAGAATGCAAAAATAAACGTCTCAAACCCGCGGCCTTCATTTTTTTAGTAAACTTGTCATCACCATATTTTTCATCACCCGCAATCGGATGGCCAATATGAGCCGCATGTACGCGAATTTGATGAGTACGACCAGTCACGGGAATGGCCTCGACCAGAGCCGCATCTTTATACTGTTGCAGTAAACGAAATTCAGTAACCGAATCCTTACCCTCATCCGATACCACCACAATGCGTTCGCCACTAGCTAAATGATTTTTCTTCAATGGCGCGTTAACACGCCTGATACCACCTTGCCATTGTCCACGCACTAAGGCCAAATAGTGTTTTTTAAATTTCTTGTGCAATAAGAGCTCATGCAGCTTAACCAACACGCCACGCTTTTTAGCAATCAATAAACAGCCTGAAGTATCACGATCTAAACGGTGCACCAACTCCATAAACTTGGCATTAGGCCGCAGCTCACGAATGGCTTCAATTAGACCTGTTTTGATACCGGTACCACCATGCACAGGAATACCTGATGGCTTATCGATCAAAATATAATCGTTGTTTTCCAGCAAAATACCTTGTTCAATTTGTGAGACAAGCCGAGCTGGGACCACTGCAGGTGGCTTGGGTGGCGCCATCCGTATGGGTGGAATCCGCACCGTATCTCCAAGCACCAACCTATAATCTGGCTTAACCCGCTTTTTATTGACTCTCACCTCACCCTTGCGAATAGCTCGATAGAGCCGTGTCTTAGGCACCCCTTTGCAGGCACTTTGTAGATAATTATCAATACGTTGAGTCGCATGATCTGCCTCAATAATAACCAATTTTACCGCCACAGTACCCCACTTCGGCCTAAATTGCTGATCACAAATAATTGATGTGCCTCAGAAAGCCTGATATAGTCAAAGAATAGCAAACAGTGTTTGCAAAGTGTTCTATTGCTCATAAAAAAAGCAATTAAGTAGCACTATAATACGCGTTAGCCTAACCAAATCATAGCTAAACAAAGCGAAAGTTTACAAGCTAACGAGAGAAAAGTTTTGAAAATATGTGGGCCCAAAAGGGTCTGAGTTATTTTAAATATAAATTTATGCGCTCCCGAGACAGTAGGGTTGTGAAAAAAAATCTGACAAAGTCAGAAAATATTACAATTTTAGTTATTGAAAGGACTGGTAGAACCGCAACATAAAAATCAATATCCCGCGGTTACCGGCGAACCCACGAACTATTGTTCTGGTTGAGCGCCTTAAAACAGGTTGAAAAAGTACAATGAGTACCAATAAGCGAATGCTGATTAATGCGACTCAGCTAGACGAAGTTCGTGTTGCAATTACAGATGGAACACAGTTAGTTGATTTAGACATCGAAGTTCCAGGTCAAGAACAAAAAAAAGCAAACATTTACAAAGGCGTTATTAGTAGCATTGAGCCCAGTCTCGGTGCAGCTTTTGTTAAGTATGGTAATGACCGTGAACGTCACGGCTTTTTACCACTAAAAGAAATTTCACGTGAATACTTTCTAAGTCAAGGCGGCGCCCATCCTGATTCTGTTGATATCAAGAAAGTCCTGAAAGAAGGTCAACCACTTGTCATCCAAGTGGAAAAAGAAGAGCGCGGCACCAAAGGTGCGGCACTGACCACTTTTATCAGTCTTGCCGGATCATTTCTGGTATTGATGCCAAATAATCCACGCGCTGGCGGTATTTCACGTCGCATCGAAGGTGAAGAGCGTGACCAATTACGCGAAAAAATTAGCCAACTTAAAATCCCTGAAGGCATGGGTATCATTATTCGAACCGCGGGTGTAGGCAAATCCTATGAAGAATTGGAGTGGGATTTAAATATTTTATTACGCTATTGGGAAGCCATTAAGCAAGCCGCCACCATAAAGTCAGGTTCATATTTAATCCATCAAGAAAGCGATGTGGTTATTCGCGGCATTCGAGATTATCTGCGCCAAGATATTAGCGAAATCATTATCGACGAAGAAAATGCCTACCAGCGGGCATTCAACTATGTCAGCCAAATTCGCCCAGACCTCGTGAGTCGAGTAAAACTTTACAAAGACTCTCTGCCACTTTTTAGTCGTTTTCAAATCGAAGAACAAATTGAATCCGCTTATCAGCGCGAAGTACGCCTCCCTTCTGGTGGTTCACTGGTTATCGATCACTCTGAGGCATTGGTTGCCGTTGATATTAACTCAGCACGTGCAACCAAAGGCAGTAACATCGAAGAAACTGCACTCAATACCAACTTAGAAGCCGCACAAGAAATCGCACGCCAATTAAAAATTCGTGATATCGGTGGCTTAGTCGTGATAGATTTTATCGATATGACGCCATCACGCAATCAACGTGACGTTGAAAACTGTTTGCGCAATGCACTGCGCTCAGATCGCGCACGCATTCAGATTGGTCGCATTTCTCGTTTTGGGTTACTCGAAATGTCCCGACAACGGATTCGCTCATCACTGAACAAATCCAGTCATATCACTTGCCCACGCTGTGAAGGTCAAGGCACCATCCGCAGCATTGAGTCGCAAGCAATTTCCATTATCCACCTGCTGCAAGAGCAAGCGGCAAAAGCGCGAAATATTCATTTTCAATTGCAACTGCCCCTCGATATAGTGACCTACATCACCAATGAGAAACGTCAGTTGATCAGTCAAATTGAAGAAAACTGCCACGTTAAAGTGACCATTATTCCAAATCAATTTTTAGAAACACCACATTATCATATGAAACAATTAAAGTGTAATCCTGAACATATGGAACATGGCAAAGGCGTTTCGAGCTACAAATTGCTAAAATCTTTTAAAACAGAACCTGCAACCGCACCAAGAAAAGCTCCAACCAAGCCAAGCAGTGAACCAGCAATTACTCAGTTTCTAACCACGACAAATCCTCCTGCGCCAGCACCACAAGCTAGACAGACACCATCTTCCAATGGCTTAATTAAACGCCTATGGAGCAAAATGTTTGGCAGTGAAGAAACAACAACGCCGCAGAAAAAACCCGCGCACACCAAAACTTCACAACAACGAACACCAAACAGAAGACCGCCACATCAACGTAATAGGCCAAGACCAGCATCAGGTGATAAGCGAAGCACAGGCCAGCACCAAAATCGCAAACCAAATGAAAATAAACCGGGTGAACAAAAACGCGGGGAACGTAAACCTGGTGATGACAGAGACAAACAACATCGCACGCGTCGCGGATCCCGTGGCGGCCAACAACGCAGCGCATCCAACCAACCAACAAAGTCTGATAAACCTATAGATAAACCTATCGCTAAACAGATACCACCTGATACTAAACAGCCATACCCGGATGCGGTTAATGCGACAGTTCCTAAATCCAATATTCCGACGTCTCACTCCGATGTGCCAGCGTCGCAAAAAACTGAGCGTGAACGTGAGCCTGTGCAAAAGCCCACTGAAGATAATCACAACAAAGAGTAAATTCTATCTAGCCCGTCTTTGCGAGCAACCTGACGCAATCTAGTATTATTCCGCTGGATTGCCGCGGTCGTTTCACAGCTCGCAATGACAGCCTATGGTGCGCATTCCATATTATCGAACTTGAACTGTCGGAAAATTAGCATATAAGTCTTGCACTTCAGAATCACGTGGGCGACTTTCCAGTATCATTACGAATTATTTTAGAAGTTGAACTAAGATGCAATTACAGTTCAATTATTGAAAGACCCTGCTTTTGATAAGCTGACACAATGGCATCATCAAACGCAACAAAATAGACATTTTTAACTGTGGTTTTTTCAGCTAAACACTTCTTCACTTCAGAAACAGCAATCTGCGCTGCTCGATCAATGGGGAAATGATAAATCCCGCAACTAATTGCAGGAAAGGCAATGCTTTTAAGCTGATATTGATTAGCTAACTCCATGCAGGTTCTATAACAGCCTGCTAATAAAGTATCTTCTTGATGTTTGCCATCGCGCCAAACGGGGCCGACGGCATGAATAATATAGTTTGCTGGTAGTAAATAGCCTTTAGTAATTTTCGCCGATCCGGTTTCACAATCGCCTAGTGTTTTGCATTCCACTAATAATTCTTTACCTGCTGCACGATGAATTGCACCATCAACACCGCCGCCGCCCAACAAAGTAGAATTCGCCGCATTTACAATCGCGTCAACTTCTAACTGCGTGATATCACCTTTAACGATTCCAAATTTCACACGTGTTTCTGCGCACGTTTAAGATCTGTTTCTGTGTCGATGCCAGCTGGAATATTTTCTTTACTCACGGTCATGTGAATACGACAACCATCCCATAAAATTCGAAGCTGCTCAAGCAGCTCCATATTTTCTGCAGGACAAGATTCTGTTTCAACGTAACGGGTGAGAAAATCAGCGCGGTAAGCGTAAATACCAATATGACGATAATGCTTGCCGGTTAATTTTTTAGGCTTAGTGCCGTCAGCTGGAAAATTTTCACGCTCGTAAGGAATTGGGGAACGACTAAAATACATGGCGTACTTACGTCGATTTAGCACTACTTTAGTGATATTAGGATCAAATAATTCATCTACATTTTTAATTAACTGACATACCGAAGCCACTTTAACATTATCGTGCTCCACAACATCATTGGCTAATTGACGAATCACCGTTGCAGGAATAAGCGGTTCGTCAGCTTGCAAACCAACGATAACATCATCTTCTTCATATTCTAATAAGTTAATCACTTCTGCAATTCGCTCCGAGCCTGATTGATGACTTTCGCTAGTCATACAAACAGTTGCGCCAAATGATTCTGCAACTTTTTTGATCCGATCATCATCGGTCCCGATAACAATAGAGTCAGCGCCACTGAGTTCAGCCAGTTGATAAACATGTTGTAGAACGGGTTTGCCGCCAAGATCTGCAAGCACTTTGCCAGGAAAGCGAGTCGACTCATAACGCGCAGGGATTATAATATGAAAACTCATAGCTGATCCTCATCTGCTTCAAGACGCCGCGCCTCATCGACCAACATGACCGGAATGTTATTACGAATTGGATAAACCAGTTTGTCAAAACGGCAAACTAATTCATCTTTGTTGGAATGGAGAACCAACTTACCCTTACATAAAGGACAAGCTAAAATTTCAAGTAACTGTTGATCCACAGTGTTTCCTCTAATTTGTGTGCAGTAGTGTTGTGATGATTTAACAATTTTAATGTATCATTATTGAGATAAGAATCAAGTAGCACGTGATAGATTAAAATCATCTTTTTAAAACAAGAAGTTACAAAGGCCCGTACTCATGCAACCATAACTTAGTCGCTCCTGCAACTGCCGCAGGGATCACAATAAAGTTTACAATTGGAATCATCGAGGCAATCATCACCAGTGCGCCAAAGCTTAAATTGACCCCACGCTTTTGTGCTAGCAACCTTCGCATGTCTTTAAAGTTAACCCGGTGGTTGTCCATCGGGTAATCTATATATTGCACTGTCATCATCCAAGCACTTAATATGTACCATACCGGTGTTACCAAAATATTTACACCCGGGATAAAAAATAAAACCAAAACGCCAATTGAGCATAACAAAAAATAGCCAATGTAATGCAGTTGACGCATAATCATCCTCGGTGCCTCCTTGATAAGTTGAGACCAACCCATGCTGGATTCAACCGGCTTTCCGATTAAAAGCTCCTCAACTTTTTCAGAAAGAAAACCATTAAACGGAGCAGCAACCAAATTCGCAATCAAGGAAAATATATAAACCAAAATAATCACTGCGACGATGCCAAACAAGATCCACAAGATGATCCCCAACCATTGCAACCATCCGGGCAGAAAATGATCAATCCAGACTGTAAGGCGATGAAACTCATGTGCACCAAACCAGATCAAACCCACAAAAACCGCCACATTAATCAGCAGCGGCACAATAACATAACGCCTCAATCCCCGGCGAAAGATCAGTTGATAGCCACTTATAAAATAGTCCCAGCTTGTCATAAGATCATAGTATCATAAATACTTCACAGCCAACGACTCCGTCATTGCAAGCGCGAGCTTCTGAAGCGGGAAGCAATCCAGCAAATTAATTCCAAATTCTTGTTCGCTGTTCCTTAAAAATAGACTGGATTGCTTTGTCGCCTTCGGCTCCTCGCAAAGACGGGAGTCAGCACAACGGATAACTAGACATCGATTAAAATTCAACGCATAATCGCCACTTATGTATGGAGGTTTTATGAATGGTAAATTGCGAGCTAATCCAACTCAATAAAGTTTCAAAACAGTTTGGCAGCCACGTGGCTGTAGCACCACTTAATTTGAACATACTCGATGGAGAATTCCTAACCCTGCTCGGGCCTTCCGGTTGCGGCAAGACCACGCTGTTACGCCTAATCTCAGGTTTTGAAACACCTGACAGCGGCTCGATCCTTTTAAAAAATAAAGATATTACCAAAGTACCGCCCGAGCAACGCCACGTCAATATGGTATTTCAAAGCTATGCCCTCTTCCCGCATATGTCCGTTTTTCAAAATGTAGCCTTCGGATTACAATGCAAAAAAATACCACGCAATGAAATTGAAGCCCAAGTTATGCAAGTGCTCGCTCGGGTCCACATGAGCCAATTCCGCGATCGTAAACCTTCTGAACTGAGTGGAGGCCAACAGCAACGTGTTGCTATTGCGCGCGCCATTATTAATGAACCTTTAGTGTTATTGCTTGACGAACCCTTAAGTGCACTCGATTACGGTTTACGCAAACAAATGCGCATTGAGCTTAAAGAACTGCAACGTCGATTAGGAATAACCTTTATCCTGGTTACTCACGATCAAGAGGAAGCCTTAATGCTGTCTGATCGCATCGCGGTGATGAACAATGGAATCATTGAACAAGTTGGCAAGCCACGCGATGTGTACGAAGAACCCAAAAATATTTTTGTAACTCAATTTATTGGTGAGGCCAATATCTTCACCTGCAAAGTACTGGAAGCGAATCCTAAAATTCTGACTGTCAATATTGCCGGCGTTAAATTTGTACTTGAAAATAAGCATAATTACAAAACTGGCGAAACGGTAAATGTTATTCTTCGCCCTGAAGATATTGAAGCCTGGAACAAAAATGAGCTCGATAGCACGGAGGGAATGATCAAAGGCCAAGTCACAGAAGTTATCTACAAAGGTTCAACGGTTGATCTCAAAATCAAACTTGAAGACGGCCATTTAGTCTCAACCACGGAATTTTTTGATGAAGATGATGAAAAGCTCGAATATGAAATTGGAGAAACTGTTTTTATCGACTGGAAACTAGGCTGGGAGGTTATCTTAGCGCATGAAAACTAGATCACTGTTTCGCACCAGCTCGATTGCTACCCTTTATATTTGGCTAGGCCTGCTGGTATTTGTTCCGCTGGCATTAATGCTTGGAACCAGCTTTCTCTCGCATAATAATGACACCTTAATTGTTTGGAAATTCACTTTTCAAAATTATTTAAACTTGTCGCATTATCTGTATTTTCGAATTTTACTCCAATCGCTAGAGCTCAGCATTAGTGCTACCTTAATTTGTTTAATTCTTGGATTTCCAGCGGCCTATATTATTGCTAACTTACCAAAGCAAGCCAAAACCTTTGCCCTGTTATTTATAATATTACCGTTTTGGACCAGTTCATTAATTCGCACCTATGCGATTTTAGCGATCCTTAAAACCAAAGGAATCATTAATGCCGCACTTTTAGCATTAGGTATTATTCATCAGCCACTGCAATTACTCTACACCAACACCGCGGTGTTAATCGGCAGCGTGTATAATCTGTTGCCGTTTATGATTCTGCCGCTCTATTCCAATATCGACAAACTCGATCGCAGATTATTGGAAGCTGCGCGTGATTTAGGCGCTAAACGCATTCGTTTATTTACTCGCATTATATTACCGTTAACACGCCCAGGAATTTTTGCCGGCTGCCTGCTGGTATTTCTACCAACGATGACACTTTTTTATATCCCCGTGCTTCTAGGTGGTGCTAAAAGCATGCTGGCCGGAAACTTAATTCAAAACCAATTTCTCAGTATGCGTGATTGGCCTGGAGGTGCTGCCACCAGCATTGTCCTCACCGTACTGATGTTATTGCTTATCGCAATCTATCGTCACTTTGCCAAAGGCCGCCAAAGTGAGGAATTACTAATATGAATCGGATCGGCAGCCGCAGCTATCTCACCCTAATTTATGTTTTCTTATATGTGCCGATCGGTATTATCATCTGGCTATCATTTAACAACGCTCGCTATTCATTGCTTTGGCGCGGTTTTACCTTTAGCTGGTACCAACAACTTTTACAGGATACTGACCTCATTCAAGTAGCGATCAACTCACTGATTGTTGGCACCATCGCTGCAACCCTGGCATCAGTCCTTGGCGCCATCGCATCCGTCAGTTTATTTAGATATCGCTTTTTGGGTAAAAATGCATTGCATGGCTTACTCTTTATAATGATTATCCTTCCCGACATTGTGATCGCAATCTCATTATTGCTACTTTACCGATTACTGCACTTCTCGCTGGGATTTTGGTCGTTGTTATTAGCGCACATTACATTTTGCATCCCCTTTGTGTTTGTCACCGTAAATGCACGTCTAAGTGGAATAAATCGGCATATTATCGAAGCGGCACGAGATCTTGGCGCCAAAGAACATATTATTTTCCTTAAAATCTTAATGCCGCTGTTATTGCCAGCATTGATTTCCGGTTGGCTGCTTAGCTTTACCCTATCGCTCGATGATGTCATTATCAGTTACTTTGTAACCGGACCCAGCTTTGAAATCTTACCGCTAAAAATATACTCCATGGTGCGATTAGGGGTCAGCCCGGAAGTTAATGCATTAAGCACTATTTTGTTTGTTTTTACTTTACTTGTGGTCGTCACCACTCAATTTCTAATGAGAAAAAAAGCATGAGAACTTCGTGGATTCTACTCATATTGCTGTTTTGGCAACCCACCCTCGCTGCTGACAAAATTCTAAACGTGTATAACTGGGCCAACTACTTACCCAACAAAATCATTCAGCAATTTCAACACGAAACTGGAATACACATCAATTATCTGGAATATGATAGCAACAACATTCTGTATGCCAAACTAAAAGCCAACCCCGATATCGGCTTCGATATTATTGTACCCAGCAGCTATTATGTGAACCGCATGGCAGCTGAGGGCATGTTACATAAACTCGATCTCAGCAAAATCCCAAATCGAAAAAACATAAACCCAGCCTTTCTCAGACGAAAGTTTGACCCAGATAACAATTACAGCCTACCTTATACATGGGGCGCAACCGGGATTGCGGTAAACGATAAATACTTCGACCCATCGAAACTGAATCGATGGCAAGATTTATGGAACAAAAAATATAAAAACCAACTGCTGATTTTAAATGACATGCGCGAAACATTCAGTGTTGCGCTGATAACACTCGGGTATTCTGTAAATGATACGAATCCAAAACATATTCATCAAGCCTTTGAGAAATTACGCCAATTGTTGCCCAACATAAAGCTCTTTAATACTGAAGCCGAACAAAATATCTATGTTGATGAAGATGCCACCCTCGGCATGGGCTGGAATGGCGATATTTTCCAAGTTCAGCGCGAAAACAAACATGTCCACTTTATCTATCCCAAGGGAACTTATGTGCTGTGGATTGACTCGATCGCCATCCCTAAAAACGCCCCTCACTTACAAAATGCCTATAAGTTTATAAATTTCCTTAACCGGCCGGAAATTGCCGCAGAAATCGCCATCAGCAATGGCTACTCCTCACCAAATCTTGCAGCGATAAAACGATTACCAAAATTGATGCGCCAAAGTTTGGTGCTCAACCCATCCCCTTCGACCCTAAAGCGTAGCGTACTTGAAACGGATGTAGGGCCCGCCATCGCGATCTATGAAAAGTATTGGGAATTATTAAAGCTTGGCAGCTGATGGATCGTTTTGTTAAACTATTTTCTACCTCCCAACATCAAAAAGGCTACCTCAAATGAATTCTTACGCTGAACTTGAAGCATTATTCACAAATTTAAATCATTTAGAACACCTTCAAGCAATCGCTGGCTGGGATGAAGCGGTAATGATGCCAGTAGGTGGTGGGCCAGCTCGCGCGAAAGCACTGGCAGCGCTGCAAACGCTTTCGCATCAAATGTTAATCGACAAAAAAGTTAAGGGTCTTATCGAATCCTCAAAAGCATTACCACTTGATAAGTGGCAAAGCGCTAACTTAGCCCTTATCGAAAAAAAATATCAAAACGCCACCTGTCTACCCACTGATCTGGTGGAAAAGCTCGCCAATACCACCATGCAAACTGAGCAGGCCTGGCGACAATACCGCGCTGAAAATAATTGGAAAGATTTCGCCCCATTATTGGACGAAAATATTAAACTTATCAAGCAATCCGCCGATATCCGTGCACAAAAATTTAATAAAAATCCTTATGATATACTACTTGATGACTTCTCACCTGATATCAATCAACAAGTTATCGAGCCAATTTTTAATACGCTTAAACAAAAACTACCGAACATCGTGCAAAAAGTTATAGAACGTCAAAGTAAACAACACACCATCGCCCTCCAAGGACCATTTACGATCGACTCCCAAAAGCAACTGGGACTGGACTTAATGCAAGCACTTGGTTTTGACTTTAACCACGGACGCCTTGATACCAGTCATCATCCATTTTGTGGTGGAGTTCCAGAAGATGTGCGCATCACAACCCGTTACAATGAAAAAGAATTTTTGACTGCCCTCATGGGAATTTGCCATGAAACCGGCCATGCGCGTTACGAACAAGGGCTACCAAAAAATTGGCTCACTCAACCCGTTGGCCGTGCCAACAGCATGAGTATTCACGAAAGCCAGTCATTACTCGTGGAAATGCAAGCCTGTCGCAGCATGGAGTTTATGCATTTTCTATCTCCATTGGTTAAACGCAGTTTTGGTAACACACTCGCGTTTGAAGCAGAAAATCTCCATCGAATATACACAGAAGTTAAACCCGGATTGATACGAGTCGACGCTGATGAGCTCACCTATCCATTGCACGTTATCTTGCGCTATGAAATCGAGAAATCGCTTTTCAATAATGAAGTTAGCGTGAATGAATTGCCCGAACTGTGGGATCAAAAGATGTCTGAATATTTGGGAATCAGCACCAAGGACAATTATCAAGACGGCGTGATGCAAGATGTGCACTGGGCAGCTGGATTATTTGGGTATTTTCCTGCTTATACCCTTGGAAGTTTAGTGGCGGCACAACTCTATGCCACAGCCATTAGTCAACATCCACAAATATCTAGCGAGATACAACAGGGAAATTTTACAACTTTGTTTGAATGGCTTGGGAAAAACATTCATCAACGCGGATCCGCTGTGAGTTTCAATCAACTCCTAAAAGATGCAACCAACTCAGAACTCAATGCTGATTTTTTTCTAAAGCATGTTAGTAGACGCTACCTAGATTAATATTTTTTTCATAGCACTTATGCAACAGTTGTGATATAAACTAAATAAATAGTTTCAGAGTTTTTATAAAAACTTAAAATTAAAAATATTAGCCGGGTTATCTTAAATGACACAACAACAACTTGATTACCTTGATGGAGACACACCACTCAAAGGTTATATCAGTTTTGATGAAAACGCCGCATCAACACCGATGCCAGCTGTGCTGATTTGCCCAGACTGGACCGGGCATGACGCATTTGCAGATGCTAAAGCTGACATGCTGAGTCATCTCGGATTGGTTGGCTTTGCTATTGATATTTATGGTAACGGCCAGCAAGGTGCCAACAATGATGAAAAAGCAGCCCTGATGCAGCCTTTTATGGATGACCGATCTTTATTGCGTCGACGACTGCTGGCATCTCTAGAGGCTATAAAAAGCCAACCCTTTGTCGATCAAGACAAAATTGCAATCATCGGATTCTGTTTTGGCGGTCTATGCGCGCTTGATTTAGCACGCGCAGGCGCTGACATCAAAGGCGCAGTGAGTTTTCATGGCCATTTGTTTGCCCCTGATAACTTAGACAGCCAGACAATTAAAGCAAAAATACTCGCGCTACACGGATACGACGACCCAATGATTTTACCTGATTCTGTGCAGGCGTTTGCGAAAGAGATGACAGAAGCCAAAGTCGACTGGCAGGTTCACATGTATGGCAACACCCAGCATTCATTTACCAATCCACTGGCTAACGATCCCAGCCTTGGTACAGTTTACAGTGAAGTAATGGAGAAGCGCTCAATGCGCGCCATGGAAGATTTTCTTCAGGAAATTTTTTCTTGATTTGATATTTAATAACAGAGGAGCATTAACATGCCTAAAACAAAAAAAACCACAAAAAAACCAGCAAAAGCTACAAAAACAGCTAAAACAGCTAAAACAGCTAAACGTGCCACCAAACGAAGCGCAAAGCCAAGCGCCCGCGTACAAATCAACAGCCTATATAGTGAGCTAAAAGCGCAGAGCAAAACAGACGCGGATTCAGCTAAAAAACGCGCAGCTAAACTTAAGCCTATGTTAGCTAAGCTAAAAGCTAAACTAAAAACCAATAAAAAGAAGCTTGCTGACCTTGAAAAGAAAAATAAAGGTAAAGCTGGCGCCACCGCAAAAGCTCAAATCAAAAAAGCACAAGCTCAATATAAAAAGTGTGAAAATGAAATCAACGACACCATTAAATCCATGACCGAAGCTAAAGACGCTATGCAAGCAGCTAAGCAAATGATTGCGGATTTAAGCTCAGAAGTTAAAATGCTAGCAGAAATGCGCAAAGCTAAAAAAGATGAAGTTAAAGTTGAAGTCAAAAAGCCAAAAACCACCAAAAAGCGCAAAGCCAAAACTGTTAAAGCAGCAAAAGTTGAGCCTACTGTGGAAAAAGTTAGCATAGAAGACAACCAACCTGCTCTAACAATGGAAGAAGAAGAACTGCTAGAAGAAGCAAACGTTGGCGCAGAAAGCGTAGCCGAATAGCCAACAAACTAAATACATCATTCTGGTCAATCCTCACGCTCAGATGAGAAGTAGCCCGGTCAGCGTAAAGCTGGCCGGGAATCATTCAGCTCAGGTGAATTCAATATCCAATAATTTCCTTTTTCACAGAATCCGCGCTACCATTAGAAGCAGCAAAATTCAACATCTATACTGGAGACAATAATGCATTTCTTAAACAATTACGGCCTGTTTCTCGTTAAGCTAATCAGTGTCGTTGTGGCAATCTTATGCATTTTTGCTGGCCTTATGGCCATTGCCCTAAAAGGTAAGACCAAAACTAAGGGTAAGCTAACGGTCAAGCTCATCAACGATACATATAAAGAGTACAGTGACACCCTGCTCGGGGCACTCGAAGATAAGAAGAAAATTAAAGCATTAGCAAAAGCAGATAAGGCCCGGCATAAAGCGAAAGATCGCAAACGTCTGTTCCTGATAAATTTCCATGGCGACATTCGCGCCTCAGCAGTCACTGCCCTGCGTGAGGAAATCACTGCGCTCTTACTTATTGCCACACCAAAAGACGAAGTATTAGTTTGCCTCGAAAGTGGTGGCGGCATGGTCAACGCTTATGGTCTTGCGGCCTCTCAGCTAAATCGAATTCGCGCCGCTAAAATCAAGTTGGTGATTTCAGTTGATAAAGTAGCCGCCAGTGGTGGCTATATGATGGCCTGTGTTGCTAACCATGTGATCGCAGCACCTTTCGCCATTATTGGCTCGATTGGCGTTATAGCCCAACTTCCCAATTTCTATCATTATCTGAAAAATAAGCATATTGATTTTGAACAAATTACCGCTGGGGAATTTAAACGCACCCTGACCATTTTTGGTGAAAATACTGAAAAAGGTCGCGAAAAAATGCAAGAAGACATTGATGATATCCATATTCTTTTCAAAAACTTTGTGCAACAACATCGCCCCGAACTGGATATCAATCAAGTCGCCACTGGCGAGCACTGGTTTGGTGAAAAGGCGCATGAGCTAAAACTGGTCGATGAACTAAGAACCAGCGATGACTATCTGTTAGCAGCATCTAAATCATCTGATATTTATCAATTACAATATCAGATGAAAAAAACATTGCCGCAACGCCTAGCTTCAGGCTCCGCTGCTTTATGGCAAAAATTAATGTATAGTGGCTCGCATAATACTGGGCAAGACTACATTTAGGATACATCAATGCACGATCATCATAACCACAGTCACAGTCACGGCAAAAACAGTTCATTTAAAATTCTGATCCTAGCCATCATCCTAGTTGGTGTTTTTGCAGTGGTTGAAGCGGTCGGTGGCTGGTGGGCAAACTCCTTAGCACTGATGGGTGACGCCGGACATATGGCATCAGACGCGATTGCACTTACCATAGCTGCTTTTGCAGCCTGGATCGCGCTAAAACCACCCTCCAAAAAGCACAGCTATGGTTTTGGTCGCGCCGAAATTTTAGCTGCCTGGATCAGTAGCCTTCTTCTAATTGCTATCTCAGTTGCGATTATTGTTGAGGCAATATCACGCATTCATCATCCACCGCAACATATTAAAGGTGGCATGGTAATTTTTGTCGCCGCTATTGGTATCATCATCAATCTACTGGTCGCATGGATATTAAGCCGCGGGGAACAAAATTTAAATATGCGCGCCGCCATGCTTCACGTGCTAAGCGACTTACTCGCGTCAGTTGCGGCTCTGGTCAGTGGTGCCGTTATCTATTACACCGGATGGTTATTAATCGATCCCGTTTTATCGATCTTAATCGGCATTATGATTATGATATCCAGTATCCGCCTGCTGCGAGAATCCATCTTAATTCTAATGGAAGGCGTGCCGGCACATATCAATTTAAATACGGTAGCCAGTACCATGCGCGATATTGAGGGCATTTCGGATATTCATGATCTGCATGTGTGGACTTTATCCTCTGGCCGAGTTGCACTTTCTGCACACATAAATATCCATGAGCTCAGTAGCTGGGCCTCCATACTGGTTAAGTTACAACAACAACTTAAAGCCAGCTACAATATCACCCATGTGACCCTGCAACCTGAGCCGGATATTATTGATTGCCAACCATGTGATGATAAACATTAAGTTTTCAGGAGGGCTTAAGCGCCGCGTTTATCAAACTTTAATCAACTTACAATTTCTATTTCACATAACCCCTTAACTCGATATAATGGTGCCTGATTCAGAATGTAAGGAAGGCGCCATGGTAGACGCTAATAATCCAATAGATTGGCAATATGTTCTTAAAATAACAAATAATAAGCCAGAACTCGCAAAAGAAATGATTTCAATGCTCGGCGCTGAACTTCCGGATGTGAAAAGATCAATAAATCAAACATATAGAGAAAAGAAATTTAACCAGCTGCTCGATCATATTCACAAATTGCATGGCTCATGCTGCTATTGCGGCGTTCCGCACTTGCGAGAAATAACCATAAAGCTTGAATCCAGTCTAAAACAAAAACAATATCAAGGTTTAGATGATTGGATAAAGGAATTAAATCTGGAAATAGACAATATATTGCGATTTATTAATACAAAAGCTGTTATATAAAATGAACAACGAAAATATCGATCCGCAAGAAATTGCAAAGTTTGACACAATCGCTGAAGATTGGTGGAACCCAAACGGGCCAATGAAGCCGCTGCATGACCTTAACCCACTGCGTTTAGATTATATTAAACAATTTACCACCCTAAAGAATAAAACAGTGGTTGACGTTGGTTGCGGCGGCGGAATATTAACTGAAAGTTTATCAAAAGAAGGGGCTCACGCCAGCGGAATTGATTTAAGCGAGCAAGTACTTATTGCAGCCAAAGCGCATGCACAACAACAAAATCTAAATATTGACTATCAACACATTAGCGTCGAAGCACTCACCGATACCAACGCCAATAAGTTTGACGTGGTCACCTGCATGGAAATGCTCGAGCATGTGCCCCAACCTGACCAAATTATAAAAGCTTGCGCCAAATTATTAAAACCTGGCGGCCGCGTGTTTTTTTCTACGATTCATCGCAACCCCAAAGCCTATTTATTTGCAATCTTAGGCGCTGAATACTTATTAAATTTATTGCCTAAAGGCACACACGACTATTCAAAATTTATTCGCCCATCTGAATTAAATCAGTGGGCCGTAAATGCAAAATTGTCTTTAGTGGATTTAAGTGGAATGCAATATTCCCCTTTTAAAAAAACATTCTCCCTAGGAAAAGATATTTCAGTCAACTACCTTACCTGCTATCAACTTAAGGAATCATAAGTTGTTTCCAAAAGATGAAATCCAAGCGGTATTTTTCGATCTCGATGGAACACTGTTGGATACCGCAACTGATTTAGCCCATGCCACCAATCGAGTTCTGGTACATCATGGCAAAAAATCCAAGCCGCTTTATTTTATTCGACCGCTTGTTGGTGGCGGTACCGCTTCTATTATCACGAATACCTTTGATATTAGCTTAAAAGACCCGAAGTATAATCAAATTAAACAAGAATTACTGCAAGCCTATCAACAATTACTGACTCAAAATACCCATCTATTTCCGGGAATCCGCGAGGTATTAGGCCTACTCAACCAGCAACACGTGCCATGGGGAATTATAACCAACAAGCCAACTTGGCTGGCACAACCCTTAGTTCAACACTTACAACATGAGCTCGCTCACCATGGGTTAGTCGGCAGAGAAACACTACCCTATTGCAAACCGCACCCATTGCCGTTACGTTATGCCTGTCGTAACATTCACCAAATTGCGCACCAACGCTGTGTTTATGTAGGCGATGCAAAAACCGATATTATGGCAGCAAAAGCGGCTGGCATGTTTGGCATCGCAGCAGCTTATGGATATATTGCACAAACAGATAACCCTGAAAATTGGCAAGCTGACTATATTATTCAATCGGCTTATGATTTAATACCCTGGTTAGAGCCCAGAATCAAAGCGAATAAAGAGATTAATTAACTATGACTAAAGCCATCAAAAAAATTGTTGTCTTAACTTCTGGTGGAGACGCTCCTGGTATGAATGCGGCCCTGCGATCCGTGGTTCGAACCGCTATCCATAAAGGAATCGAAGTATTCGGCTCAGAAAATGGCTTTGGTGGCCTCGTCCACGAAAAACTCATTCCACTATCACCACGCTCAATGGCCAATTGCATTCAGCGAGGCGGAACAATTTTAAAAACACGACGCATTCCAAAATTTCGTGACCAAAAGGTTCGCGATCATGTGCGTGCTTTTTTAAAAAAAGAAAAAATAGACGGCCTGGTTGTTTTAGGCGGCGACGGAAGTTTTACCGGTGCAGCATTATTGCAACACGAAGGCGGACCCAATGTGATTGGTATTCCTTGCACTATCGATAACGATATTATGGGTACTGAATATTGCATTGGCTTTGATACCGCCTGCAATACCGCGATTGATGCCATTGACAAAATCCGTGATACGGCACTTAGCCTCGACCGCAATTTTATCATTGAAGTCATGGGACGCTCATCCGGATTTATCGCAGTTGAAGTTGGCATTGCTGCCGGCGCTGAATTTATATTAATCCCTGAATATCCTATTTCGATTGAGAAACTCTCACATCAAATAAAAGATCAAGGCGGCAAAAAAATGACTTCAATTATTATCGCCGCCGAATCTGATCTACCAGGACATACCTTTGATCTGGCGCACAAAATTAAAGAACAAACGGGTATCGAATATAAAGTCTGTGTTTTAGGTCATATTCAACGCGGCGGAACACCGACGGTTAAAGATCGAGTCATGGGATCGATTATGGGCGCAAAAGCCGTCGATGCGTTAATGGCTGGTGACACCTGTATCATGATGGCAGTAAGAGATGGCCATGTTGTACCCGCTCCGTTTCTAGACCCCAAAGAAGCCACACGCCATTTTGAAAATCTAGAGATCCTGGAAGTTAATCGAACAATTTGTCAAATTTAGCAGTCACTCCGGGAATAGCAAAGTGGCACTTTGCTATTCCCGGAGTGGGAGCTTTTAAACTCGTATACATCAGCAGTGGAACTGCTATAATTCCCCGATGGAACAAGAAAAGAGCAAATCTCAAATCAAGCGTGAAGCCAAAGCTCTGCAAGACCTTGGCGTTAGCCTCACCCAGCTGACACCCAGTCAACTGGCAAAAGTTCCTGCGCCAGAAGAGTTACTAGAAGCCATCATTCAGTTTAAAAAAATTACCAGCAACGTAGCTAAAAAGCGCCATATACAATTTATCGGAAAAGTGATGCGAAAGATCGAAAACATAGACGAGATACAAAAAGCTTACGATCAAATCACCAAAGGGATTGAATTAAATACGCAGAATTTCCATTTGATGGAAGACTGGCGCTCGCGCTTACTGTCAGATGACAAGCAAGCTTTAACTGAATTTATGCATCAATATCCTTGTGATAACGCTCAACAATTACGTCAATTAATTCGCAAAGCAAAATCAGAGCGTGATCAACAAAAAAATCTAGGCGCCAATAAAGCGTTATTCCAATTTATTAAAAATCTTATCAATTGAGGACACAATGACTAATAACGACATTCTACGCAGATTACGCTACGCTTTAAATATTAAAAATGCCACCATGGTTAAAATTTTTAAGCTTGCATCAAGAACTGAAGACGAAGCCAGCGTAATTCATATGCTTAAAAAAGAAGAGGATGAAGGCTATCTGGAGTGCAGAAATGAAGTCATGAGCTCTTTTTTAAATGGTTTAATTATTTATAAACGCGGACCCAGCGATAAAAAACCGGATACTGACGGCAGTATTTTAACGAACAATATGATACTAAAAAAAATTCGCATTGCATTAGAGATTAAAGAAGAAAATATGCTGCGTATTTTA